>DATGQT010000001.1:0-5483 GCA_035304085.1 Rubricoccaceae bacterium
ATGCTCGTCGGCGTGATCTGGCTCGGGTTCGCGGCGGGCGACGCGGTCAACGGCGGGGTGTTCACGACGGACTGGTACAAGCTCGTCTCGTTCGGCGTGCCGCTGGGGGCGCAGGGGTGGCTGTTCTTCCTGTTCCTCCTCGCCTTCGCGATCAAGGTGCCGCTGTTCCCGCTGCACACGTGGCTGCCCGACGCCCACGTGCAGGCGCCGACGGGGGGGAGCGTCGTGCTCGCCGGCGTGCTGCTCAAGATGGGGACGTACGGGATCCTCCGGTTCACCATCCCCTTCTTCCCCAACGCCGCCGAGCGGTGGGCGCCCGTGCTCGCCGTCCTCTCCGTCATCGGCATCATCTACGGCGCCCTCGTGGCCTTCGCCCAGACCGACGCCAAGAAGCTCATCGCGTACTCGTCGGTGAGCCACCTCGGCTTCGTCGTCCTCGGGCTGTTCGCGCTGACGACGGAGGCGGTGCAGGGGGCGTTGATCCAGATGATCAACCACGGGATCTCGACGGGCGCGCTGTTCCTCCTCATCGGGATGCTCTACGAGCGCCGGCACACCCGCGAGATGGCCGACTTCGGCGGGATCGCGCGGACGGTCCCGGTGCTGACGTTCTTCATGATGCTGACGGTGTTCGCCAGCGCCGGGCTGCCGGGGCTCAACGGGTTCGTCGGCGAGTTCATGATCCTGCTCGGGTCGTGGAGGAGCACGGCGTTCTCCGACCTCTGGGTCGTCCTCGGCACGACGGGCGTGATCCTCGCGGCGGTGTACCTCCTGTGGCTGGTCTACCGGACGTTCTTCGGGGAGGTGACGAGCGAGGCGAACCTCGCGATGAAGGACCTCAACGCGCGCGAGGTGGGCCTGATGGCGCCGCTGGCCGTGCTCATGGTGCTCATCGGGTTCTGGGCGGCGCCGTTCCTGCGCGTGAGCGAGGACGCCGTGCGGGCGCTGCTCCAGACGAGCGAGCTGAAGGCGGCGGCCGTGGAGGCGGCGGCGGGCGAGGCGGCGCCGTCGGCGGTCACGGTCCCGTTCCAGTGGCCCGCGCGCGTGGCGGAGGCGCCGTAGAGGCTCCGGGCTGCGAGACATCCGTTCACCGTTCACCGTCTACTGTTCATCGTCCATGCCTGTCCGCCTCCTCGCCGCGCTCCTCCTCGGCCTGCTGGGGTTCGCGCTCCTCGGGCCGGCGGCCGGGGCGCAGGACGAGCCGGTCCTGGGCGACCCCGGGCAGCCCGGCGAGACCGCGCCCGAGGGGATGGCGCCGCCGGCCGCCGGCCCCGGCGCCGTCGGGGCCGGGACCGAGGACTCGCTGGAGGCGGCGGGCGTGTCGTCGGAGGAGCACGTGGCCGGGGAGGGGCACGCGGCGCCGCCGGTGTGGCTCGTCCTCCCCTTCGTCGCGCTGCTGGTGATGATCGCGACGGGGCCGCTGTTCTACCCGCACCACTGGCACCACCACTACCCGAAGTACGCCGTCGGGCTGGGGCTGCTCGTGGCGGCGATCTACCTCGTCAGCCCGCTCGAGGACGTCGCGGTGCTCCACGCCGTCGAGGAGTACCTCGCCTTCATCGCCCTGCTCTTCGCGCTCTACGTCGCCAGCGGGACGATCCTCATCAAGACCGATTTCGAGGGGACGCCGCGCGTGAACACCGCGATGCTGTTCGTCGGCGCCGTCATCTCGAACTTCATCGGGACGACGGGGGCGAGCATGCTGCTGATCCGCCCCTACATGCGCGTGAACCGGGGGCGGCTCCGGGCCTACCACATCATCTTCTTCATCTTCGTCGTCTCCAACGTCGGCGGCGCGCTCACGCCCATCGGCGACCCCCCCCTCTTCCTCGGCTTCCTCCGCGGCGTCCCGTTCTTCTGGACCTTCACCCACATCTGGTACATCTGGCTCCCGACGCTGCTCCTCATCCTCGCGGTGTTCTACGTGTTCGACCGCCGGAACGCGGCGGAGAGCGAGCGAGCCCAGCGGCGCCGCGCGGGCGACCCCGACGTCGAGCCCGGCGAGTACACCGACGTGGCGGCGGCGCACACGCGGCGGCACGTCGCCATCGAAGGGAAGCTGGGGTTCGTCTGGCTCGCCCTCATCATCGGGAGCGTGTTCCTCGACCCGAACGTGTTCGGGTGGGTGCCCGACCTCCACGAGGCGCTCCACCTCCCGTTCGGCATCCGCGAGGTGATCATGTTCGGCGTGGCGTTCCTCGCCTACCGGACGGCGCGGCGGGAGGCGCTGGAGGGGAACGCGTTCACGTTCGGCCCCATCGCCGAGGTGGCGTGGCTGTTCATCGGGATCTTCCTCACGATGCAGCCGGCGCTCCAGCTCATCGCCGCCTTCGCCGCCGAGAACGCCACGGCCCTCAACGCGACGACGTTCTACTTCGGGACGGGCGTCCTCTCCTCCATCCTCGACAACGCGCCGACGTACGTGAGCTTCGTCGCCGCCGCGATGGGCAAGTTCGGGCTGGACGTGAACGTGCCGGCCGACGTGGCCTGCCTCGCCGCCCCCCACTGCGGCGACGCCCTGACGTGGTACTACCTCCAGGCGATCTCGGTGGCCGCCGTGTTCTGGGGCGCCAACACCTACATCGGGAACGGCCCCAACTTCATGGTGAAGGCCATCGCCGAGGAGGCCGGCGTGGCGTGCCCGTCGTTCGTGGGCTACATCGTCCGCTACTCCCTCCCCATCCTCATCCCGATCTACATCCTCGTCTGGCTCGTGTTCTTCAGCGGGCTCGTCCCCATCCACACGTTCTGACCGACCCGCCGGGTCTCCGCCATGCCCTCCCGCGAGCCCCTCCCCGACGACCGCATCGCCGCCGCCCTCGCCGGCCTCGACGGCTGGGCGCGCGACGGCGACCGGATCGCGAAGACGTTCCGCTTCGCGGACTTCCGCGAGGCCGTCGCCTTCGTCGTCCGCGTCGCCTTCGTGTGCGAGGCGCACGATCACCACCCCGAGCTGACGAACGTCTACGACCGCGTCACGCTCGCCTTCAACACCCACGACGCCGGCGGCAAGATCACCGAGATGGACCTCACGCTCGCCCGCGAGATCGAGAAGCTGGTCAGCGGCTAAGGGCGGTCGTCGGTGGAGGGCTACGGTGAGCCCCCCCGACCTCTGACCCCTGACCCCTGACCCCTGACCCCCGCCATGTACGACTTCCTCCTCCCCGACGTCCTCGCGACCGGCCCCATCGGGATCGTCGCCCTGACGGGCCTCTTCGTCGTGCTCCTGGACTCGTTCCGCAACGACAGCCCGGCGATCCCGTGGCTCGCGGCGGCGGCCCTCACGGTCGCCCTCGTGATCGAGCTGTTCCGGGTGGGGCAGCCGACGGCCGGGGCGTTCTTCGGGCACGTGCTCTACGGAGGGTTCGCCTCGTTCGTCAACGCCGTCGTCCTCCTCGGCGCCCTCGGCTCCGTCGTCCTCTCGGTCCCCTACCTCCGCCGGATCGGCCACGACTTCGGGGAGGTCCACGCCCTCGCGCTCTTCGCGACCGTCGGCATGATGGCGCTGGCGAGCGCGGGCTCGCTCGTCATGCTGTTCGTGGGGCTGGAGACGATGTCGATCTGCCTCTACGTGCTGACGGGGCTCGTGCGCGAGGAGGAGCACGCCAACGAGAGCGCGCTGAAGTACTTCCTCCTCGGCGCGTTCTCGACGGGGTTCTTCCTCTACGGGATCGCGCTGCTCTACGGGGCGACGGGGACGATGATGCTGGCGGAGCTGCCGGCGGGGCTGTCCGAGACCGGCCACGAGGGGCTCTTCGCCGGCGGCGTGGCGCTGCTGCTGATCGGGTTCTTCTTCAAGGTGAGCGCCGTCCCGTTCCACATGTGGACGCCCGACGTGTACCAGGGCGCCCCGACGACGCTGACGGGGTACATGTCCACGACGTCGAAGGCAGCGGCGTTCGCGGCGCTCATCCTCGTGCTCGTCCGCGTCTTCCCCGTCGACGCCCTCGCCGACAACGCGCGGCTGCTGCTGGCGGCGGTGGCGGCCGTGACGATGGTGGCGGGCAACGTGCTCGCGGTGGTGCAGGCGAACGTGAAGCGGATGCTGGCCTACTCCTCCGTCGCCCACGCCGGCTACATCCTGACGGGGCTGGCCGTGGGGACGGCCGCCGGCTACGCGGGTGCGCTCTACTACCTCCTCGCCTACACCCTCATGAACGTGGGCGCCTTCGGCGTGATGGCAGCGCTGGAGTGGGACGGCGAGCAGGGGGCCGTGCAGACCGTCGACTCGCTGGCGGGGGCGGGCTACCGGCGCCCCCTCCTTGGCGTGGCGATGGGCGTGTTCATGTTCGCGCTGACGGGGTTCCCGCCGCTGGCCGGCTTCTTCGGGAAGTACTTCGTGTTCGCCGCCGCCATCGAGGGGGGGCTGACGTGGCTGGCCGTCGTGGGCGTGCTGGCGAGCGTGGTCTCGGCGTACTACTACCTCCGCGTGCTCGTGGCGCTCTGGATGCGGAGCCCGGAGGAGGCGCCCGAGGCGGCGCGGCAGCCGTTCCCGGTCCCGGCGCTCTCGGCCGCCGTCCTCGTCGCGTGCGCCGTGGGGCTGCTCGCCCTCGGCCTCGTCCCCGGCCTCGTCGCCGACACCGCCGGCGCCTTCTTCGGCGCGGCGGAGACGGCGACGGCGATGCCGTAGGGTTTGGAGTTTGGAGTTTGAGGTTTGGAGTCCGGAATCGCTGAGCCGCCCCACTTCTAACTCCAAACTTCCAACCTCAAACTTCCCATGGAAGCCCTCGCCCGCGAGTACCTCCCGCACGCGCCGAACCTCGGGCTCTACCTCGCCCCGGAGATCCCGCGCCCCAAGCTCGCCGCCGCCCTCGGCGACTACGCCCCGGGCGTCCGCCCCGAGGAGGTCCTCGCCCTCTACGACGCCACCCGCCTCGGCTCCGGCAAGGACGGCGCTCTCTTCCTCGCCGACCGCTTCGTCTTCCAGAACCACAACCTCCACACGCCGCAGACCGTCCGCTACGAGGACGTCGTGCGCGTCGAGGCGAAGCGGCTGCTGCTGGGGGGGCGGAAGGTGGAGGTCGACGTCAACCGAGGCCGCGCCACCGTCACCGAAGCCCTCGACTTCTCGGGGCAGCCGGGCGCGGCCGAGTTCGTCGAGCGGTTTCTGCGGGAGGCGATGCTGCGGGGGGGCGCCCGGGGCGAGGAGCAGGCCGCCCCGGAGGAGCGCTCGGGCGCCCGCACCGAGGCCGGCACCGACGTCGAGGCCGTCGCGCAGGCGCTCGACCGCCTCCGGGCGCAGGGCGCCCTCGCGCCGTCCGACCACCTCCGCCTGCTCGACCTCCTGCGGAGCCTCTGACGCCTCAGCGCGTGAGGGTGAGGACGCGGGCGTCGGTGAACGCCTCCCCCACCGCGCGCACGGCGTAGACGCCGGCCGGCAGCCCCGACCCGTCGAACGCCAGCCGGTGCGCCACCCCCGCCGCCATGGGCCCGTCGTGGAGGACGGCCACCCGGCGGCCGAGCCCGTCGTAGACCGCCACCGT
>DATGQT010000002.1:0-28313 GCA_035304085.1 Rubricoccaceae bacterium
CGAGGACAAGGTCGAGTTCCGGAACCTCGGCCTCGCGGTGGTGGACGAGCAGCACCGCTTCGGCGTCGTGCAGCGGGCGAAGATGCTGCGGAAGGGGCAGCGCCCGCACGTCCTCCTCATGACGGCCACGCCCATCCCCCGTTCCCTCGCCCTCACCGTCTACGGCGACCTCGACGCGACCGTCATCGACGAGCTGCCGGCCGGGCGGAAGCCCATCGAGACGAAGGTCGTCACCGAGAAGCGGCGCGACGAGATGTGGGACTTCGTCAAGCGCCAGCTCCGCGAGGGCCGGCAGGCCTACGTCGTCTACCCCCTCGTCGAGGAGAGTGAGAAACTCGACCTCAAGGACGCCGAGTCCGGCTACGAGCGGCTGAGGGAGCAGTTCAGGCCCTACACCGTCGACCTCGTCCACGGCCGGATGTTCGCCTACGAGAAGGACGAGGCGATGGAGCGGTTCAAGTCCGGCGAGACCGACATCCTGGTGGCGACGACGGTGATCGAGGTGGGGGTGGACGTGCCGAACGCGACGGTGATGGTGATCGAGCACGCCGAGCGGTTCGGGCTCGCGCAGCTCCACCAGCTCCGCGGGCGGGTCGGCCGCGGCGGCGAGCAGTCGTACTGCTTCCTCGTGGCCGACTACAAGCGATCCGCTGAAGCGGAAGAGCGCCTCAAGCTCCTCGAGGCCACCACCGACGGCTTCCGCATCTCGGAGGAGGACCTCAAGATGCGCGGCGCCGGCGACTTCTTCGGCACCCGCCAGAGCGGCCTGCCCGACCTCAAGATCGCTGATATCGTGAAGGACGCCGAGCTGCTGGCCGAGGCGCGCGAGGCGGCGTTCGCGCTGGCCGAGCGCGACCCGGAGCTGGCGGCGCCGGAGCACGCCGAGACCCGCACGCACTTCGCCCGCACGGCGCCCAAGAGCCTCGGCTTCGCCCGCGTGGGCTGACGCCCCGCCGCCATGCTCCTCTACGTACTCGACCTCCTCGGCGTGGCCGTCTTCGCCGTCAGCGGCGCGCTCGCGGCCGGCCGCCGGCACCTCGACCTCCTCGGCGTCGGGGTGCTCGCCGTCACGACGGCCATCGGCGGCGGCACGCTCCGGGACGTGCTCCTCGACCGGCACCCGATCTTCTGGGTCGAGGACCCCGCCTACCTCGCCGTCATCCTCACCGCGGCCGGGGCGACGGTGCTGTGGGTGCGCCACCGGGAGCCGCCGGAGCGGGCCCTCGGCGTGGCCGACGCCTTCGGCCTCGGGCTCTTCGCCCTCAGCGGCGCGCAGATCGCCCAGGAGGCCGGCCTCTCACCCCTCCTCATCGTCGTGATGGCGACGATGACGGGCTCGGCGGGCGGCGTCCTCCGCGACGTCCTCGCCAACGAGACCCCGCTCCTCATCCGTCCCGGCGAGCTCTACGCCACGACGTGCATCGTCGGCACGTCGGTGTATCTGGGGCTGGAGGGGGTGGGCGTGGTGCGCCCGGTGGCGGCCGTCCTCGGCGCCGCCGTCGTGATCGGCACCCGGCTGGCGGCGATGCGGTGGGGCCTCCACCTCCCGGCGTTCCGGCTCCCCGACACCCGTTGAGCCGCCGGAGCACGCCGAGCCCCGCACGCACCTCGCCCGGACGGCCCCGAGGCGCGGCTCGTCGGCCGGGGATCGAGGGGGGCTTCGGGGGCCCGGTCCGAGGCGGCGCGTGAGCGAATCGTCCAAGACACGAGCCCCGCGCGCTCCCCATCTTCCGGGTAGAGGTCGAACCGCAGGGCGTCAGCCCTCATCAGGGCGTCAGCCCTCATCGCTGGAACCTCGGCATCCCGGAGCGTGCCCGCGCCGATCCGACGCACAGCCCGTCGTGGTGGAGGGCTGCGCGAGGCCGGGCGTCTCCGGGGTGCAGAGCGGGGCGCGGCCGAAAGCGGGGCGGCCGCCCGCGCCGCGCTTCAGTGCAGGACCGGCGGGGGGTGCGGCTGGCCCTCGGCGCCGTCCACCTGCACCCCCTCCGGCTGGCCCTGCTCGGCGCCGACCTCGGAGCCCCGGCCGGGCGTGGCGTCGAAGTGGCGGCGGAGCGGGAGCTCGGGCAGGAGCAGCGTCACCGTCCACCCCAGCGCCGCCAGCACGAGGGCGATGACGAAGACGGGGTGGAGCGCCTCGGCGAACGCCGCGCGCACGGCCGGCGAGAGCGCGACCGCCGCCCCCGGCGCCGCGCCCTCCGGCCCG
Source organism: Rubricoccaceae bacterium (assembly GCA_035304085.1). GTDB lineage: Bacteria > Bacteroidota > Rhodothermia > Rhodothermales > Rubricoccaceae > DATGQT01. The sequence continues at coordinate 2,204 of DATGQT010000002.1, forward strand.
ACGGCCACCGCGGCCCCGTCGCCCAGCGTCCGGGCCAGCCCGAGCGCCATCACCGCCCCCATCAGCGCCGCCCCGACGGCGCCGCCGATCTGGCGGAAGAACTGGCTCGCGCTCGTGGCCTGCCCCAGCTTCCGCACGTCCACGGCGTTCTGGATCGCCAGCGTGTAGAGCGGCATCGAGGGGCCGATGCCGAGCCCGCACACCACCATGTAGAGCGCGACGCGCCCGGCGCTCGTCCCGGCGCCCATCGTCGTCAGCAGGAACACGCCGAGGGCGAGGACGAGCCCGCCGCCGACCATGAACGGCTTGTACCGGCCCCACCGCGAGACGAGCTGGCCCGAGACCGTCGAGCCGGCCACGACGCCCATCGAGAGGGGGATCATGGCCGCGCCGGCGCCCGTGGCCGAGACGCCGGCCACGTTGACGAGGAACAGCGGGAGGAACACGACGAGCCCGAGGAACGCCGCGCCGTAGAGGAACAGCGCCGCGTTGGCGACGGAGAAGACGCGGTCGCGGAACAGCCCGAGGTCGAGGAGGGGGTGCGCGCTCCGCCGCGCCCGCGCGGTGAACAGGCCGAGGAGCCCGGCGGCCGCGGCGAGCAGCCCGAGCGTCGTCGCGCCCGTCCACGGGTGCGCCTGCTTGTCGAGCTGGAGCGCGAGGAGGAGCGGCACGAGGCCGCCCACGAGGAGCGCCGCGCCGAGCCCGTCGAGCCGCCCCTTCGCCGGCGGCACCAGCGGCGGCATCCGCCGCGCGACGAACCACAGCGCCACGGCGCCGAAGGGGAGGTTCACGTAGAACACCCACCGCCACCCCGCGATGCCCGGCACGAGCGCGCCGCCGTGGTCCGTCAGCACGCCGCCGATCAGCGGCCCCAGCACGCTCGACACCCCGAAGACGGCGCCGACGAACCCCTGGTACTTCCCGCGCTCGCGCGGCGGGAAGAGGTCGGCGATGACGATGAAGGCCATCGCGAAGAGCCCCGCCCCGCCGAGGCCCTGGAGCGCCCGCGCGGCGATGAGCTGGTTCATCCCGTCGCCGAGGACGGGCAGCGGCCCGAACTCGCCCGCCAGCCCGCACAGCATCGAGCCCCCCAGGAAGAGCACGATGGCCCACAGCTCGATGGTCCTCCGGCTCACGAGGTCGGCCAGGCGCCCGTAGATCGGCACCATCGCCGTCGAGGCCAGCAGGTACACCGTCGCCACCCACGCGTAGCGCTCGACGCCGCGGAGGTCCTCGACGATGCGAGGGAGCGCCGTCGAGACGATGGTCTGGTCGAGGGCGCCGAGGAAGAGGGCGAGGAGGACGCCGACGAACGTGAGCGTGCGGTCGCGCGGCGACAGCGAGGCGGCGGGGGACAAGGGGGGCGGGGCTGCGGAGGGACGAAGGCGACTCCTCCCAACGCCCGAGGGGCCGCCGGTATCCCCGCCGCCTGCGGAGGAACGGGGGATTCGGCGGAGGCCCATCGGGCTCTACCGCCTCGCGTGAGGACAGTCCTCACCCGAGGAGCACCCGGTGGTCCACCATGATGCAGCGGCCGGCGACGTAGGGGAGCCCGGCCGCCTCGGCGCGCCGCTGCGCCTCGGGGTGGTGCACGCCGAGCTGCGTCCAGATCGTCGGCCGCTGCCCCGTCGCCTCCATCCGCGCGACGGCGTCCTCGACCACGCCGGGGGTGAACTCGGCGCGCCGGAAGACGTCGACGATGTCCACCTCCACGTCCTCGGGGATGGCCTGGAGGTTCGGGTAGCACGCCTCGCCGAGGATCTCCTCGTGGTAGGGGTTGACGGGGACGACGCGGTAGCCGGCGCGCTGGAGGTACTGCGCGATGCGGTGGCTCGTCTGGAACCCGCGCGGCGAGCAGCCGACGACGGCGATGGTGCGGGCGCGCTGGAGGACGTCCTTGATCTCCACCGGCGGAGGGGCGTTAGAGCGAGGCCCTCCTGAAACGGCCCCCCCCGCGCATGGATTCTACGCCGACCCCCGATTCGCACCCCGCCCCCGTGGTGCCGCCGGCCACCGTCTCGCCGCCGCCGGGGGTGGCGGCGCGCCTGCAGCGGCTGCTCCCGCTCGTCCGGGCGCTGGTGCGGCAGACGAAGCGGCTCGCGGCCGTCTCGGCCGCGTCGGCCGTCGTGCTGTGGCTCGTCCTGGCGCGGCCCTGGGACTGGGGTGCGAGCCCGCCCGCGGGCGGCCACGTGCTCCCGTTCGTCGGGCTCCTCGTGCTCCTCGTGCCGGCGGGGGCCGCCCTCCTCGGCGCGTACACCCTCGTCGACCTCCTGGCCCTCCCGGCCCGGCTCCGCGCCTCGGCCCTGGAAACGACGGCGCAGGCGCAGGAGGCGCTGGCGACGCCGGGGCGGGGGCGGCTCTTCGGCTTCGCCCGCGCCGTCTGGGGCATCCGCGCCCTCGTCCTCGACGCGCAGGGCGGGTGGCTGAAGGCGCTCGCCCTCGCCCGCCTCGCGCGCCTTGCCAGCCTCCCGTTCGCCCTCGCCCTCGTCGCCGCCGTCGCCCTCAACTTCGTCGTCGTCGCGGCGGCCGTGGTGGTGGTGCTCCTCGTGCTCGTGGCGTGAGCCGCTACACGACGATCTCCACCTCGACCTCGGCCTCGTTCCGCGTGACCTCGACGCCCACGTTGCGCGCGTAGCGCTGGCAGACGAGGTCGAGCCGGTCCTTGCCGACCTGGAGGTTCGCGATGGACACGCGGTCGAGGAAGTCGGGCAGGCGGGGGCGGAGGAACCGCACGCGGCGCTCGGCCCCGCGCACCTCGAGGCCGAGCGCCGCCTGGAGGAGCTGGAACGGGACCGTCGTGGCCCACGCCTGGGGCGAGCAGGCGACGGGGTAGCGCGTCGGCGCGGAGCCGTCCTGGCGGGTGAACCCGCAGAACAGCTCGGGCAGCCGCTGGAGCGGGTCGTACCGGCTCGCGTCGAAGAAGGCGCGGAGCAGCGTGAGCACCTCCTCGCGGAGGCCGTAGCGGCCGAGCCCGGCGCCGACGAGGGCGTTGTCGTGGGGCCACACCGAGCCGTTGTGGTACGACATCGGGTTGTAGCGGCGCTCGCGGGCGGAGAGCGTGCGGAGGCCCCAGCCGGAGAACCCGTCGGGCGCGAAGAGGGTCTCGGCGACGCGCCGCGCGCGGGCCTCGTCGGCGAGGCCGGAGAGGAGGACCTGGCCGGCGTTGGAGCTGCGCACGCGGCACGGCCGCTTCTCGCCGTCGAGGGCGAGGGCGAACGTGCCGAGGTCCTCGCACCAGAACGCGTCGAGGAACGCCGCGCGCAGCCGCTCGGCGTCGTCTTCGAGGCGGCGGGCGCGGTCGCGGTGGCCGAGGGCGCGGGCGAGGGCGGCGGCATGCCGCTTCGCCGCGAACACGTACCCCTGCACCTCGCACAGCGCGATGGGCCCCGGCGCCAGCCGCCCGTCGTCGTGGAAGACGGAGTCGTCGGAGTCCTTCCAGCCCTGCTGGACGAGCCCGTCGGCGGCGTTCCGGGCGTACTCGACGAACCCGTCGCCGTCGGCGTCGCCGTAGTCGTCGATCCAGGCGAGGGCGCGCTCGAGGTGGGGCCAGAGCCGCTCGACGAAGGCGAGGTCGCCGGTGTGCGCGTAGTAGGCCCCGGCGAGGAGGACGAACAGCGGCGTCGCGTCCACGGAGCCGTAGTACTGCCCGAAGGGGATCTCGCCGAGGGCGGCCATCTCGCCGTGGCGCAGCTCGTGGAGGATCTTGCCCGGCTCGGCGTCGCGCGCCGGGTCCTCGGCGTCGGCCTGCGTGGCGGCGAGGAAGCCGAGGACGCCGCGGGCGACCTCGGGGTTGACCCACAGCGCCATCAGCGCCGTGAGCAGGCCGTCGCGCCCGAAGACCGTGCTGAACCACGGGATGCCGGCGTAGGGGTAGTACCCCTCCGGCACCCGCGTCAGCAGCATGTTGAGGTCGGCCAGCGAGCGGCCGAGCCACGCGTTGAACTGGTCGTTCGAGGTCGTCACGTGGCACGCCTCGGCGAGCCGGCGGGCGACCTGCTCCGCGACCCGCGCCCGCGCCGCCTCGAACGCGCCGGACGCCGTGCCCCCGTGGCCGTTCGCGCTGGGCGCCTTCCGCCGCCCCGTCGCGGCGTCCACCTCCTCGCAGGCGACGGCGACCTCGAGGTCCACCGCGCGGTGGGGGGGGAGGTGGACGCGGAACCGGGCCTCGGTGCCCGTGAGGGCGTCGGGGGCGGGGGCGAAGGTGAGGCGGGTGCGGCGGACGACGCCGTCGAGGCCGCGGTAGCCGAGGACGAGCCGGTCGGCCTCGACCTCGGGCGCGAGCGCCTCCCCCCGGCGCGCGCGGACCGTCCCCCGCACCTCGAAGATGTCGGCGAAGTCGGCCGCGAGGTGGAGGGTGAGCGTGAGGTCGAGGGGGGCGCCGTGGAAGCTGCGGACGCTGAGGCGCTTGTAGAGGACGCCGTCGTAGACGAAGACGGCCCGGGCGAGGTGGAGCGTGCCGTGGGGGATGGTGCACCCGTCGAGGGCGAAGTCGGGGTTGGTGAGGTCCACGCGGAGGACGCTGTTGTCCTGGCGGACGCTGGCGTTGAGGAGGGTGGGCGCGTGGCCCTCGAGGTGGAGGACGTAGAGGGAGAGGTGGCGGGTGCCGCGGTGGTAGAGCCCCTGCTCCCGGTTGCCGGCCGGCGTCACGTCGCCGTGGCCGTCGAAGACGGCGAAGGTGTCCCCGTGCTTGAGGACGTGCGTGGGCACCTCGGCGAACGAGGCGCTCGAGAGGATCTGGTACGGGGCTTCGGGGTTGGGCGCTTCCACCGTTCCGGACGGGGCTGGTGGGCGTTCAAAGGCGGGCGGCCGAGGGCAGCGGGAGCCCGGCGGACCCGTCCCCCGCCGGCGCCGCCAGCGGCGCGCCGGCGGGCGTGAGGAGGCGCTCGTAGACGTCCACGTAGTCGGCCGCCATGCGCGCGTCGGTGAACCGCTCCTCGAAGTAGGCCCGGCACCGCCGGCGGTCGAAGCCGTCGAGCCGGCGCACGGCCGCCACCGCCTCCTCGACCGAGCCGACGACGTAGCCGGAGACGCCGTCGCGCATGATCTCGGGGACGGAGCCGCAGGGGAACGCCACGACGGGCGTGCCGCACGCGAACGCCTCGATCATCACCATCCCGAACGGCTCCGGCCAGTCGATGGGGAACAGGACCCCGAGCGCCTCGCCGAGGAAAGCGTCCTTCTCCGCGTCGCCCACCTCGCCGACGTACTCGACGAGGGGGTGGCCGAGGTGCGGGCGGACCTCCGCCTCGAAGTAGGCGCGGTCGACGTCGTCCACCTTCGCGGCGATCTTGAGCGGGACCCCGGCGCGCCGGGCGATCTCGATGGCCGGGAGGATCCCCTTCTCGGGGCAGATCCGCCCGAGGAAGGCGAGGTAGCGCCCCGGCGCCTCGCGCGGGGTGTAGAGCGCCGGCGGCAGGCCGTGGTGGACGGTGGCCTGCCAGCTGAGCCACGGCAGCGGGCCCCGCTGCGCGTCCGAGATCGAGACGACCGCCGCCTCGGGGTAGGTCCGGTAGAGCGGGACGAGCTCCGGCAGGTCCAGCCGCCCGTGCATCGTGGTCACCGACGGCGTGGCCATGCGCCGGGCCAGCGGGAGGGGGAGGGTGTCGAGGTGGAAGTGGACGACGTCGAAGCCGTCGGCCTCGGCGAGGACGTGCTCGAGGAGGACGAGGTGGTAGGCGACGTGGGCCGGCGCCCGGCCGGCGAGGCGGAGGGCCTCGCCGCAGGGGGCCACCAGCCGGGCGCTCGTCTCGGAGTCGTCCGAGGCGAACAGCGTCACGTCGTGGCCCTGCCGGACGAGCGCCTCGGTGAGGTAGGACACCACGCGCTCGGTGCCGCCGTAGAGCCTCGGCGGCACGCTCTCGAAGAGGGGGGCGACCTGGGCGATACGCATGGCGAGGGGAGCGGGAGGAGTCTCTGGTTCGGTGTCTGTGGGATCGGTACGGGGGCGGGTGGAAACGAGCCACCCGCTCCGCGCCCGCAAAACCACGCGCCCGGGTGGGCGGATCCTCCGGGAAACCCCGAGATTCAGCGGCCGCAGGCCCTCGGCCCCCCTACACCAGCCGGTCGACGCCCTTACACCAGCCGGTCGATGAGCGCCGGGACGGGCGCCTCCTCGGCGCGGCGGAGGTGGTACAGGAGCAGGTCCGGCACGGCCGCCGGGCGGTGGATCCGCTGCGCCGTCTGCTCGACGTGCCGGTCGAACCGGTCGATGAGCATGGGGTGCGTGGCCTCGGGCGTCTGGAGCAGCGCCGTGGCGCGGCGCCACGCGCGCCCGCGGGCCTGCGCGAGGCAGAACCCGCAGAGCCGCTCGTCGAGGCGGCCGCCGAGGCCGTCGAGGAAGCGGAGGAGCCCGGACGAGTGGCTCACCTCGTCCTGGATCTCGTCCACGAGGTCGGAGAGCACCGTGTTGATGACGTCGAAGTCGTGCTTGAACCCCTCGCGGCGGTGGCGGCGGGCGACGGCCGCGGCGGCGACGCCGAGGTCGAGCGCGATGTGGGCGTTCATGCCCATCAGGAGGTGCTGGAGCAGGACGGGCGCCGGGTCCTCGGCCGCGGCGAAGGCGTAGGCCCAGGCGCGCGTGGGCGCCTCGCCCCGCCGGTGCCGGTGGTACGCCTCGAGGTAGCGGTTGGCGAAGACGGTGTCGAGCCGCTCCATCCGCTCGGCGTCGAGGAACTGCCCCTTGTCCATCCGCCCCTTCACCTCGACCGTCACGCGGCGGTAGAGCGCGGCGAAGTAGCCCATCCGGCTCCCCCGCGCGCGGCAGTCGCCGATGACGGCGTCGAGGTGGGCGACGACGTCGTCGATGTCGGTGGCCTGGGGGAGCGGGGGCACGGCGGGCGGGGCGGGGCGGGACCGGAAAGATAGGCGCGCCGCTCACCCCCCTTTCACGGATCCGGCGCGGGGCGCCGCCGTAGCTTCCGCTCCCCTCCCGCTGCCCCCGTCACCCATGGCCGGCTACCCCTTCGAAGCCATCGAGCACCGCTGGCAGCGCTACTGGCGCGACCACGACACCTTCCGCACGCCCGGCCCCGGCGACCCCGGCTTCGACGGCTCGAAGCCGAAGTACTACGTGCTCGACATGTTCCCCTACCCCTCCGGCGCCGGCCTCCACGTCGGCCACCCCGAGGGCTACACCGCCACCGACATCGTGGCCCGCTACAAGCGGATGCGGGGGTTCAACGTCCTCCACCCGATGGGGTGGGACGCCTTCGGGCTGCCGGCCGAGCAGTACGCCATCGAGACGGGCACGCACCCGCGCGAGACGACGCAGCGCAACATCGCCCGCTTCCGCGCCCAGCTCCAGCGCCTCGGCTTCTCCTACGACTGGTCCCGCGAGGTCGACACCACCGACCCCGACTACGTCCGCTGGACGCAGTGGATCTTCCTCAAGCTCTACGAGCGCGGGCTCGCCTACGAGGCCGAGGTCCCCGTCAACTGGTGCCCCGCCCTCGGCACCGTGCTCGCCAACGAGGAGGTCGTCGACGGCAAGAGCGAGCGCGGCGGGCACCCCGTCGTCCAGGTGCCCATGCGGCAGTGGATGCTGAAGATCACCGAATACGCCGACCGCCTCCTCGACGGCCTCGACGACCTCGACTGGCCCGCCTCCGTCAAGGAGATGCAGCGGAACTGGATCGGCCGCAGCGAGGGGGCCGAGGTGGACTTCCGCGTCCTCGGCCACCCGGACACCGTCGTCCGCGTCTTCACCACGCGCCCGGACACCCTCTTCGGCGCCACCTACATGGTGCTCGCCCCCGAGCACCCCCTCGTCAAAGAGATCACGACCGACGAGCAGGCCGCGGCCGTCGAGGACTACGTCGCCGCCACGCTGCGTAAGACCGAGCGCGACCGGCTCGAAGAGCGGCGCAAGACGGGCGTCTTCACCGGCGCCCACGCCGTCAACCCCGCCAACGGCGAGGCCGTCCCCATCTGGATCGCCGACTACGTCCTCGCCTCCTACGGCACCGGCGCCATCATGGCCGTGCCGGCCCACGACGAGCGCGACTTCGCGTTCGCCTCGGCCTACGGCCTCCCCATCCGCGAGGTCGTCCTCGGCGGCGAGAAGGACGCCGACGGCCGGCTCGTCGAGGCCTTCACCGGCGACGGCCCCCACGTCAACTCCGACGCCTCCGGCCGCCCCATCGACCGCATCGCCGAGCGCGGCGTGCGCCTCGACGGCCTCCGCAACGCCGAGGCCAAGGCGGCGATGATCGCGTGGCTGGAGGACAACGGCGTCGGGCGCGCGCAGACGAACTACAAGCTCCGCGACTGGCTCTTCTCGAGACAGCGCTACTGGGGCGAGCCGATCCCCGTCGTCCACGTCGACGACGGGAGCGGGGCGCTCCGGCCGCAGCCCCTGCCCGAGGACGCCCTCCCCGTGCGCCTCCCCGAGGTCGAGCGCTACCAGCCCAGCGGCACGGGCGAGAGCCCGCTCGCCACGGTCGAGGAGTGGGTGAACACCACGTTCGACGGGAAGCCCGCGCGGCGCGAGACGAACACGATGCCGCAGTGGGCCGGCTCGTGCTGGTACTACCTCCGCTTCCTCGACCCCCGCAACGGCGAGCGCCTCGTGGACCCCGAGAAGGAGCGGTACTGGATGCCCGTCGACCTCTACGTCGGCGGCGCCGAGCACGCCGTGCTCCACCTCCTCTACGCCCGGTTCTGGCACAAGGTGCTCTACGACGCCGGCGTCGTCTCGACCGAGGAGCCGTTCATGAAGCTCGTCAACCAGGGGATGATCCTGGGCGAGATGGAGTTCACGGCCTACCGCCTCGTCACCTCCGACGGCGACGCGCCGGTCTACGTCTCGGCCGAGCACGCCGTCGAGGCCGAGCTGGAGCGGCCCGACGGCGCCCTCACGCACACCCACGTCGACCGCCGCGACGGCGCGCCGCTGGTGGCCGTGAGGGTCGCCGAGGACGAGGTCCAGAAGCGCGGCGACGGGTGGGTCCTCGCCGCCGACCCCGCCGTCCGCGTCGAGGCCCGCGCGCACAAGATGAGCAAGAGCCGCGGCAACGTCGTCAACCCCGACGACGTCGTGGACGCCTACGGCGCCGACAGCCTCCGGCTCTACGAGATGTTCATGGGGCCGCTGGAGCAGGTGAAGCCCTGGAGCACGCGCTCCGTCGAGGGCGTCCACCGCTTCCTCGCCCGCGTCTGGCGCCTCCTCGTGGACGAGGACACCGGCGCGCTGGCCGAGGCCGTCACCGGCGGGGCGCCCTCGCGCGAGCAGCTCCGCGCCCTCCACGCCACCATCCGCAAGGTGACGGAGGACATCGAGGGGCTCCGGTTCAACACCGCCATCGCGGCGATGATGGAGTTCGTCAACGCCGCCTACAAGTGGGACGGCGTGCCGAGGGCCGTCGCCGAGCCGTTCGTCCTCGTCCTCGCCCCCTTCGCCCCGCACCTCGCCGAGGAGCTGTGGCGGCTGCTCGGCCACGAGGACAGCCTCGCCTACGCCGACTGGCCCGCCTACGACGAGGCGCTGCTCGTCGAGGACGAGAAGGAGATCGCCGTGCAGGTCAACGGGAAGGTGCGCGGCACCATCACCGTCCCGGCCGACGCATCGCGGGAGGCCGTGCTGGCCGCGGCGAAGGCGCAGGAGAACGTGGCCCGCTACCTCGAAGGGGCGACGGTCCGGAAGGAGGTCCTCGTGCCGGGGCGCCTCGTCAACTTCGTGGTCGGCTAGTCGTCCGCACTCGGCCGTTCGCCGTTGGAGGGTAGCCAGGTGCGCAGAAGCTCATGCAGCCCCGGCCGCACGGCCCCCGGCCGCCTTCGTGCTACGAGCCGATGACCACGGACCACTGACCACGGACCAATGACGAAGCTCGACGTCCTCGCCCTCGCCGCCCACCCCGACGACGTGGAGCTGTGCGCGGGCGGGACGATGTGCCTCCTCGCCGAGCAGGGCTACCGCACCGGCGTCGTCGACTTCACGCGCGGCGAGCTGGGCACGCGCGGGACGCCCGAGGGGCGGCTGAAGGAGGCGGAGCGCGCCGCCGAGGTCCTCGGCCTCGCCACGCGCGACAACCTCGGCCTCGCCGACGGGCACATCGAGAACACGCCCGAGGCGCGGGAGCGGCTCATCCGGCTCGTCCGCCGCTACCGCCCCCACGTCGTCCTCGTCAACGCCCCCGAGTGCCGGCACCCGGACCACGAGGCCGCCGCCCGCCTCGCCACCGACGCCCTCTTCTACGGCGGCCTCGCCAAGCTGGAGACGACGGAGGACGACGGCTCGCCGCAGGCGCCGTGGCGCCCGCACCACGTCCTCCACTACATGCAGTCGATCCCCTTCGAGCCCACGTTCGTCGTGGACGTGACGAGCGTGTGGGACCGGCGCGTCGCCGCGCTCCAGGCGTTCGAGAGCCAGTTCTTCGTGCCCGGCCGGGAGACCGACGAGCCCGAGACGTTCATCTCGAACCCGGCGTTCTTCGCGTGGGTCGAGGCGCGGGCGCGGACGTACGGCTACCGCGTCGGCGCGACCTACGGCGAGCCGTTCCTCTACCGCCACGGGCCCGTCGGGGTGACCGACCTGATGGCCGTGCTCGGCCGCGAGCGGCCGTTCCGGTGATGACTTGACGGACGTGATGTACGTGAGGGCGGCGGTTCACGTCATCACGTCTCACGTCATCACGTCTCACGCAATCACGGCCCACGCAATCACGCGAGCACGTACGCCAGGAGGTCGTCGGCCGTGGCGAAGGGCTCGCCGCTGGGGACGGTGAGGGCGCCGACGGCGCGGAGGGCCTCGGCGGCGCGGCCCGGCGCGACGGCGTGGAGGTGCGCCCGCACGGCGGCGAACAGCCCGGCGGCCGCCTCGCTCCCGGCGCCCGGCAGGAGCGCGACGAGCCGCCCCGTCGCCGGGTTGCCGAAGAGCGCGCCGTCGCTGCCGAGGGCCTGGTCGAGGCCGTGGGCGACGGCGGGGAGGAGGTCGGCGTGGGGGCCGGCGGGGTCGAGGCGGAGGGCGAGGACGAGGAACGGGGTCTCGGCGCGCCGGGCGAAAGCGGCGTCGAGGGCGCGGCGGAAGGCCGCCTCGGGGTCCTCGGCCGGCGCGGCCGGCTCCTCGGGCCCCTCGGCCGGCGGCTCGGGCGTGAACAGCGAGGGGTAGGCCGCCGCGTGGACGGACGAGGCCGCCTCGTCGAGGCCGTCCGCCACGCCGTTGCCCGTGGGGGGGGCGGCGCCGTGGGTCCGGGAGTCCACGAAGTGGCCGAGCGCGAGGAGGTCCGGCCCGAGGTCGACGCCGAACGGGTCGCGCGCGGCGGGCCCGGCGAACGGCGCCTCGGCCGGGTCCACGGGCGTGACGGCCGTCCAGCCGGCGTCCGCCACCGGGGGCGGGGCCGTCACGAAGAGGTCGGGCGGGTCGAGGGCGAGGCCGGCGGGGTCGGCGAAGCCGTCGGAGCCGGCGTAGCCGCCGGGCACGCCGTCATCGTCCCCGAAGGGGTCCTCCCCGAGCGGGTCGCTCGCCGGCGCGCGGTCCTCGGAGGGGTGGGCCCCCAGCGGCGCCGTCGCGAACGGGTCGGCGTCCGGCGCTCCGGGCTCCGGCGGCTCGGCGGCCTCCGGCTCCGGGACGGGCGGGAGCGCCGCGGCCTCGGGCGGGAGTGCTGCGGCCTCGGGCGGGACGTCGGCCAGCGGCGTCTCCTCGAACGCGACGGGCGGCGCGCCCGGGGGCCAGGGCGCGGTGTGGGCGACGCCCGCGTGGGCGGCGCCGGGCAGGAGCGTGAGGCGGGTCTCCGCCGGGCCGCCCGTCGCCGCCGGGGCCACGTGGAGCGTGCCGGCCGTCTCGCTCTGGAGGAAGAGGAGGAGGCGGCGCGACGGCTCGTTGGCGGGCTCGCCGAGCCCCAGCACGAGCGTCGCCCCCGCGGAGGCCGCCGCGTCGGCGAGGCCGTGGAAGGCGACGGCGAAGGCCTCGAACGACGAGAACCGGACGAAGGCCGAGAAGTCCTCGACGACGAGGCGGTCGGCGCGGTGCTGGCGGGCGAGGGCGGCGAGGTCGTCGAGGGCGCGGGTGAGGCCGGCGTCGTCGAGGGGGGCGAGCGTCGCGGGGGGCGGGGCGGCGAGCAGCTTCGCGCGGCCCTGCCGGTAGGCGCCGGCGAGGTCGAACCCCGTCTCGGCGGCGGCGGCGAGGAGGGCCGCCGGCGGGCGCGACGAGACGAGGAGGGCGCGCCCGCCGGCCTCGGCGCACCCGCGGAGGGCGGCGAGGGCGAGCGGGCCGCGGCCGGCGATGGGGCCCACGAGGAGGTACGTGCCGCCCCGGAGGAACCCGCCCCAGGTCGCATCCACGGGGGCGACGCCGGAGGGGCACACGGGGGACGCGGGGTCGGAAGGCATCGGAAAGGGAGGGGGAGGGAGGTGGGCCCCCGTTCGTCAAAGCATGTGCCGCACCGGGAGCGCACCCGTTCATCCGGGCCACGCGGTCCGCTCCCGCGGCGGATTCCGCTCCCCGGGCGGACAATTCCCCCCGTTAAACGCCGCGGTCTCGAAATGAGAAGGCGTGCGGAGGGGGCGTGGGAACGCGCGCGGCGGCCCGCGAGCAGGAGCGGCGACCGTGCGCCCGCCTGCGCTCCTGCCCGCCCGCGCTCCAACGTTCTCGTCCTCCGTGTCCCCCGGGAGCCACGGGGCCGGGGCAGCGGGTTAGCTTCTCGCCCCACGCCCCGTGCCGTCCTCCCCGCCGATGCTCCTCCTCGCCGCCCTCTACGCGCTCGCCTCGGCGGTGCTGTTCGCGTTCGGGCTCAACGGGCTGTGGCTGGCGACGCGCCACCGGCGGCAGGGCGGGCTGCGGCCGGACCCCGCCGCGCCCGAGCCGGCCGAGTGGCCCCCCGTCACCGTCCAGCTCCCCCTCTACAACGAGCCCTTCGTCGTCGAGCGGCTCGTCGACGCGGCGGCGCGGCTGGACTACCCGGGCGCGCTCGAGATCCAGGTGCTCGACGACTCCACCGACGGCACGCGCGCCCTCGCCGCCGCCCGCGTGGCGCACTGGCAGGCGCGCGGCGTCCGCATCGTGCACCTCACGCGGGCGGGCCGGCGGGGGTTCAAGGCCGGCGCCCTCGCCCGCGGCCTCGCCCGCGCCGCCGGCGCCCTCGTCGCCGTCTTCGACGCCGACTTCGTGCCGCCGCCGGACTTCCTCCGCCGCACCGTCCCCGTCCTCCTCGCCGACGACGGGCTCGGGCTGGTCCAGGCCCGCTGGGGCCACCTCAACGCCTCCGACGCCCTGCTGACGCGCGTGCAGGCCGCCCTCCTCGACACCCACTTCGTCGTCGAGCAGGACGTCCGGTGCGGGGCGGGGCTGCTGATGAACTTCAACGGGACGGCCGGCCTCTGGCGCCGCGCCTGCATCGAGGGCGCCGGCGGCTGGCAGAGCGACACGCTCACGGAGGACCTCGACCTCTCCTACCGCGCCCAGCTCGCCGGCTGGCGCTTCCGCTTCCTCGGCGAGGTCGCCGTGCCGGCCGAGCTCCCGGCGACGGTGGCGGCGTGGCGGCAGCAGCAGTTCCGCTGGACGAAGGGCGCCGCCGAGACGGCGCGGAAGCTGCTCGGGCGCGTCTGGCGCTCGGCCCTCCCCCTCCGGGCGAAGGTGCAGGCCACCCTCCACCTCGGAGGCTTCGCCGTCTACCCGGCCCTCCTCGTCGCGGCCCTCCTCCACGCCCCGCTCCTCGTCGGGCGCGCCCTCGGCGCCGGGCCGGGCGACGCCTACTTCGCCGCGCTCGCCCCGGGCGTCGTCGCGTTCGCGGGCGTGCTGCTGGCGCACGCCGCGGCGCAGCGCGCGCTCTACCCCGACTGGCGGCGGCGCCTCCGCTACGAGCCGGCGCTGCTGGCCGCCTCGCTCGGCCTCGCCGTCAGCAACACGCGCGCCGCCGTCGAGGCGCTGGCGGGGCGGCGCTCCCCCTTCGCCCGCACGCCGAAGGCCGGGGACCGGGGCGGGCGGGCGGCGCTGGCCGTGCGGCCGGGCGCCCGCGCGAGGGCGGTGGCGTGGGCCGAGCGGGCGCTGGCGCTCTACAGCCTCGCCGGGCTCGCCGCGCTCGTCGCCGTGGGGGCGTGGGAGGGCGTCGGGTTCCAGGCCCTCTTCGCGGCGGGGTTCGCGCTGCTCGGGTTCCACGACGCCGTGGCGCCGCGGCCGGCGTGGCGCCGGGCGAGCGGCGCGGTACGGGGGGCCTGAGCGCCCCGGGGTGCTTCCGGGGAGAACGGGGGAAACGCTACCTTAGCGCCGGAACCCCGTCCGCCGCCATGCCCGCTCCCGGTCCCCCGCCCACCGACGTCCCGGACCTCGTCGTCCAGGCCGCCGCGCGCCTCCTCGCCGAGGGGCGGGCGGCCGAGGCGGCGGCGCGGCTCGAGGCGCTCGCCGCCGCCGCGCCGGCGTACCCCGCCGCCCACGTCCTCCTCGCGCGGGCGCTGGAGGCCGCCGGCCGCGAGGCCGACGCGCTGGCGGCGTGGCACCGCGCCCACTTCCTCGTCCCCAACAGCCCGCTCGTCCGCCGCGAGCGGCAGCGCCTCCTCGAGGCCCTCGCCACCGCGCCGCCGCCCGAGACGCCGGAGACGGACGCGCCGGAGGAGGTGCCGGCCGCCGAGACGGAGCCCGACGAGGCCGCGTCGGAGGCGGGATGGCACGAGCCGCTCCACGCACCCGGACCGGCGGATCTCGAGGAGTCCCCCGTCGCGGAGGAGCGAGAGGCCGTCGTCGAGGAGGAGCGAGAGGACGCCGTCGAGGAGGCCGCCGCCGAAGACCGGGCCGTCGATGAAGCGCCGGCGGCGGTCGTCGAGGAGCCCGAGGCTGTAGGGGAGCCCGAGGCTGTAGGGGAGCCCGAGTCGGGGGGCGAGGGACCGGAAGCGGTCGCCCACGAGGAGCCCGTCGAGGACGAGCCCGCGGGGGAGGACGTGACCGCTGGGGAGCCCGAGGACGGGGCCGAGGAGGAAGCGCCCCCGGCGCAGGGGCCGGCCGACGAGCCCATCCTCGCCGACGAGGTAGACGAAGCCGACGTGACGCCGCCCGACGTGGCGGAGGCGCCGGCCGAGGCCGTGGCGGGCGAGCCGGAGAGCGACGCGGCCTGGTGGCGCCGCACCGCCGAACCGGAGGAGCCGGAGCCCGAGGAGGACGAGGAGGGGTGGGCGGTGCTCGAGGAGACCGAGGCCCCGCCCGCAGGGCCCCCCGTCGCGGAGGCCGAGGTGGCGCCGCCGGGCGAGCCCGAGGGGCCCCCGGTAGCGCCGGGCGAGCCGGAGGTGGAGGAGGCGCGCGTGGTCCCGCCCGGCGCCGGGCCGGAGGCCGAGCCGGCGCCCGGCGACGTCCCCGCCCTCGCCGACGAGCTCGACGCGCTCATCCGCCAGCTCGAAGTAGCCCCGCGCATCCGCCCCGACCCCACCTTCCAGGGCTCCGAGCCCGCCTTCGACGACGACGAGGTCGCCGACGACATGGTCTCGGAGACCCTCGCGCGGATCTACGCGGCGCAGCGGCAGTACGCCGAGGCCGCCATCGTCTACGAGAAGCTGGCGCAGCAGCGGCCCGAGCAGGCCGACGAGCTCCTCCGCCGCGCCGCCGAGATGCGCGCGCAAGGGGGCGGTTGATGTGAAAGGGAGAAAGGGTGAAGGGGTTGCTGGCCTCGTTGCCTCCATTCTCCCGTTCCCCCTTTCCCCCATTCTCACCCATGCATCCCCTCCGGCGCCTCCTCGAACGTCCCGAGCGCGTCGTCGCCGGGCTCATGAGCGGGACCTCGCTCGACGGCGTGGACGCCGCCGTCGTCCGCCTCGCGGGGAGCGGGCGGGGGCTCCGCCTGGAGACCCTCGCCTTCGTCTACCACCCCTACGACGACGCCCTCCGCGACGCCCTCCGCGACGCCTGCGCCGTCGGGACCTCGGACGTCCGCCTCCTCAGCCAGCTCAACGTCCGCCTCGCCCACGCCTTCGCCGACGCCGTCGAGGCGGCGCTGGCGGAGGCCGGGCTCGCGGCGGGGGCGCTCGACCTCGTCGGCTCCCACGGGCAGACGGTCCACCACGTCCCCGACGCCGAGCCCTGCGCCGGCGTCCCCACGCGCTCGACGCTCCAGCTCGGCGACGCCGCCGTGCTCGCCGCCCGCCTCGGCGCCCCCGTCGTGGCCGACTTCCGCGCGGCCGACGTCGCCCTCGGCGGCCAGGGCGCCCCGCTCGTC
Organism: Rubricoccaceae bacterium; assembly: GCA_035304085.1. Taxonomy (GTDB): domain Bacteria; phylum Bacteroidota; class Rhodothermia; order Rhodothermales; family Rubricoccaceae; genus DATGQT01. The sequence goes on from DATGQT010000002.1 coordinate 18,334, forward strand.
CCCTACCTCGACGACGCCCTCTTCGCCAGCGGCGACGAGACGCGCGGGCTCCTCAACCTCGGCGGCATCGCCAACCTGACGGTGCTCCCCGCCGGCGCCGGCCCCGAGGCCGCCTACGCCTTCGACACCGGCCCCGCCAACGTGCTCATAGACGCGCTCGCCGGGCGCCTCTTCGGCCGTCGCTACGACCCCGGCGGCGCCCTCGCCGCCGCCGGCACCCCGGACGAGGCGCTCCTCGGGCGCCTCCTCGCCGAGCCCTACTTCCAGAAAGCGCCGCCGAAGTCCACCGGCCGCGAGCTGTTCGGCGCCGGCTACGTCGCGCGGATGGTCGCGGAGGGGCCGGCGGACCCGCACGACCTCCTCGCCACGGCCACGGCGCTCACGGCCCGCTCCGTGTACGACGCCTACCGCCGCTTCGCCGAGCCGAAGCACCGGCTCGACCGCCTCGTCGCCTCCGGCGGCGGCGTCCACAACCGCGAGCTCATGCGGCAGCTCGCCGCGCTGTTCGCCCCGGTCCCCGTCGAGACCACGGCCGCCTTCGGGCTCGACCCCGACGCGAAGGAGGCCGTCCTCTTCGCCGTGCTCGCCCACGAGTGGGCCAACGGGGCGCCGACGAGCCTCCCCGCCGTCACCGGCGCCGCGCGCCCCGCCCTCCTCGGCAAGCTCGCCCTGCCGTGACGAGGAACCGGGTTTAACGCGTCACGTTAAGCGCTGGCAGGCTGGAGCGTCGGGCCGCCGCATGATCAAGTCCTTCGCCGACCACGACACCGAGCGGGTATTCCGCAGGGAGCGCGTTCGGCGGCTGCCCTCCGACCTCCTGGCGCGTGCCTACCGCAAGCTCGTGATGCTCGACGCCGCCACGCAGCTCCGGGACCTCCGCGTTCCGCCGGGCAACCGGCTTGAGGCCCTGCACGGCGACCGCAAGGGCCAGCACAGCATCCGCATCAACGACCAGTGGCGCATCTGCTTCGTGTGGCGTAGCGGCGACGCCTACGAGGTCGAGATCGCCGACTGCCACTGAGCCCATGCCCGACATCCCGCCCGTACACCCCGGGGAGATCCTCCAAGAGGAGTTCCTGACGCCGATGGGGTTGAGCCAGAACCGGCTCGCCACGCGCATCCGCGTTCCGGCCCGGCGGATCAACGAGATCGTGCTGGGCAAGCGGCGCATCACGGCCGACACCGCCCTGCGGCTGGGCCGGTTCTTCGGCGTCAGCCCGCAGTTCTGGATGAACCTGCAAGCGCGCTACGACCTCGACCTCGCGCAGGACGAGCTGGGGGACCGGCTGGAGCGCGAGGTGCAGCCCCTCGCCGCCTGAGCGGCGGATCATCGGGTGATCGGGGAGGAATGAACCGATCATCCGATCCCCCGACCTCCCGATGACCCGATGAACCCATCCCCCGACCCCTTCACCCCCGTCAGCGCCGTCGGCGAGTTCGGCCTCATCGAGCGGCTCCGCGACGTCCTCGCGGCCGACGCGGACGCGCCCGAGGGCCTCGTCCAGGGCATCGGCGACGACGCGGCGGTGTACCGCGTCGGCGAGGGGCGCGTCCACGTCGTCACCACCGACGCGCTCGTCGAGGGCGTCCACTTCGACCGCACGTTCACGCCGATGCGCTACCTCGGCTGGAAGGCCGTCGCCGTCAACGTGAGCGACGTGGCGGCGATGAACGCGCTCCCGCGCTACGCCACCGTCGCCCTCTGCCTGCCCAACAACGTCTCCGTCGAGCAGGCCGAGGCGCTCTACGGCGGGATGCGCGAGGCGTGCGCCCGCTACGGCCTCGCCGTCGTCGGCGGCGACGTGGCGGCGGCGGCGCGGCTGGCGCTCTCGGTCACCGTCGTCGGCGAGGCCGCCGAGGCCGACGTGGTCTACCGCCGCGGCGCCCTCCCCGGCGACCTCCTCTGCGTCACGGGCGACCTCGGCGCCGCCGCCGCCGGGCTCAAGGTGCTCCTCGCCGGGAAGCAGGGGTTCGAGGCCGGCGGCGACGGGGACGCCCAGGCCGGCGCGCAGCCGGACCTCGCCGCGTTCGCCTACGTCGTCGAGCGCCAGCTCTACCCCCAGCCCCGCCTCGACCGCCTCCGCCACTGGGAGGAGCGCGGCGTGCGCCCCCACGCCCTCATCGACGTCTCCGACGGGCTCGCGAGCGAGGTGCACCACCTCTGCCGCGAGAGCGCCGTCGGCGCCGTCGTCGAGGCCGGGCTGCTGCCGATCCACGTCCAGACCTTCCGCGCGGCCGAGCGCCACGGCGAGGCGCCGCTCTCGCTGGCGCTCTACGGCGGCGAGGACTACGAGCTGCTCTTCGCGCTCCCCGAGGCGGAGGCGGAGAAGCTGGACCCGGACAGCTACGCCGTCGTCGGGCAGGTGGTGGAGCCGGAGGAGGGGATCGCGCTGCGGCTGCCCGAGGGCGAGGTGGTCCCGCTGGAGGCGCGGGGCTTCCAGCACTTCTGAGCGTGCCGGAGCGCAAGCGTGCGCGCCTGCAAGCCGGCGCGCGCGAGTGCGCCCGCGGGGCCAATTCCCCGAAACTTCGCCGCCTCCCCCGAGGCCGTTCACGGCCTCTCCGAAGGCCCCCGGCTATCTTCGCGGCGCCCCTTCCCCGAGCCCTCCCTCACCCCCCCGAAGCATGGAAACGACCCGCCCCAACGGCGAAGTGCTCCAGGTGATCGGCCCCGTCGTGGACTGCGAGTTCCCGGCCGGCGGCGTCCCCGAGATCCTCGACGCCCTCGAGATCGACCGCAGCGAGGCCGGCACGCTCGTCCTCGAGGTGCAGCAGCACCTCGGCGAGAACCGCGTCCGCACCATCGCCATGGACTCGACCGACGGCCTCACGCGCGGCACGGCCGTCGTCAACACCGGCCGGCCCATCGCGATGCCGACGGGCCCCGAGATCCGCGGGCGGCTGTTCAACGTCGTCGGGCAGGCCATCGACGGGTTGCCGCAGCCGGCGGCCGAGGGCTACCGCGCGATCCACCAGGCGCCCCCGCCCTACGAGGACCTCGCCACCTCGGTCGAGATGTTCGAGACGGGGATCAAGGTCATCGACCTCATCCAGCCCTACGCCCGCGGCGGCAAGATCGGCCTCTTCGGCGGCGCCGGCGTCGGCAAGACGGTGCTCATCCAGGAGCTCATCAACAACATCGCCAAGGCGCACGAGGGGATGAGCGTGTTCGCCGGCGTCGGCGAGCGCACGCGCGAGGGGAACGACCTGCTGCGCGAGATGATCGAGTCCGGGATCATCCGCTACGGCGACGCCTTCCGCCACGCGATGGAGGAGGGGGACTGGGACCTCTCGAAGGTGGACATGGAGGCGCTCAAGGAGAGCCAGGCCACGTTCGTCTTCGGGCAGATGAACGAGCCGCCGGGCGCCCGCGCCCGCGTGGCCCTCTCCGGCCTGACGCTCGCCGAGTACTTCCGCAACCTCGGCGGCCGCGACGTGCTGTTCTTCGTGGACAACATCTTCCGCTTCACGCAGGCCGGGAGCGAGGTCTCCGCCCTCCTCGGGCGCATGCCCAGCGCCGTCGGCTACCAGCCCACGCTCGCCACCGAGATGGGCGTGATGCAGGAGCGGATCACCTCCACCAAGAGCGGCGCCGTGACGAGCGTGCAGGCCGTCTACGTCCCGGCCGACGACCTCACCGACCCGGCGCCGGCCACGACGTTCGCCCACCTCGACGCGACGACGGTGCTCAGCCGCCAGATCGCGAGCCTCGGCATCTACCCCGCCATCGACCCCCTCGACTCCACGAGCCGCATCCTCACCGCCGAGGTCGTCGGCGAGGAGCACTACGCCGTGGCGCAGGCGACGAAGGAGCTGCTCCAGCGGAACAAGGAGCTCCAGGACATCATCGCCATCCTCGGCATGGACGAGCTCTCGGACGAGGACAAGCTCGTCGTCCAGCGCGCCCGCCGCGTGCAGCGGTTCATGAGCCAGCCGTTCTTCGTCGCCGAGCAGTTCACCGGCAACCCCGGGAAGTACGTGAAGGTCGAGGACACCGTCCGCGGGTTCAAGATGATCCTCGACGGGGAGCTCGACCACCTCCCCGAGGCGGCGTTCCTCTACAAGGGCGCCATCGAGGAGGTCATCGAGGCCGGCGAGAAGATGCTCCAGGAAGCCTGACGGCTTCTATTTCGGATCTCGGATTGGGGAGTGCGGATTTGATGCCGCCCCGATCCGCAATCCGCAATCCGCAATCCGCAATGGCCCAGAACCTCCTCGTCGAGATCGTCTCGCCCGACGGCGCCGCCTTCCGCGGCGAGGCCGTCAGCTTCCGCGCGCCCGGCGTCGAGGGCGGCTTCGAGGTCCTCCGCAACCACGCGCCGCTGCTGGCCGCCACCGGCGTCGGGCCCGTCTACGTGACGCTGCCCGACGGGAAGGTGGCCACGTTCGCCACCGCCGGCGGGTTCGTCGAGGTGCTCGACAACCACGTCATCATGCTGGCCGAGGCGGCCGAGCCGGCGAGCGCCATCGACGTCGACCGCGCGCGGGCGGCCGAGGAGCGGGCGAAGGAGCGGCTCGCGGCGGCGCAGGACCCCGAGGAGCGCGCCCAGGCGCAGGCCGAGATGGAGCGCGCCCGGAACCGCCTCCGCACCGCGATGGGCCGGGTCTGACGAGGGCGGATTGCGGATTGCGGATTGCGGATTTCGGATTGCGGATCGGGGCGGCATCAAATCCGCACTCCCCAATCCGAGATCCGAACTAGAAGCCGCCCGTCGTCACTGGTAGAGCATCTTGAAGGCGTGCGTCCACGAGCCGGTGCGGAAGCCGTGGACGACCCACGCCATCGCCATCGGCTCGAGGTAGCGCGCGGCGGCCAGGCCGCCGAGGTCGATGACCTCCCAGCCGAAGTCCTCGCAGAGCGCCCGCACCTCCTCCCGCGCCCCCTCGTCGTCGCCCGCGATGAACATGGTGGGCGGGCCGCCGGGCAGCTCGGGGTCCACCATCAGCGCGGCGTTGACGATGTTGAACGCCTTGACGACGCGGGCGCCGGGGAGCCACCGCTGCACCTGCTCCCCGCCCGAGTCGGTGTGGCCGAGGGCGAGCCGCGGCGGGGGGCCCTGCGAGAAGTCGAGCGGGTTCGTCACGTCGACGACGACCTTGCCGCGGAAGTGCTCGGGGCCGGCGAGGCGGAGGGCGTTCTCGGTGCCGGACCAGCCGGTGGCGACGACGAGGAGGTCGGCGGCCTCGGCCGCCTCGGCGTTCGTGACGACGGCCGTGTCGCCGCCGGCCTCGGCGGTCCACCGCTGGAGCACGTCGCGCTCGGGCGCGCGCGTGCCGAGGCGGACGGCGTGCCCGCGCGAGGCGAAGCCCCGGCCCAGCGCCCGGCCGACGCTGCCGGAGCCGATGATGCCGACGGTCATGGAGGTCGGGGGGTTGGTGGGCGATGGGGGGGTGGACCCCCGCCGGCGCGCGGCGTTCCTCAGTAGCTTGGGGGCCCCTCGCACGCCCCCATGCTCGTCTCCGACCTCCCCACCCCGTCGCTCCTCGTCGAGCGCGCCCGCCTCGAGGCCAACCTCGCCGCGCAGCAGGCGCGGGCCGACGGCGAGGGCGTCGCCCTCCGCCCCCACGTCAAGACGCACAAGAGCCCGGCGCTCGCGCGGCGCCAGGCCGAGGCCGGGGCGCGCGGCCTCACCGTCGCCACCGTCGCCGAGGCCGAGGCGTTCGCCGACGCCGGCTTCGACGACCTCGTGATCGCGCGGGAGGTCGTGGACCCCGCCCTCTTCAGCCGGATCGCCGACCTCGCGGCGGAGGGCGCGCGCGTCGCCTTCCTCGTGGACACCGCCGCCGGCGCCGGCCTCGCCTCCCGGTTCTTCGCCGACCGGAGCCTCCGCGCCGACGTGCTCGTCGAGGTGGACACGGGCCACGGCCGCTGCGGCGTGGCGTGGGACCACGACGACGCCCTAGACCTCGTGCGGCACGTGGCGGGGCTGCCGGGCCTCCGCCTCCGCGGCCTCCTCACGCACGGCGGCCACGGCTACTTCGGCCCGCGCGACGGGGAGACGCGGGAGGCCGCCCTCGTCCGCGCGATGGCGGAGGAGCGCGACCGGCTCCTCGCCCTCGCCGCCCGCCTCGGCGCCGCCGGCCTCCTCGACCCCGCCGAGGCCGTCCTCTCCCTCGGCTCGACGCCCACCTTCAGCCGGTTCGAGAACGCCGAGCGCGGCGGCTTCCGCATCACCGAGGCCCGCCCGGGCAACTACGTCTTCCACGACGCGATGCAGGCGGCCCTCGGCACCGCCCCCCTCGCCGCCTGCGCCCTCACCGTCCAGGCCACCGTCCTCTCCATCCACCGCGACGACGGCGGCACCGACCGCGTCTACCTCGACGCCGGGAAGAAGGCGCTGACGACGGACGGCGGGTGGGGCACCGACGGCTACGGCCTCCTCCTCCACAGCCCCAGCACGATGAAGCCGCTCCCGCACGCGCGCCTGGCCGCGCTCAGCGAGGAGCACGGGTGGGTCGAGGTCCCCGGCGGCTCGACGTTCGACGTCGGCGACCGCGTCCGCGTCGTGCCCAACCACGCGTGCGTGGCCGTGGCGACGCAGCCGCGCCTCCACCTCGTCGACGGCGACGAGGTCGTGGAGGCGTGGGACGTCGTGGCGCGGTAGGGGCACGGGCGCGGTAGGGGCACGGGCGCGGTAGGGGCACGGCGCATCGTGCCCCCCCGCCCGGTGCGCCGCCGGGGCAGGGGCGCTCCCGCGACCGCGCGGCGCGCTCGGCGCGGGCCGCCGCCGCCCGTATCTTTCCCCGACGGCATCCCCCAACGAACGGAGCAGGAGACCCGATGGCCGGTCACAACAAGTGGTCGAAGATCAAGCGGAAGAAGGGCGCCGCCGACCAGCGGCGCTCGAAGGCGTGGGCCCGCATCACGCGCGACCTCATGGTCGCGGCGCGCGAGGGCGGCGGCGACCCCGACACGAACGCCCGCCTCGCCCTCGCCATCGACAAGGCGAAGGCGGAGAACATGCCGAAGGACACCATCGAGCGCGCCGTCAAGCGGGGCACCGGCGAGATCGAGGGGGCCGACTACGAGGAGGTGACGTACGAGGGCTACGGCCCCGGCGGCGTCGCCGTCTTCGTCGAGGCGCTCACGGACAACACGAACCGGACCGTGGCCGACCTCCGCAGCCTCTTCTCGAAGCACGGCGGCAACCTCGGCACCGCCGGCTCCGTCGCCTTCCTCTTCGACCAGAAGGCCGTCTTCGAGATCCCCGCCGAGGCCGCGGGCGGCCCGCTCGACTACGACGCCCTCTTCCTCCTCGCCGCCGACGCCGGCGCCGAGGACCTCCGCCGCGAGGGGGGCGAAGGGGGGGAGGCCACGTACGTCGTCACCGCCCCCGTCGAGGCCTTCGGCGCCGTGCAGGCCGCCCTCGCCGAGGCCGGCGTCGTGCCCGCCGAGGCGGGCCTCCAGCGCATCCCCACCACGGCCACCCGCCCCGACGAGCGCGCCGCCGCCGCCGCCCTCAAGCTCCTCGACGCCCTCGACGACCACCCCGACGTCCAGGCCGTCTACTCCACGCTCGACGTGGACGAGGAGACGCTCGCCTCGATTTCGGATTGACGATTTCGGATTGCGGATTGGAGAAAGGCTCCCCCCGCAGTCCGAAATCCGAGATCGCAGATCCCATGATCGTCCTCGGCATCGACCCCGGCACGCGGCACACCGGCTACGGCGTCGTCGAGGTCGCCGCGCGGAAGGAGGCCGCGCTCGACTACGGCGCCGTCGACCTCCCGCCGAACCTCGACCACACCCTCCGCCTCCAGCGGATCTACGCGGCCGTCCTCGCCGTCATCGACGCCCACCACCCGGACGAGTGCGCCGTCGAGATGCCGGTCTACGGGCAGGACGCGCAGGCGATGCTGAAGCTGGGCCGCGCGCAGGCGGCCGTGATGCTGGCCGCGGCCCACCGCGGGGTCCCCGTCACGCAGTACACCCCGAAGGAGGTGAAGAAGGCCGTCGTCGGGAACGGGAACGCGGCGAAGGAGCAGGTCTGGTACATGGTCCGCGCCCAGCTCGGCCTCACGGAGCCCCGGGGGCTCGACGCCTCCGACGCCCTCGCCGTCGCGCTCTGCCACGCCCACCGCGTCGAGCAGGGCCCGACGGGGAAGTTCAAGGACTGGAAGAGCTTCGTCGCCGCGAACCCGAGGCGGGTGAGGTGAGGTCGAAAGTCTCAGGTCGAAGGTCGGATGACTTTTGACCTTCAGGCCTCGGACGTGCGACCTACTCGTACGTGATCCCCCGCTCCTCGTCGCGGACGCGGACGACGTCGGCCACCTCCTGCTGGTCGAGCGCCCCCTCGCTCATCTGCACGATGAGCTCGGCGATCTGCTGGTCCTTGTTCGGCGCCTGGCTCCACTCCGGGTGCGCCGTCTCGACGAGCGAGACGAGGATGCGGAGGTAGGGGTAGCGCTGCTCCGGGCCGTCGAGTTCCGCGATGGACTGGGCGAAAAGCTGGGCATTGCGCCCGACCTGCCGGTCGAGGATCTTGGTGTCGTAGGGTGCCATGGGGAGGGCCGGAGAAGGGCGGGCGAGACGGGAAGCCGTATACTACCGCACCGCCCACGGGTTCACCCGCGGGGTCCACCCGTGGGGTCCACCCGTGGGGTCCACCCGCAGGGCGGCCCCGGGCTCGCCCGCCGCGTGACGCGACGCCGTCGCTCCCGCGCCCTACCTTACCCGCACCCCGTAACCCCCGCCCGCCGCGCTGCTCCCCGTGATGGACCCGACGACGATGGAGACGCAGCCCCTCGACAACTTCCCGAACCCGCGCCCGCGCTACCGGCTCGAGCTCCTCCCGGTGGTGCCGCCGTTCTACCGCCGCGCGCGCACGAGCGTCGTCGGGCCGGGCGAGCTCGTCTACTACGGCCCCGCCCCCGCCTACTACGGCATCGGCGAGGTCGTCGGGCAGACGGACCGGCACGTGGTGGTGGACTTCCGCGGGACCGGGATGTTCGGCGTCCACGAGGAGGTCATCGAGCGGCACTACGTGCTCCCCATCCCGCCCGAGCAGCTCGGCCTGCTCTGACGACCACGGGCGACAGACGACGGCCGGTAGCATGCCGGTGGTCGTCCGTGGTCCGTCGTCCGTGGTCCGTCGTCCGTGGTCCGTCGTCCGTGGTCCGTCGTCCGTGGTCCGTCGTCTCCCTACCGGAAGTCGAAGTCGATGGGGAGCGAGAAGAGGGTGGCCGGCGCGAGGAAGCGCGCCTCGAAGGTGCCCGCGACGGAGGCGTCGATGAAGGCGCCGGTGTCGGGGAGGAAGAGGCCGCGGCCGTCGAAGCGGAACGAGCCCGAGAGGAACCCGGCGTCGAAGTCGGTGACCGTCAGGACGCCGGTGGTGGCCGAGAGGACGGGGCCGGCGGCCTCGGGCGTCTCCGCGTCCACGAGGTCGGCGTAGGCGCCGGCGAAGGCGGCCGGGGCCGTCTGCCCGCTCTCGACGGGGTAGACCCCCACGCCGGGCCGCTCGCCCCGCCGCCACAGCGCGACGTAGGCGTACGCGTCCTCGTCGTTGTCGAAGAGGTCGTCGCGGAAGAAGATGAGGACGAAGACGGGGCCGGCGCCGTCGTCGAAGACGGTGTAGTAGGCCTCGCCGGTGTAGTCGGCCGTGACGTCGCCGGTGACCTCGGCGACGAACTCGCCGTCGAGGTCGAGGCCCTCCTCGTCGCAGCCGGCCGTGCCGAGGGCGAGGAGGAGGCCGGCGAGGGCGAGCAGGGGCGCCCGGAGCGCCCGCGGGGTGCGTAGGGAGTGGCGCATAGCAGCAGGGAGGAAGGGAGGACCCTCGTTACCCCAAGCCCGTGCCCGATGTTCGCCCGCGCGCCTTCACCCGCCCGCCGCGTCACGCCGCCGACGCCGCGGGCACCACGAAAGCGCCGGGGGTAGCTTCCCGCTCCGCGCTGCGTGGTGCGTGTCGGTCCGCCCCCGAGCACGCACCACGGAACCCGGAACACGCAACGGCCCCTCGTCACACGCAACGGCCCCTCGTCACACG
>DATGQT010000003.1:0-2841 GCA_035304085.1 Rubricoccaceae bacterium
CACTACGACATCGTCATCATCGGCTCCGGCGCCGGCGGCGGCACCGTCGCCCAGGCGCTCGCGCCCATGGTCCGAGACGGCCTCCGCATCCTCGTCCTCGAGAAAGGACCGCGCCTCCGCGACGACGAGTTCACCGGCCGCGAGCTGGACATGTCCGGCGCCCTCTACGAGGACAACGGCGGCTTCCTGACCGCCGAGGGGACCATGACCCTCGCCTTCGGCCGTGCCTACGGCGGCTCGACCGTCGTCTACACCGGCACCTCGATCATCGCCCCGGAGCGCGTGATCCGCCGCTGGAACGTCCCCGGCCTCGACCACGCCGACATCGCCGCCCGCTCGCGCAAGTACATGGAGGAGAACAACGTCCACTTCCTCCCGCCCGAGCGGATCAACGAGAACAACCGGCTCTTCGTCGAGGGGTGCGAGAAGGCGGGGTACCGGGCGGAGCAATTCCCGATCAACGTGAAGGGGTGCAGGGGCAGCTCGCTCTGCAACCTCGGGTGCCCCAACGCCGCCAAACAGGGCACGAACCGCGTCCAGCTCCCCAACGCCGAGCGCCAAGGCGTCGAGGTCGTCACCCGCGCCGAGGCGCTCCGCATCGAGGAACGCGCCGTCGTCGTCCGGGTCAGCGAGAAGATGCCGGGCGAGAAGGGGCTCCCCTCCGAGTGGCCGCCGGGCGACTACCGCGTCCGCGCCGGGATCGTCGTCTGCTGCGGCGGGTCGATCGGCTCCTCCGCGCTCCTGCTCCGCTCCGGCTTCGGCGCCCGGCTCCCGCGCCTCGGTGCAGGGTTCACCTGCCACCCCGCGCACATCCTGGTGGCCGAGCACCCCCGCGAGATCACGAACGACGTCGGCCATCCCAAGAGCTTCTACCTGGACCGCGCCGAGGAGGAGCGCTTCATCCTCGAGACGTGCATGTACTTCCCGTTCACCACGGCGAAGAACCTGACCGGCTTCGGCGCCGAGCACAGCGCGCTCATGCGCGCCTTCCCGCGCCTCCAGATGATCCTCGTCCTCGCCTGCGACCGCGCCGTCCCGTCCAACTACATCACCGTCGACCAGGACGGCCGGCCGATCGTGCACTACACCTTCACGGACGAGGTCGTCGAGGCCCTCGTCCGGGCGACGCGCACGGCGGCGAGGATCTTCTTCGCCGCCGGCGCGCTCCGCGTCCACGCGCCCTCCGCCGACCCGCCGCTCATCGAGCGCAGGAACATGGACCGCGTGGACGAGCTCATCGACGCGCGGCACTTCAAGCCCGGGAAGATCTCCGTCTCCGCCGCCCACCTCATGGGCGGTTGCGGGATGGGCCGCGACGTCCCCGACTCCGTGACCGACGCCTGGGGCCGCGTCCACGGCATCCCCTGGCTCCGCGTCGCGGACTCGGCGCTCTTCCCGGACGCCGTCGAGATCAACCCGTACCTGACCGTCATGGCGCTCGCGGACCGTGCGGCCGAGGCGATCCGCGCCGACGCCGCGGCGCTCCTCGCCACGACGGAGAAGGTCCCCGCGTGAACGATGACGCGGTGACACGGCTGGACGAGTCGGTACCGATCGCAGGAGGTCCCCGCATGGGCGGCGGACGCAGTACAGGAGGTGGCTCCCGATGAAACTGACCGGCGGACAGATCGTCGTCCGCGCACTCGAAGACGAGGGGATCCCCTTCACCTTCGGGATCCCCGGCACGCACAACATAGAGCTCTACGACGCCCTCGCCGAATCCGAGAGCGTTCGCCCCATCCTCGTGACCGACGAACAGAGCGCGTCCTTCATGGCCGACGCCGTCTGGCGCGCCTCCGGAAAGCTCGGCTGCGCCAACCTCGTCCCCGGCGCGGGGCTGACCCACGCGCTCAGCGGGATCGCCGAGGCGTTCATGGACAACGTCCCCATGCTCGTCCTCGGTTGCGGCATCCGCCGCGACACGGGGATGGCCTACCAGCTCCACGACGTGGACCAGTTCGCCATCGTCCGGGCCATCACCAAGGCGCAGCTCCGCCCCGAGACCGGCGCCCAGATCTACCCGACGATCCGCGAGGCCTGCCGCATCGCCCGCGAGGGCGCGCCGGGCCCCGTCTTCGTCGAGATCCCGGCGAACCTCTACCTCTTCGCCCACGACGTCGAGCTGCGCTGGAGCCCGCCGACGCGGGGAGGGGCCGGCGGATCGGTTTCACCCGCCGACATCGACCGCGCCGCCGAGCTCCTGCTCCGCGCCCGACGGCCGCTCCTCTACCTCGGCCTCGGCGCCGCCGCCGCGGGCGAGGACCTCGTTCGGCTCGCCGAGATGCTGGACGCGCCCGTCGCGACCACCTTCCAGGGGAAGGGCGTCTTCCCCGAGTCGCACCCGCACTTCCTCTGGCCCGGCTTCGGCGACGCCGCGCCCCCCTTCGTCCGCGACATCGCCTCGCACTGCGACGCGACGCTGGCGATTGGCTGTAAGTTCGGCGAGGTGGCGACGGGGAGCTACGGGATGAAGCCGCGCCGCCCGCTCATCCACGTCGACATCGACCCCGAGGTCCCGGGGCGCAACTATCCGGCGGACCTGGCGATCCACGCCGATGCCGCCGAGTTCGTCCGCCGCCTCCTCGACCGCCTCGCGGAGAAGCGACCCGCCGAGGGCGGGCTCCGCGGCGCCGAGCTGCGCGTCCGCATCCGCCAGGGCCACGAGATGGTCTGGCGCGAGTGGCTCGCCGACGTCGGCGGCCCCGGCGTCACGCCCGCGCACCTGCTCCGCTCGCTCCAGCGCCGCTTCGGCCCCGAGACGATCTTCGTCGCCGACAGCGGCAACGGCACCTTCCTCGCCGTCGAGTGCCTGCGCCTCGACAAGCCCGGCCAGTTCCTCGC
>DATGQT010000004.1:0-23072 GCA_035304085.1 Rubricoccaceae bacterium
CTCACCGCTGGGAAGACCGCCGTGCTGATCTCGCACCGCTTCTCGACCGTCCGCATGGCCGACCGCATCCTCGTGCTGGTGGAGGGGCGGCTGGCCGAGCTCGGGACGCACGCGGAGCTGCTGGCGAGGGGCGGGGTCTACGCCGAGCTGTTCGAGCTCCAGGCCGCCGGCTACCGCTGAGGCCCCTCCCCCTCGGCGATCCCGTGCGCCTCGCCGAAGCGGCGGCGGACCTCGGCGCGGAGGCCGTCGAGGTCGGCGCGGAGGGCGGCGGCCTCGGCGGTGGCGGCGTCGAGGCGGGCACGGGCGGAGGCGGTGTGCTCGGCCAGCGGCGCCACGAGCCGGTGCACCCGCCCCATCGCCTCGGCGACCTCCTCGTCGAGCTGGGCGCGGAGGGCGCGGGCGAGGTCGCCCCGCAGCGCCTCGACGCGCGCCGAGAACTCGCGGATCGCCTTCTTCTTCTGCATCGGCAGCAGGACGAACCCCCCGACGGCGAGGGCGCCGGCCGCGACGAACCCGCCCGTCACGTCGAACGCCGTGGCGGCGACGAGGACGGTGGCGAGGGCGCCGAGGCCGAGGGCGGCGGCCTGCGTGCCGGCGAAGAGGGCGGCCGTCGAGCGGGCGTTCTCGAGGATGCGCCGGGCCTCCTCGTTGAGGTCGTACTGGTCCACGGTCCGCTTCGCCTCGCGCATGACGTCGCGGAAGACCTCGTCGCGGTTGTAGAGGAAGGCGTCGCGCTCGCCGCCGCCGGCGGCGGCGGCCGGCGGCCCGGCCTCGCGCTGGGCGGCGAGGTGGGCGTACGTCTCGTTCCAGAGCGCGTAGACGTGGCGGAGGAGGGCGTCGACGGCCTCGCCCGTGCGCTCCTCGATCCGCCGCTCGGCGTCGCGGAGGACCTGCCGGGCGAACTCCTCCTTGAACCGGTCGCGGTCGCGGAGGAGCCGGAGCTTCGAGACGCGGATGGCGTCGTCGAGGAAGCGGACGCCGCGCTTCTCCATCTCGAGCAGCTCGCGGTCCACCTCGGCGGCGGCGCGGCCGAAGGCGTCGCGGAGGGCGCCCTCCTTCTCCTCGAAGCGGGCGCGCAGCGCGGCGAGCCCCGCCTCGTCCTTCTCGAGCACGGCGCGACGCGCGTCGAGGCGGTCCTCGAGCCCGGCGGCCAGCCCCTCGGCGGCGTCGAGGGGCGCCGAGAGCTTGAGGGCGAGGCGCTCGCCCTCCGTGAGCGTCTCGGTGAGGAACGCCTCGAAGGCGGCGAACCCGCTCGCGCCCCAGCGGGCGTCGGCGGCGGGGTCCTCCGGGCGCGCCTTCTTCGCCGCCAGGGCCAGCCGCGCGGCGACGGGGAACACGCGCGGGGCGAAGCCGAAGTGGCGGCGGAACCCCTCGCGGACGTGCTCGACGACCTGCGCCAGCGCCGCGTCGTCCTCGGCCAGGTCCGCCTTGTTGAGGACGACGACGACGCGCTTGCCCCAGCCGCCGTGGATGAAGTCGAGGAAGACGCGCTCGGACTCGGTGAGCGGCCGGTCGTAGCTCGTCACGAAGAGGACGAGGTCGGCGCGCGGCACGAAGTCCTCCGTGAGCGCCTGGTGCTCGCGGATGATGGAGTTCGTGCCGGGGGTGTCGACGAGGGCGAGGTGGCGGAGGAGCGGGTGGGGGTGGAAGCGCTCGGTGACGTAGTCCCCGCGGCGGTGGGTCTCGACGCGCTCGCCGTGGCGGACGACGGTGATCTTGTCCGTCGTCGGGACGGGCCCCTCCTCCATGACGGCCTCGCCGAAGAGGGCGTTGACGACGGACGACTTCCCCGCGTTGAACTCGCCGACGACGAGGAGGAGGAAGAGGTCGTCGAGGCCCTCGGCGAGGTCGGCGAGGCGGCGGAGGGTGTCGGCCTCGGCGCCGGTCTCGGCGAGGAGGGCGCGGAGGCGGCCGAGGAGGGCGCGCTCGCGGGCGAGGGCGTCGGCCGCGGCGGGGGAGAGGAGGTCCATGCGCGGGGGGGGCGAGGCGCCAAGCTACCGGCGGGGGTCCGGTTTTCCGGTTTCTTTACGCCCTGCGGGGCGCTCGGAGGCCCATAGGAGGCGCCGGTAGGGCCAAAATCTACGTGGGCTAAGGAGAAAAAATGCCCTGTAGCGCGCGGAGTCGGAACCCGAGCGCGCTTTTCCGGCTTTGTGGCGCCGGACGGCTTGTGCGTTTCACTCGCCGCTTCCTACCTTATCACGCAACTCCCCCCACCCATCTAAGGAGGTCCCCCCATGCCCAGCTTGGCACTTGTGGCCCTGCTCTCCGGCGCGCTCCTCACCGGCACCCCGGACGGCGACCGCGATAAGGACAAGGGTCGTGCAGATACCCCCGCCGCGGAGGCGTCCGCGGTGGAGGCCTCGGAAGCCCCCGCCGACCCGCGTGCGATCACCAACATGACCTACGCCTTCGGGCGCCCCTCCGACCTCGCGCCCATCAAGGCGTGGGTCGCCTACGGCTGGGGCGAGGCCGAGACGCCCCACTTCAGGGCCGACGGCGAGGACGCCTCCGACGCGCAGGACTTCGGTGACATCGTGACCCAGCGCCTGCACGTCGGGGCGCAGATCAACTTCCTCAACTTCCCCGCCTTCAAGGTCGGCGCCGGCGGCGAGCTCATCGCGGGCCAGAACAAGTTCCAGGGCACCCCGCTCGGGGACCTCGAGAGCGAGTTCGGCCTCCAGCAGGTCAGCGCGTTCGTCACCCTCCGCGGTCGCGTCGTCGGCATCCACGGCGGCTACCACTTCGACCTCGCCGACGAGGTCGAGGCCAACCCGCCCTCCGACGAGTTCCCGCTCTCCGACGGCCGTAACGCCCTCTTCGTCGGCGGCGACTTCGACTACCCCTCGGAGCGCTTCCGCCTCTTCGGCGGCATCGACTACATCATGCGCCAGGACGACGACGACGCCGTGGACGGCGTCGACGGCAACAACATCATCTGGTGGAACATGGGGGCCGGCGTCCGCTTCGGCTTCGTCGAGATCGGCGGCGCCCTCATGATCCGCACGACGCTCGTCCGGGGCGAGGCCTTCGGGGCGTCCTTCCCGGGCACCACCGACAGCGGCGGCCACCTCGGCACCATCGCGCCCTACCTCAAGGTCGCCCCGCCGAGCCTGCCCGTCTCGCTCTTCGTCAAGGGCGCCCTCCACGACGAGTACACCGACGTCGGCTACGCCCTCGGCGGCGCCAACGACTTCAAGCCCTCGCTCGGCTTCACGGCCGGCCTCACGCTCGGCTTCAACTGAGCCGGCTCGCGATGGACCCCCGGCCTCGGCCGGTCCGGGCCGCCCCGCCACCTCCCCGGCGGGGCGGCCCGCCCTTTTTCCCCATGCGCCGCCTCCCCCCCGCGCCGCTCGCCCTCGTCGGGATCGCGGCGATCCTCCTCGCCGCCTGCGGTGGGACGGGGCCGCCGCTCCCGGCGCCCCCGCCCCCCGGCGCCACGCCCGGCGCCGGCGCCCTCCGCGATGCCCTCGCCGACATGGCCAGGGCCGACCGCGACTCGCTCCTCGCCCGCCGGCTCTACGTGTACGGGCTGACGCCGGCGTTCGAGGGCCGCTTCCGGCTCGCCTCGGGGCCGGTGGTGGCGTTCGTCCCCGGCCGGCACCCCGTGCGCGGGCGCGAGCTCGTGGTGGCGGCGGCGGAGGTGGGGACGCCCGGCGCGGCGGCGCTCCTCGAGGAGGCCCGCCTGCTCAGCGCGAGCGCCGCGTTCACCGTCGCCCCCGAGCGGACCGTGCTCGTGGCGTTCCTCCCCCCGGGCGCCGGCGCGCGCGGCCTCGCCGCCGTCCTCGACGCGCCGGTGTGGACGCGCCCCCTCACGGTGGCCGCGCTCGTCGTGGGGAGCCGCACGGGGGCCGAGGCGTTCGAGGCCGTCGGCGCCGCGCGGGGCGTGCCGGTGCAGGTGGTCGCGGCGCCGGCCCCGGGGCAGGAGCCCGTCGCGGAGGCGCTCGCGCTCGCGGCGGCCTTCCGCACGGCGCTCGCCGCCGCCGCCGACGGTGCCCCTGCCTCGCCAGACGTCCGCGAAGCGCAATCGTCGGCCTCCGATTGACGGCGGAGACTCCTCGCTCAGCATCCGCGACCCGCGCTCGACGGTCCCCGATCCGAGATCCGCAATCGGAGATCCGCAATCCGAAATCCCCTTGCTCCCCGTCCTCGTCACCGACACCGTCACGCCGGACCTCGGGCGGGCCGTCCACTACGCGCTGCTGTGGGGGCTCGAAGGCGTCGTGCTTCGGACCGTCGGGGGTCCGGGCGAGCGGGTGCCGTTCGTGAACGAGGCGCGCGTGCGCGCCCGCCTCGGGGAGGCCGAGCTGCCGGTGGCGGCCGTGGACCCCGGGCTGTTCGAGGCGGCGCCGGCGCGGCGGGCGGCGTGGATGAACGACCTCGCCTCGTTCGCCGAGAGCGCCGCGTTCTGCCGCCGCCTCGGGTGCGGGCTCGTCCTCACCGGCGCCCTCGCCGAGCCGGGGGCGGCATGGGACGCGGACGCGGCGGCCAGCGTGCTGCGGCAGGCGGGCGAGGCGGCGGCGCGGGCGGGCCTCCGCCTCGGCGTCCGCAACGAGGCAGGCGGGGCGTGCGCCTCGGGCGAGGCCCTCGCGGCCCTGCTCGGCCGGGCCGACCACCCGGCGCTCGGCGCGGCGTGGAGCCCGGCCGACGCCGCCGAGGCGGGCCACGACCCTGCGGCCGGGCTGTCGGCCCTCCTCGACGTGCGCGTGCCCGTCCTCTACGTCGCCGTCCGCGACGGGGAGGAGGAGGCGGGGGCGTGGGTGCCCCGCACGCCGGGCGAGGGCGGCGTGGGATGGCCGGGGCAGCTCGAGGCCCTCGCCCGCGCCGGCTTCGACGGCCCGCTCGGCCTCGTCGTCGACGGGGCGCCGGCGGCGAAGGCGGGGCTCCACGGCGCCTCGGCGCTCATCGCGATGGCGCGGGCCGCGGTGCGGGGCGCCCGCCCCGCGCGCTGACGGCGCGGGTACCTTCGCGCGATGCCGCCCGACGCCCCCGTTCCCGGTCTCCGGCGGCGCGTGCCGCGCCCGACCCTCGGCACGCGCCTCCACTTCGTCTGGGCGCTCGTGTGGGGCGTGCTCTGCACGCTCGTCCTGTTCCCGGTCGTGTTCGTGCACGCGCTCTTCCGGCCGGGCATGCGGACGCTCCACCGGTGGATGGTGCCGTGGGCGCGGCTGATCCTGTGGGGCACGGGCGTCCGCCTCCGCGTCGAGTACCGGGCGGCGCTCGACCCCGAGCGGCCCGTGGTGTTCGTGGCGAACCACCAGAACGCCCTCGACATCCTGACGGCGGCGGCGGGCCTCCCGGTCCCGTTCGGGTTCACGCCGAAGGCGGAGCTGCGGCGGCTCCCGCTCGT
Organism: Rubricoccaceae bacterium; assembly: GCA_035304085.1. GTDB lineage: Bacteria > Bacteroidota > Rhodothermia > Rhodothermales > Rubricoccaceae > DATGQT01. Next base: position 5,348 of record DATGQT010000004.1, read on the forward strand.
CGGGGCCATCCTCCGGCACACCGGCAACGTGTTCGTGGACCGCTCGACGCCGCAGCGCGCGGCGCGCTCGCTGGTCGAGGCGGGGGCGGAGGTGCGCGCGGGGACGGCCGTGCTCCTGTTCCCTGAGGGGGAGCGGACGTGGGCGACGGCGCTGGCGCCGTTCCTGCGCGGGGGGTTCCTGCTGGCCGTCGAGGCCGGCGTCCCGCTGGTCCCCGTCGCCCTCGACGGCGACGTGGGGCTGCTCGACGAGCGGCGCTGGGCCTCCCGCCCCGGCGTGGCCCGCCTCGTCGTCGGGCCGCCCGTCGAGACGGCCGGCCGCACGCGCGCCGACGTCCCGGCGCTGATGGCCGAGGTACGCGCGTGGATCGCGCGGGAGCTGGGGCCGGCGTGAGCGCGCAGGCGTGCGCGCGTGCACGCCCGCAGGCTTGCCTGCTTGATAGCTTGCACTCCTGCGCTCCTGCCGCCCCGTATCTTCCGCCGCACCCCGAGCCGCTCCACCCCTCCATGGCGAAGTCCACCCCCAGCAAGCCCACCAGCCGCGTCCAGAAACCCGCACCGCTCGAAGGGAACCGGCCGTGGCGCGAGCGCGGGCGCGTGCGGAAGACGGCGCCCCACCTCCGCGAGCCGTCGGCGTGGGAGAAGCTGCCGTCGTGGGCGCAGCACGCCGTCTGCCTCGTCTTCCTCCTCCTCGTGGCCGTGGGGTTCTGGGCGCCGACGCTGGGGGACCGCACGATCGCCGGCGGGGACACCGTGCAGTGGCGGGGGACGGCCGAGGCGATGCTGCAGTACGAGGCCTCGACGGGCGTCGACGCCCTCTGGGCGCCGAACGTGTTCGGCGGGATGCCGGGGTACCTCATCCACTACCCCCTCAAGGTGCCCGGGCTCGATTCGATCCCGAACGCGCTCCGGCAGGCCGGTGTCTGGCCGCTGGCCCACTTCCTCGTCCTCCTGCTCGGGGCGTACTTCCTCGTGTTCACCCTCACGCGGAGCAAGCTGGCCGGGGCGCTGGGCGCCGTCGCCTACGGGCTGACGACGTACGTGGCGCTCTACCTCCTCGCCGGGCACAACTCGAAGTTCATCGCGCTCGCGTACGCGCCGTGGCTGCTCCTCGCCTTCGCCGCCGTGCTCTACCGGCCCGACGACAGCGCGTGGGTGCGGAACCTCTTCCTCGCCGGCCTCTTCGCCATCGCGGCGGCCGTGAACCTCCGCGCGGGGCACATCCAGATCACGTACTACGTCACGTTCGCGGCGGGGGTGTGGTGGCTGGCCGAGGGGGTCGCCGCCGTGCGGCTAGGGCGCCTGCGGCGGTTCGCCGTCTCGACGGCCGTCCTCGCGCTCGGCGCCGCGCTCGCGCTGGCGATGGTGGCGCAGCCGTACCTCGCGCAGTGGGAGTACAAGGCGTTCACGATCCGGGGCGCCGCCGGGGGCGGCGGGCTGATGTGGGAGTACGCGATGGCGTGGAGCCAGGGCGTCGGCGAGCTCCTCACGCTCGTCATCCCGCACGCCTACGGCACCGGCGAGCTGTACTGGGGGCCGAAGCCGTTCACGGCCGGCCCGCACTACGTCGGGCCGCTCGTGCTGCTGCTGGCCCTCTTCGGCGTCTTCGGCGTGGGCCGCCGCGCGACGACGGGGCTGGGCATCGCGGCGCTGCTGATGACGCTGTTCGCCCTCGGCGAGCACCTCCCGATGGTGAACCGCCCGATGTTCGAGCTCTTCCCGCTCTTCGACGCGTTCCGCGTGCCCGAGACGTGGCTGATCGCGGTGGCCCTCGTGCTGGCCGTCCTCGCCGGCTACGGCGCCTACTGGGTGCAGCGGCGGGAGGCCACGCACGAGGCCGAGGTGCGGAAGACGCGGTGGCTCTACGTCGGCCTCGGCGCGATGGCGGCCTTCCTGGCGCTGCTGTGGGCCGCCGGCCCCACGCTGCTCGACTTCGCGCGGCCGGGCGAGGCGGAGCAGATGTTCGAGCAGATCCGGGCCCAGGCGGACCAGTTCGGCATCGACCCCGACGACCCGGGCCTGGAGCAGGCCGTCGCGCAGCAGGTCGCCCAGGACCGTGCCGCGCGCGCGGCGATGTTCCGCGGCGACGCCGCCCGCGCCCTCCTCTTCCTCGCCTTCGCCGCCGCCCTCCTCGCGCTCTACCGCCGGGAGAAGGTCCGCCCGTGGGTGGCGCTGGCCGGCCTCATCCTCCTCGTGACGGTGGACCTCTGGGGCGTCGGCCGCCGCTACCTCAACGAGGACGCCCCGGCGCTCCGCTCCCGCCGCGACGTCGCCGCCGCGATCCCGGAGTACGACTACGACCGGTTCATCCAGAACAAGGTGGAGATGGCCGGCGGGCCGGGGAGTTTCCGCGTGCTCTCCCTCGCCACGAGCCCCACCAGCGACGGCCGCTCCCCCTACTTCTACGAGTCGCTCGGCGGCTACCACGGCGCCAAGCTCGCCCTCTACCAGGACTACCTCGACCGCCTCCTCATCACGCCCGAGGGCGGGCTGAGCGCCGAGGCCATCGACCTCATGAGCGCGCGCTACGTCGTCGCGCCGCAGCCGCTCCCGGGGCTCACGCCGGTCTACCGGAGCGAGGACACCGGGCTCCTCGTCCTCGAGAACCCCGACGCCCTCCCCCGCGCCTTCTTCGTCGACAGCGTCGCCGTCGTCGAGAGCGAGGAGGCCATGTACGCGCGGCTCCTCGCGCCCGACGCCGGCCTCCGCCGCACGGCCTACCTCTACGAGCCGCCGCCGGCGGGCTACGCCCCCGCGCCCATCGACTCCACGAGCACGGCGACGGTGGCGCTCCAGCGCTACACCCCCCGCGAGATCGTGTGGAAGGTGGAGACGGACCGGCCGCGGCTCCTCGTCGCCAGCGAGGTGTACTACCCCGCCGGGTGGCACGCCACCATCGGCGGCGACCCGGCCGAGATCCTCCGCGTGGACCACCTCCTCCGCGGGGTGATGGTGCCCGCCGGCGAGCACATCGTCGCGATGCGGTTCGACCCCGAGACGCACCGGCAGGGCGTCCTCGTGAGCTGGATCGCCTCGCTCCTCGTCTACCTCGGCGTGGTGGCCCTCGGCGGGCTGCTGTGGTACCGCCGCGGGCGCAGGAAGGGCTGAGGCGGCGCGGGGCAGGCGAGGAGGTCGTGAAGGTCGCGCTGCTGCGCCGAGGCGCTTCCCCCGTGGCGCGATATTCCGGGGGCGAGGTCGCGCTCGCCCTCGTCCCGTCGCCCCGTCTCTCATGGAGCCAGCCCGGCGCCTGCGGCGCGCCCTCGTCGTCACGTACTACTTCCCGCCCGCGGGCGGGCCGGCCGTCCAGCGCGTGCTCAAGACGGTGAAGTACCTCCGCGGCTACGGCTACGAGCCCACCGTGCTCACCGTCGCCGACGGGGCGTACCCCCAGCGCGACCCCACGCTCGCGGCCGATGTGCCCGAGGGCGTCGTTGTCCACCGCACGCGCTCGTTCGACCCCTTCGGCGTCTACGCGCGGCTGACGGGGAAGCCGAAGGCGGAGGCGGTGCCGGTGGGGAGCATCGGCGGGGGGAGCCGGGCCGAGCGGCTGGCCCGCTGGGGCCGCGCCAACGTGTTCCTCCCGGACGCCCGCGTCGGCTGGGTGCCGTTCGCCGTGCGCGAGGCGTTCCGGCTCCACCGGGAGCGGCCGTTCGACGTCGTGCTCACCTCGGGGCCGCCGCACTCGGCCCACCTCGTAGGGCGGGCGCTGAAGCGGCGCCGGGGGCTCCCGTGGGTGGCCGACTTCCGCGACCCCTGGACCGGCATCAACTACTACGAGGAGCTCCCGATGACGGAGGCCGCCCGCCGCCTCGACCGCCGCCTGGAGCGCTCCGTCCTCCGCGAGGCCGACCGCGTCGTCACCGTGAGCCCCACGTGGGCCGACGGGCTGGCGACGCTGGCCGGGCGCCCCCGCTCGGAAATCGTCGTCGTCCACAACGGGTTCGACGAGGAGGACTTCGAGGGCGTGCCGCGCGGGCCTGAGGCCGTGGCGCGCGACCGGTTCGTGCTGGCCTACGTCGGGAGCATGTACGCGACGCGGAACCCGACGACGCTGTGGGCGGCGCTGGCCGCGCTGCGCGACGCGGGGGAGGTCGAAGAGCTGCGGCTCCGGCTCGTCGGGGGCATCGGCGAGGACGTCCGGGCCGCCCTAGCCGCCGCCCGCCTCGACGCCGTCACCGAGTTCGTCCCCTACGTCCCCCACGACGAGGCCGTCCGCGCGATGACGCAGGCGGCGCTCCTGCTCCTCGTCGTGGACCCGTGCCGGACGGAGCGGGGCATCCTCACGGGGAAGCTCTACGAGTACCTCGCCAGCGGCCGCCCCGTCCTCGCCCTCGGCCCGCCCGACGGCGACGCGGCGCGGCTGCTCGAGGAGACGGGCGGCGGCCGCCTCTTCGGCCGGGGCGACGTGGAGGGGATGGCCGCGTTCGTCCGCGAGCACTACGCCGCGTGGGCGGCCGGCCGGCCCCGCGAGGGGGCGTCCGCCGAGGCCGTCGCGCCGTACTCGCGGCGGGCGGAGACGGGGCAGATCGCCGCCGTCCTCGACGCCGCGGCGACGGGGCGGACGAGCTAGCTTGCTGCGGCCCATGTCGAAGATCTCGCCTGCGGAGCGCCCCCGCCTGCTGTTCGTCTACCAGGAGCCCACCTCGTTCGTCCGCGACGACCTCGGCCTGCTCCGCGAGCGCTACGACGTGCGCCCGTTCGCGTTCGGGGTGCGGGCGGCCGGGGGGAAGGGGGCGCGGGCCGTCGCGCTCGCGCGGGGCGCCGCGGCCCAGGCCGCGTGGCTCCGCCGCGAGCTTCCTTCGGCCGACCTCGTCTTCGGGTGGTTCGCCGACTACCACCTCGCGCTCCCGGCGCGGGCGGCCCGCCGCGCCGGCGTCCCCCTCGCCGTCGCCCTCGGGGGGTTCGACTGTATGGACCTCCCCCAGCTCGACTACGGCGTCTTCCGGACGTGGCGCGCGCCGCTCGCCCGCTTCGTTCTCCGGAATGCATCCGTCCTCCTGCCCGTCCACGACAGCCTCCTCGAGACGCACAACCTCTTTCTCGACCGAGCGCAGGCGCAGGGCGTGCGCGTCCACGTCCCCGGCCTCGCCACGCCCGCCGTCGAGGTGCCGACGGGGTACGACCCCGCGGCGTGGCCGCTCGGCCCGGCGGAGCGCGCACCGGGCGTGCTCTCCGTCGGCCTCATCGACTCGCACCGGACGTTCCTGCGGAAGGGGCTCGACCTGCTGGTCGAGGTGGCGCGGCGCCTGCCCGCCGTGCCGTTCGAGGTGGTGGGGCTGAAGATGGGCGAGGCCGAGGTGCAGCGGTACCGCCCGCCCGCCAACGTCGCGTTCCGCCCTCCGCTGCCGCGCGAGGCGCTGCCGGAGGTATACGGCCGGGCATCGGTCTACCTCCAGCTCTCGCGCGCCGAGGGGATGCCGAACGTGCTCTGCGAGGCGATGCTGTGCGGGTGTGTCCCCGTCGGCAGCAGCGCCTTCGGGATCCCGGCGGCCATCGGGGACGCGGGGTACGTCGTGGAGGCGCCGGACCCGGCGGCGATCGCGGACGTGGTGCGCGAGGCCCTCGCGGCGGGCCCCGCCGCGCGCGAGGCCGCGCGGGCGCACGTCGCCGCCCGGTTCAGCCGGCAGCGCCGCCGCGAGCGGCTCTTCGGCCTCCTCGACGGCCTCCTCGCCGCGCGCCGACCGTAGCTTGGGACCTCGCCCCGAACGCCCCATGCCCCTCCCGCCGCTGCGCCGCGCCGTCCGCCGCCTCCTCTCGGGCCGCCCGCTCCCGCCGGTCGTCCGCGCCGTCCAGGCCGACGGGCTCACCTACCTCGACGACGGCGCGCTCTGCGACCTCTACGAGGCGGTCCAGGCGCTCGAGGCGCGCGGGGCGCCGGGCGTCCTGATCGAGGCCGGCTGCGCGCTCGGCGGCTCCGCCATCGTCCTCGCCGCCGCCAAGGCCCCCACGCGCCCGCTCCAGGTCTACGACGTCTTCGGGATGATCCCGCCGCCCGGCGCCGAGGACGAGGCCGACGTCCACGCGCGGTACGAGGAGATCCGCTCCGGGCGCTCCCGCGGCATCGGCGGGCGGCCGTACTACGGGTACGAGGAGGACCTCCTCGGGACGGTGCGGGCCAACTTCCGCCGCCACGGCTTCGACCCCGAGGCCCACGCGGTCACGTTCGTCGAGGGGCTGTTCCAGGACACGCTCCACCCCGACGGCCCCGTCGCGCTCGCGCACATCGACGGCGACTGGTACGAGTCGGTCATGACGTGCCTGGAGCGGATCGTGCCGCAGCTCATCCCCGGCGGCACCCTCGTCATCGACGACTACGACCACTGGTCGGGCTGCCGGAAAGCGGTGGACGCCTACTTCGCAGACAAGCGGGACCGGTTCGCGTTCGTCGAGCGGAGCCGGCTCCACGTCGTCCGGCGCGAGGGATAGAGGGGTGCGCGTCGCCGTCCTCAACGCCGTCCTCGCCAACGGAGGCGACGCCGCCATCGCGCTCGGCCTCCTCCGGGCGCTCCGCGCCGCCCTCGGCGACGCGCTCGAAGCGGCCGTCTACGATTCGTTGCCCGACGTGACGGCGCCGCTGTACCCCGAGCTGGAGGTGTCGCCGTCGCCCCTCCGCCTCGCGTGGACGCCCGAGGCGCGGGGGCTCGCGGCGCGGGGGCGCCGGGCCGCACGCTGGCTCGCGTCGCGCCGCCGCCTCCGCCGCGCGGCCGACGCGCTCGGGGGTGGGCGTACCGGGGCCGCCCGCCGCCTCGCCGGCGAAGCGGGGTACGGCGTGCTCGCGGACCTCGCGGGCGCCGACCTCGTCGTCTCGACGGGGGGGACGTACCTCGTCGAGCACTACTGGCTCGGGCCGCGGCTGCTGGAGCTCGACCTCGTGCGGCGGCTCCGCCGGCCGCTCGTCCTGTTCACGCAGTCGCTCGGGCCGTTCCGGAAGCGGGGCGTGCGGCGGGCGCTCCGGCGCCTCCTCCCCTACGCCCGCCTCGTCCTCGTCCGCGACGAGCGCTCGGCCCGGCACGTGCGCGACGTGGCGCCCGAGGCGCGCGTCGCCGTCGCCGCCGACGCGGCGTTCGCGCTGGCCGACCCCGGCGTGCTCGCGGAGGCGCGGGCGCGCGTGCTCCCGGAGGGCCGCCCCCTCCGCGTCGGCGTCTCCGTCCGCGACTGGCCGCACTTCCGGGCGACGACGGCGGAGGAGGGGATGCGGCGCTACCGCGCGAGCGTCGCCGCCCTCGTCACCCACCTCGTCCGCGCCCGCGGCGCCGAGGTCCGCTTCTTCTCGACGTGCCAGGGGCTGCCGGCGTACCGGTTCGACGACGCCCGCGTGGCCGCCGCCATCGCCGGGGAGATGCCGGACGACGTCCGCCGGCGGGTCGAGGTCGTCACGGCGTACCTCCGGCCGGAGCGGACGATGGCGGAGGCGGCGCGGTGCGACCTCGTCGTCGCCACGCGGATGCACGCGGCGATCCTCGCGCTCTGCGCCGGGACGCCCGTGCTCCCGATCGCCTACGAGTTCAAGACGCGCGAGGTGTTCGGGCGGCTGGGCGTGGAGGCGTGGGTACAGGAGATCGAGGGCGTGACGCCGGAGGGGCTCGTCGAGGCCGCCGAGGGCGTGCTGGCGGCGCTGCCGGCGGCGCGGGCCGGCCTCTTCGCCCGCGTCGAGGCCGAGCGGGCGGACGCGATGGCGGCGGGCGCGCGCGTCGTCGAAGCGCTGGGGGGGCGGCCGTGACCCGGATGCTCCTCCGCCTCGCCCGCCAGAGCGGCGCCTACGCCCTCGGCAACGTCGCCGTGAAGTCGAGCGGCCTCGTCCTCGCCGCGTTCTACCTCGACCCCGCCTACCTCCCGAAGGCCGACTTCGGCTACCTCTCCCAGCTCGACGCCCTCGCGCGCGTCGTGCTCCTCGTCGGGAGCCTGGGGCTGCCGCTGGGGCTGATCAAGTTCGCCGTCGCCGCCGGCACCCCCGTCCCGGGCGGCGGGGAGGCGCCGGACGTGGCGCGGGGCACGCTGCCGGCCACGGTGCTCCTGCTCTCGGCGGTGTGCGGGGCCGTCCTCTGCGCGGCGGGGTGGCTGGCCGCGCCGTGGCTCGCCGCCGCGCTGCTCGACGAGGCGGCGCGGGCGCCGCTGGTCCGCCTCCTCGCCGTGTACGTCGGGTTCAAGACAGTGGCGGAGGTGGGGTACGCCGAGCTGCGGGCGCGCGAGCGGCCCGGGCTGTTCGTGCTCGCCGTGCTCGTCGAGTGGGGGGTGCTGATCGCCGGGGTGGTGTACTTCCTCGCCGCCGAGGGGGAGGGGCTGGAGGGCGTGCTGAAGGGGTACGCCCTCTCGGCCGTGGCCGTCGGCGTGGCGCTCGGGGGGTGGGTGGGCCGGCAGGCCGTCGGGCGCGATGCGCGGGGGCGGGTGGACCTCGGGCTGGCGCGGCGGCTCGTCGCCTTCGGGGCGCCGCTGGTGGCGAGCGGGCTGGCCGCGCGGTTCCTCGCCGTCGGCGACCGGTTCCTCCTCGACTGGCTGCTCGGGCCTGCGGCGGTGGCGGAGTACGAGTGGGCCTCGAAGATCGGCGGCGTCCTCAACATGTTCTTCGTCCAGAGCTTCCAGCTCGCCTTCACCGTCATCGGGCTGAAGGCGCTGGCGGCCGCGCCCGGAGGGGGGGGCGCGGCCCCGCTGCACCGGAGCGTGTTCCGGCACTTCGCCGTGTGGACGGCGTGGGCCGCCCTCGGCCTCGCCCTCCTCACCCCCGACGGGACGCGCCTGCTCACCGACGAGCCCGGCTACGCCGGCGTCGAGCCGCTCGTGCTGCTGATCGCGCTGGGCTTCCTGATGAACGGGCTCTACTTCATCGCCGTCAACGTGCTCTACGCGGGGGGGCGGACGCGCACGGTGGCGTGGAGCGTGGCGGCGGCGGCGGCGCTCAACGCCGGGCTCAACCTCGCGCTCATCCCGCCCTTCGGCCTCGTCGGCGCGGCGCTCGCCACGTTCCTCGCCTACGGCGCCCTCGCGCTGTGGACGGCCCACGTCGCCGAGCGCGACATCCGCGCGCACTACCCGTGGCACGTCCTCGCGAGCGCGCTCCTGATCGTGGGCGGGCTCTGGGCGCTGGCGCAGGTGTCGCTGGGGTGGGGCGTGGCGGCGCGGCTCGCGTGGCGGGCGGCGCTCCTCGCGCTCTACCCGGCGCTCGTGGTGGCGGCGGGGCTCTACCGGCCGGCGGAGGTGCGCCACTACCTCGGTGCGCTGCGGGGGCTGCTGCGCCGCGAGCACGGGTCGTGACGCGTTGGCGAGCCGCAGCTCCCTCACCCCGGCCCTCTCCCTGCCGGGGGAGGGCCTCGTTCCCCAGACCGTCTCTGACGTGATCGCGCGAGGGGCTCTATCTTCACGTAATCACGTACCCCGCGTAACCACGCATGCCCTCCGACCCGTTCGAGCGCCTCCGCGAGCTGTTCCCGCGCACCGCGCGCGAGGAGGGGGAGCGCGCCGACGCCCGGCGCCGCCTCCTCGCGATGGCGTTCTCGCTCGTCGTGGCGTTCGTGCTCTGGCTCACGGTGAACATGCGGGAGACGTACACGCTCACGGTCGAGAGCCCGCTGGAGGTGGTGGGGCTGCCGGAGGGCCTGGCCCTCCGCGAGCCGGTGCCGCGGACGGTCCTGGTGCAGTACGAGGGGGTGGGGTGGGACCTCCTCGCCCTCCGCCGGAACCCCCCCGAGATCCCCGTGGACGCCGACGGCCCCACCGTCAACCTCCTCGGCGCCGCGTCGGAGTCGGCCCGGGTGCCGCTGGGGGTGTCCGTGCGCTACGTGCGGCCGGCCGCGCTCGACCTCGCGCTCGACGCCGCCGTGACCCGCCGGCTGCCCGTCCGCCTCACCGGCGACCTCGACTTCGCGCCCGGCTACGGCCTCCTCCGCCCGCCGCACCTCGACCCGGACACCGTCGTCGTGCGCGGGGCGCAGACCCTGCTCGACGCCTTCGAGGCCTGGCCCACCGCCCCGCGCGACTTCGAGAACCTCCGCCGCCCGGTCACCGCCGTCGTTCCCCTCAGCGACACCCTCGACGGGCTCGTCGACGTCTCGGCCGAGCGGGTGCAGGTGACCCTGAGCGTGGGGCAGTTCACGGAGGGGGAGCGGATGCTCGACGTGCGGGTCGAGGGGGTGCCGCCCGGCGTCTCGGCCGTCCGCCTCATCCCGGGCCGCGTCCGCGCCACCTACCTCGTCCCCATCGAGGGCGACCACTACGAGCGGGCCGAGACGACGGACGCCTTCTACGCCGTCGTGGACTACGCCGACATCGTGCGGGACACGACGGCGGGGACGGTGCCGGTGCGGCCGCACGTCCCGGAGGGGCTGCCGGTCCTGGACGTCCGCCTCGAGCCGCGGCGGCTGGAGTACTACACGGTGAGGGAATGATCGGGGGACCGGATGAACGGATCATCGGGAAGTCGTGGCTGTCCTCCTCGATGATCCGATCCCCCGATCCTTCGACCCCCCCACCCCCATGATCTGGCTCGCCCTCACCGTCGCGTGCAGCCTCGCCGTCGCGGCGGTCTTCAAGGTCAGCGAGCGGCGGGGGCTCGACCGCACGGCCGTGCTGACGGTGAACTACGCGGTGGCGGGGGCGGTGGCGGCCGTGTTGCTGGGGGGCGAGGCACGGGCGCAGGAGGAGGTCGAGGCGGGGTTCGTAGCGCTCGGCGCGGCGACGGGGGCCCTCTTCATCGGGGGGTTCTACGTGTTCGCCTACGCCATCCGCGAGGCGGGGATGGGGCTGGCGGCGGCCGTGATGCGGCTGTCGGTCGTGGTCCCGTTCCTCGCCTCGTGGCTCGCCTGGGGCGAGCGGCCGACGGGCGTGCAGCTCCTCGGGCTCGCCCTCGCCGGCGCCGCGTTCTTCCTGCTGGCGCGGCCAGCGGCGGAGCCCGTCCGATCCCGCGCCCCGGCGGATGGGAGCGCGGGGCGCGGCGGCACCCGCACGGCCGTCGCCCTCGGGCTGCTCTTCCTGGCCGGCGGCCTCGCCGACACGGCGATGAAGGCGTACGACGAGGCGTTCGGCGCCACCGGCAGCCGGCCGCTCTTCCTCCTCCTCGTCTTCGGGGTCGCGTTCCTCGTCGGCCTCGGCGGCGTCGTGGCGGCGGGGGTGCGGACGGGGCGGTGGCCGCGCGCCGCGGCGGCGGGCTGGGGCGCCGCGCTCGGCCTGGCCAACTACGGCTCGGTCGAGTTCGTCCTCCGCGCGCTCGGCGAGCTGCAGGGCACGTTCGTCTTCCCTGCCAACAACGTCGCCATCGTGATGGGGGCGGCGCTGCTGGGGGTGGCGGTGTGGGGGGAGCGGCTGTCGCGGCGGAACTGGCTCGGTCTTGGCGTGGCCGCCCTCGCACTCGTCTTCCTCGCGCCGCGGTAACCGGCGGGGGGTAATCCCGTACGCCCGCCGTGCGTTGAACCGGCACACCCGCCCGCGCCCATGTCCGAACTCGCCCCCGATCCGCCCGCCCGTCGCCGCTTCCCGCCTCTGCTCGTCGCCGCCCTCGCCGTCGTGCTCCTCGCCGTCGCCGTCATCACGGCCGTGTGGGCGCTGCGGCCGCGGCTGACGGAGGAGGAGGTGCGGGCGACCGTGGTCACGACGCTGGCCGAGGAGGCGCCGGCCTCGTTCTTCGTCACGGGCACGCTCACGTTCGCCACGACCGTCGAGGGGCGGAGCGACAAGACGCTGCTGCCGGGGCTGCTCGACCTCGACCTCGGCACCACGCGCGCCGAGGTACGCGTGCCCGGCCGCGTGGCCTACGGATTCGACGTCCGCCGCCTCCGGCCGTCCGACATCCGGTTCACGGAGGAGGGCGTGGTGGAGGTGGCCGTGCCGGCGCTCGCGGTGTTCTCGGTGGAGCCCGAGCTGGAGCGGGCGGAGCTGCGGACGGAGGTGGGGTGGGCACGGCTCCACCGCAGCAGCGGGCAGCGCGTCGAGGCGCTCACGCTCCGCGAGGTCCGCCCGGCCATGCGGGCGTCGGCCGAGCGCTACCTCGGCCAGTCCGAGTCGCCGCGGCTGAACACGGCCGAGGCGCTGGCGCACCTGCTCACGCCGCCGCTCCGGGCCGCCGGCCTCCCGTCGCCGCGCTTCCGCTTCCGCCTGCCGAGCGGGGCCGTGCTGGAGCTGGACGGGCCGCCGTCCCCGCTGCCGGGCTGACGTGAAGAGGCCACGAGGCGGGAGACCGGATCGGCCGCGCGGGTAAGAGGGGAGCAGCTTCTCCCTCGCTGAACCCTCTCCCCGTCATGCTCACCGCCCTCCGCCGCCTGAACCGCGTCCTCCCGTTCCGCTGGGCGCTCCGCGTCTTCCTCTTCCTGACGCCGCAGGGCCGCGCGCTCCGCCGGGGCTCGTGGCTCCTCGCCCCCGCCGCCCTCTGGCTCACGCGCAAGCGCTGAAGCGCCGCACCCCGCGCCCATGCCCCGCCGCCCCGCCCGTGCGCTCCCCGCCTACGTAGACACGCCCGCCGGCCTCGTCACGCCCGCCGGCACCCGCTTCCGCACGTCGGAGCGGCTGCTGGAGGAGTGGGCGGGGCCGGTCTTCGCGTACGAGCCGCTGGGCGAGATCGTCCGCCGCGCCGAGGTGTGGGTGCGGGCGCCGGCCACGCTGGCGCTGCTGGCCCTGCCGGTGTTCCTGTTCGTGGTGCCGGCGTGGGCGGCGGGGCTGCTCGCCCTCGTCCTCTACGCGTCGGCCTCGCTGGCGCTGCCGGCGGCGCCGAGCCGGTGGGCCGGGCGCGTGCTGGCCGTCCTCGAGAAGCCGCTCGTGCAGGGGGCCTACTACGTGCTCGTGCTGAGCTGGCTGGGGACGGGCGGCGCCCTCGCGGCGACGGCCGTGGGGCTGGCCGGGTTCGTCGGGTTCCGGCTGGGGGCGGTGCAGGCGCTGCTGGCGCCGGTGCTCGCGCAGGCCCACGCGCGGCTCTACCCGCTCCCGCCGGCCGATCAGGTGCTGCGAGCGCACGTGGTGCGGGCGGCGCTCCGTCACGGCGTCCGCCTGCCGGAGCTGGCGCGGCTGGAGCGGAGCGCCCGGGCGGCGTGGAGGCGGTAGGGGTCGAAAGTCCGAAGGTCGAAGGTCTGAAGGTCCGCTGACCTGCGACCTTTGACCTTCGACCTACGACCTACGCGGCGAGGCGCTGGAGCCAGAAGACGAGGACGTCGTCGGCGAAGCGGGGCTCGGCGCTCCGCGCGAGCATGGCCTCGAGCAGCGTCTTGATGGGCTGGGGTTCGTCGAGCGCCTCGGCGGCGGTGAGGGCCACGCCGGCCTCGCCGAACGGCTGCCCGCCCTGGGCGACCTGCTCGTTGAGGCCGTCGGTGTAGCACAGCAGCGCGCTGCCCTCGGGGATGGCGAACGCCCTGTCCACGAACTCGGTCTCGGGGTCGAGGCCGAGGATGAGGTCGGAGTACTCGACGATGCCGGCGCCCTGGGGCGAGAGGAGGACGGGGCGGCAGTGGCCGGCGTTGCAGTACGTCACGCGGTGGCGGGCGGGCTCCCAGCGGAGCAGGAGCAGGCTCGCGAACGTCTGCTCGAGGACCTCGTCGTGGATGAGCATCCGGTTGACCCGGCGCATGAGCGCGCTCGGGCTGGCGGTGGCGCCGAGGACGGCGTGGATCGTGCTGCGGATGTAGGAGAGGAAGCTGAACGCGTAGAACTTCGCCTGGAGCCCCTTCCCCATGATGTCGCCGACGGTGAAGAGGTAGGAGCCGTCGGCGAGGCGGGTCCAGTCGAAGAGGTCGCCGCCGCCGTCCTCCTTCGGCTGCGAGAAGAAGAGCGCGCGGTAGCCCGGCTCCTGCGGCATCGTCTTGGGCAGGAGGCGGTCGGAGAAGTCCCGCCCGATGCGGGCGCTGAGCTGGGTCTGGTAGACCTTGCTCCGCTGGATGATCTGCTCGACGCGGGCGAGGACGTACTCGATGTCGAACGGCTTCGTGATGTAGTCGTCGACGCCGTTGGAGAGGCCCTTGGTGCGGGAGGGGTCGTCGGTCTTGGCCGTGAGGAAGATGAAGGGGATGGTGGCGGTGCGCTCGTTGCGGCGCAGCGCGGCCAGCAGCGCGAACCCGTCCATCCGCGGCATCATGATGTCCGAGATGATGAGGTCGGGGACCTGCTGCTCGACGAGGGCGAGGGCCTGCTCCCCGTGCTCGGCCGTGCGCACGACGTAGCGCTTCCCGATCCGGTACTCGAGGAGGCGCCGGAGCGTCGGGTTGTCCTCGACGATGAGGACGGAGTGCGCGGGGGCGTCGGGCGCGGCGGCCATGGGGGCGTGGGGGGCGAGGGCGTTCACCGTGCGGGCGTGGCGGTAACGGAGGGCTCCGCGGCCCCGTCGCCGGCGGTATCGCCGGCGGTATCGCCGGGGGCATCGCCGGGGGCGGGGCCGGCGGGGGGCTCGGGGTGGGCGTGGGGGGCGGGGAAGAGGGGGAGGAGGCTCTCGGGCACGGCCGCCGGGCGGACGACGAAGGCGAGGCGCTGGCGGCCGTCGGCCGTCGGCTCGTAGAGGAGCTCCTCGGTGCAGGCGATCATCATGAGCAGGCCGCGCCCGCGCTCGCTCGGCTCCGGCTCGGCCACGAGCGCCTCCTGCCGGCCGAGCTGGCGCTGGAAGTCGAACCCGTCCGAGTTGTCCTCGATCACGCACCGGAGGCCGTCGGCCTCGGCCGCGACGGCGAGGGCGATCTCGGGGCGGCGCCCCCCGAAGGCGGCGTGCTGGACGAGGTTCGCCACCCACTCGTGGACGGCCAGCTGCGCCACGCACAGCCCGAAGTCGTCGACGGCGTCGGCGAACGTGCCGGCGTCGGCCCACGCCGCGAACAGGGCGTGGAGCTCGTCCACGACGGTGCCGAGGTCGTGGAAGCGGCGCGCGAGCGGGGGCGGAGGCCCAGGCATGGCGGAGACCGGGGCGGGGCCGGGGCGGGACCGGGGCGGGACGGCCGCTCAGGCGGTGCCGCCGGGCGGGCTCGCGGCGGGGGCGGCGGCGGGGCGGCTCAGCGCCTCGACGGCGGCCTCGACCGTGGGGAACTGCCGGAACACCTTGTAGGTCCGCGTCAGCTGGACGACCACCTGCACGGGCCGGCTCACGCTCGCGAACACCACCTGCCCGCCGACGGGCGTGAGCTGGCGGTAGAGCGAGAAGATGACGCCGAGCCCGGTGGAGTCGAGGATGCCGGTGCCGGAGAAGTCGAGGACGAAGTAGCGGACGCCGGTGCGGACGTGCTCCTGGCAGCTCGCCTTGAACTCGGCCGCGTTGCGGAAGTCGAGCGCCTTGCCGACGCGGACGACGGCGATGGTCGGCGTGGCCTTCTGGATCGTGAAGCTCATGGGGGTGGCGGATGGCGGAGGGACGGCGGGACGAGGCCCGGGGGCTTCCGGGTCATCGATCCCCCGCGCCCCTTGACCAATATCGTACCACGGCCCAACCCATCCCCGCCCCCGCTGTCCACGCGGCGCGACAAACGGGGAAATCAATCGTCCATCGCGCTTCGGTGCCCTGCGGGGCCTGGAAGGCCGGCGCACGAAGCCCGCGGCGCGGCCCGTTGCCCCGGGGATCCGTACGGTTTCGTAACGGCCGGCGGAGGAATCGAAACGCGGAGACGAGCCGCGTGGCGCGCGCTCCGCGTCGTCGCCGCGCTCTCGGCTCGCGACACGAAGCACGCATCACACGCCCGTATCTTCGTCGCGTCCCGCCCCTCCCCGCCGTGTCCACCCGCGTCGCGCTCGCCGTCCTCCTCCTCGCCGGGTGCACCCGCGCCTCGGACGAGGGGCTGCCCACCGAGGCCGAGGTCGCGGCGATGCCGGACCACGAGAGCTGGGGCGCCGTCCTCCGCATCGACGAGGGCGGCCGGCCGCGCCTCGTGCTCGAGGCCCCCTACCTCGCCCGCTACGAGCGGCCGCCCGACAGCCTCTTCACCCGCCTCGGCCCCGACCCCGCGGGCCGCGACACCGCCCGCGCCCGCGTGGCCCTCTACGACGAGGCCGGCGCCCTCGCCGCGACCGTCCGCGCCGACAGCCTCGTCTACTACGACGCCGACCGCCGCTTCGTCGCCGAGGGTGGCGTCGTGGTGACGACGGCGGGGGAGCGGCGGCTCGAGAGCGAGCGGGTGGCGTGGGACGAGGCGGCCCGCGAGCTCCGCGCCGACGGGTTCTTCCGCTTCACGTCGCCGGCCGAGCGGGTCCAGGGCGTCGGCCTCGTCGCCGCCGAGGACCTCTCGCGGTACGCGTTCCGGCAGGCCTCGGGCGAGCTGGAGGTGGAAGAATGATGGGAAAGGGGGAAAGGGGGAAAGGGGGAAGGGGGGAGGGCGACCGTGGTAGTGCGTGGCCCCTGCGGCTGTTGCTGCTTCTCTTCCTCTCCCCCTTTCTCCCTCTCTCCCTCTCTCAGCCCGTTAGGGCGCAGCCCCGCCTCGTCCAGCTCGTCAACGCCGACTCGGTGGCGGTGGACGCGACCTCGGGCGAGACCGTGCGCACGCTCGTCGGCAACGTCGTCCTCCGGCAGGACACGACGACGCTCCGGGCCGACCGCGCCGTGCAGCGCGTCGAGGCCGGGCTCGTCACGCTCGAAGGCGACGTCCGCATCGTCACCGGGGGCGACACGCTCACGGCCCGCCGCGTCGTCTACGACGCCAACGCGAACGAGGCCGTGGCCGAGGGCGACGTCCGCATCGCCGACAGCAGCGCCGTCCTCCTCGCGCCGACGGCGCGGCACCACCGCCTCACCGGCGTCTCGACGTTCGACCGGGGCGGCACGCTCTACCACGACGACGTCACGCTCACGGCCCCGCGCGGGGTCTACGACGACCGCACCGAGGTCGCCACCGTCGAGGGCGGCGTCGAGCTGCGCGACTCGACGACGGTGCTCACCAGCCGCGCCGGCGTCTACGACGCCCGCGCCGAGCGCGCCGACTTCGCGGGGGACGTCCGCCTCCGCCAGCGCGACACCCGCCTCTGGGCCGACTCCCTCACGCACTTCCGCGAGACCGAGCGCAGCCTCGCCCGCGGGCGCGTCGTCCTCGAACGCCTCGGCGACGCCCGCACGGCGGGGGACGACGCGGCCCCGCCCGACTCCGCGCGCCGCACGCTCCTCTTCGGCGCCCGCGCCGAGCACGACGAGCGCGCCGGCACCAGCCGCGTCACCGGCACCCCTGAGGTGGACCCCCTCCTCGTCCAGCTCCGCACCGACTCCACCGGCGCCACCGACACCACGCTCGTCCGCGCCCGCCGCCTCGACGCCCTCCGCCGCGACAGCCTGGCGGCGGACGGCCTCGAGGCCACGTTCACGCGCGTCGTCGGCGTGGGCGACGTGCGGATGGCGCAGCCCCGCCTCGCCGCCGTCGCCGACTCCGCCGCCTTCGAGCGCCTGGAGCCGGTCGAAGATCCCGCTCGCGGGGCCGACACGCTTGCGCTCGTGCAGGACCGCCTCGTGCTCTACGGCCCGCCGCGGCCGTCGGTGTGGTTCGAGGGGGCGCAGGTGACGGGCGATACGCTCGTCGCCTACGCGCTGGGTGAGTCCGTCGAGCGGCTGGAGGTGACGGGCAGCGCCTTCGCCGCGCAGCTCGACAGCACCCTCGGGCGCGTCCGCCAGCTCGCCGGCCGCCGGATGCTCGCGCTGTTTCGCGACGACACCCTCCGCGTGCTCTCCGTCTGGCCCACGGCCGAGGCCATCACGTTCCGCGCCACCGACGACGGCCTCCTCGCCGGCGCCGACCGGCTCTCGGCCGACAGCCTCGCCTTCCACTTCCGCGGCGGCGAGCTCCGCGAGATCACGGGCCACCGC
>DATGQT010000005.1:0-6578 GCA_035304085.1 Rubricoccaceae bacterium
GGGGCTGGTGGACAAGCAGATAGCGGAAACGGACGCAGAGATCGACGCGCTGGTGTACCGGCTCTACGACCTGACGCCGGAGGAGATCGCGCTCGTGGAGGGGGCGGGCGGGTAGGCCGTGCTCCGCGCGCGGCCTGCCGCCGCATTCCTCCTACTCGTCATCCCCGCGAAGGCGGGGATCCAGACGCCGCCTCGATCCGTCGCCCATGCCCAGGCCCGGCTACGTCTACATCCTCGCCAGCGGCTACAACGGCACGCTCTACATCGGCGTCACGAACGACCTCCTCCGGCGGACGTGGGAGCACCGCCACGGCGTCATCGAGGGGTTCACGAAGCGGTACGGCGTGCACCGGCTCGTCTACTACGAGGCGTTCCAGGACATCCGCGACGCCATCGTGCGGGAGAGGCGGCTCAAGAAGTGGAACCGGGCGTGGAAGCTGCGGCTGATCAGCGCGGCGAACCCGACCTGGGACGACCTCTACGAGCAACTCGCGGCTTCCGCTGGATCCCCGCCTGCGCGGGGATGACCTGGGTTGAGACTACGGGAGCAGAACCTGGCGGCCCGGACCATGGCAACGCGGCCCGGACCATGGCAAAGCGGCCCGGACCATGGCAAAGGGGGCCCGTTCCGGTCGCGCCTGAGCCCGAGGGGCGATGCGTGACTTCACCGAGGGGTGCGCGGAGCGACGGCGGCACGCATCAGAACGGCACGTCGTCCTCGACGTCCTCGGGGGCGCGCTCGGAGACCTGGAGGCGGATGCCGGAGGGGTCGAAGCCGAAGAGGTCCTCGGGCGAGAAGACGAGGCGGAAGTCGTGCTCGGAGGCGAAGAAGGGGGCGAACTTCCCGGCGAAGCGGTCGAGGCGGTCGAGGTAGTAGGCGGTGTCCTCGTCGGGCGCGGCGGGGTCCCAGGCCTCGGCGGGGCGGGCGGACTCGAAGCCGCGGGCGCCGGGGGCGGCGCGTGCGATGTAGTAGGCGATGCGCTCGCCGCGCCGGACGGGCCGGCCGGTGGCGTCGGCGCGTTCGCGGGCGAGCTCGTAGGCGGCGGCGCGGTTGCGCTCGCCGGCGGCCACCTCCCGCTCGTACTGCGCGAGGTCCAGCTTCAGCGTCTCGACGCGCTGGAAGTCCTCGACGCCGCGCCAGTCGTGGGCGAGGATGCGGTCGCGGTAGGCGAGGTAGAGGGCGTGGAGGGCGGCCACGTCCTCGTCGAGCAGGAGGGGGACGGCCTCGCGGACGAACCGGCGGCCGAACCGCTCGACCGAGCGGGAGACGAGCGAGGAGCCCTTGAACTGGACGGTGCCGTCGTAGCGCTGGAGCGCGTAGTTCTTCTTCTTGTACGAGAGCATCCGGCGGAAGCGGCCGTCGAAGCCGATGCGGATGCCCTCGGGCATCTGGGCCGAGAGCCCCTCGACGAAGGCGCGCTCGGCGGCCTCGCCCTCGACGCCCGGCGGCGGGACGAACAGCACGCCGTCGGTGTCCACCTCGACGGGGGTGCCGCCGGCGTCGCGGATGAGGCGGATGATGCGGCGGAGGAGGTCCTGCCCGATGGTCGCCACGCGGTCGGCCTCGTCGAAGTCGTTGAAGAGGGCGTGGCCGAAGCCGAGGCTGCCGTAGAAGCTGTTGATGACGATCTTGTAGGCGCTCTGGCGGGCATCCAGCTCGTCGCGTTCGTGGGCGTCGGCGGCGGCGCGGGCGGCGGCCTTCGTGGCGAGGCGGAGGTCGGTGAGGCGGCGGAGGAGGAGGGGGAACAGCCCGAGCGCGTCCGACCTCGGCCGGACGCCGTAGCGGAGCATGATGCTCGGGTAGAGGCTCTCGACGTCGGCGTAGACGACGGGGCCGACGACGCCGGTGACGAAGACGTCGGTGTAGCCGCCGGCGGCCTGGCTGCCCCAGCCGGCGCGGGGGAGGGCGTGGCGGGCGTGGAGGTAGCCGCGCACGAAGAGGGCCTCGATCTTGGCCGCGGGGCCGGTGCGGGCCACCAGCCCGTAGGGCATCGGCACCATCTGGGTGAGGTAGAACGTGGAGCCGGAGAGGTGCCGGGCCAGCCGCTCCGTCTCGACGACGTCGTCGAGGGCGTAGGCGAGGAGGCGCTCGGGGTCCTCCGTCCACATCCGCGCGATCTGGTCGCCCTCGACGTAGGTGCGGCCCTCGGGGGCGAAGCCGAAGTAGCGCGCCGCCGCCTTGAGGCCGTAGCCGGGGAGGTCCCGCCTGAACACGTCGAAGCTCATCACCTGGAAGAGGGTGTCGACGACGTGGCGGCCGGCGATCTCGCAGGCGTCGAACTCGACGGTGCGCTCGGCGAAGCGGATCTGCGAGGGGAAGGAGCGCGGCTCCGAGCCGTCGCGGCCGAGGGCGAGCGCGACGCCGTGGCGGCGGCACCGCGCGGCGAGGTACGGGAGATCGAACGAGTAGAGGTTGTGGCCCTCGATCACGTCGGGGTCGCGCTCGCGGATCGTGCGGACGGCCTCCTCCAGCACCTCGCGCTCGGTCCGGCCCCGCGCGTCGATGAGCCGGTGCCAGCCGCGGTTGTCGTGGAGGGCGACGATGACGATCTCGTGGGCGGGGTTCTCGGCGTCGGGGAAGCCCTCCTCGGCGACGACCTCGAGGTCGAGCTGGAGGCGGTGGAGGTCGTCGAAGGCCATCCCCTTGAAGAGCGTCCGCCCGCTCTGCGCGAGGTACTGCTGCTCCGGCCCGCCGACGGTGTAGACCTCGTCGGGCCGCCGCTTCGCCGTCTCCGTCGCCCGCTCGACGTGGCGGAGGGCGTCCCAGTACGCGCCGCGGTCGGGGAAGACGACGAGGTAGCGGAAGAACCCTTCGCCGCCGAGGGCCTGGAAGCGGAAGCGGGCGCGGGGGAAGCCGCGGAGGAGGGCGACGTCGGAGAGGAAGAAGAAGGGGTGGAGGGCGACGTCCTCGGCCTCGACGCGGTCGCCGGGGTGGCGGCGGTAGAGCCGGAGCCGCTCGCCCGCGCCGCCGTCCTCGACCGGGTGGAGCGCGACGATGCGCTCGGCGGGGTCGTGGCCGTAGAGGAGGGCGGCGTCGGCGGCCTCGATGGCGGGGGAGGGCGAGGGCTCGGGCACGGGGCGCGTGTTTCGTGGTGCGCGCTCCGTGTCCGCCCGGCCTGGCGGGGAACGCGGAGCACGCGACGCGAAACTACAGCGGGGCGCGCGTCAGGCGGCCCGGGCGTGCTCGGGGAAGAGGGTGTGGAACCGCTCGACCATCCGGCGGGCCTCCGCCTCCAGGGCCTTCCGGTCGCCGCTGCCGTTGGCGAGGCGCTCGGCCGCCTCGCGGAGGGCCGCCTCGCGCTCGGCCGCGGGCGTCTGCGCGAGCGCCCAGTAGGCGTTGGCCCGGTCCATCGCGCGCTCGAACGCGTCGGCGTCGGCGAGGGTGTCGGGGTCGTCGAGGAGGGGCTGGGCGAAGAGGGCGCGGGCCTCGATCTCGCTGAGGGCGTCGGGGCCGTACGTCTTCGGGCTGTGCTCGCCGTCGAGGCGGAAGGCGGGGTGGGCCAGGAGGGCGTCGAAGCCGAGGCAGGGGAAGGCCGTCTGCTCGGCGCGCCGCACCTCCTCCGGCAGCATCGCCTGCCAGTACGGCGCCATGGTGTCGAGGAGGCCCTCGATGTCGAGCCACTCCTCCTCGCTGGGGTGGGGGCCGACGAGCTGGGCGGCGAGGGCGTTGCGGCGGTGGGCGCGCTCGGACGGGGGGAGCGAGAAGAACGCCCAGAGGAGGCGGGCCGTCTCGAGCACGGCCAGCACCTCGGAGTCGGCCGCGGCGGGGTCGGCCTTGAGCGCGAACGCGTCGGCGACGTCGAGGCCGTAGAGCTCGAAGAGCGGCTCGGCGAAGAGGACGAGCGCGTCGAAGGCGACGCCGGTCTCGCCCTCTACGAGCATGCGGGCCGTGCGCGAGGTGGCGTCCTCGCCCGCGCCCGCTGCCTCCGGCTCGTCGAAGTCCCCGACGTCCCTGAATTCGAAGGGCGCGTCGGCGTCGTCGAAGTCGAAGGCGTCGTCGAAAGCGTCGTCGAAGTCGGCCATGGGGAGGAACGGGGGCGAAGGAGCGGCGACTAGACGCCCGGCAAAACGCGGGGGTTCTTCCCCATACCGATTTCAAACGGCCTGGAGGCCCACGTGGAGGCGGTAGAGGCGGTCGAGCGTGCCGGGGAGGTCGCGGGTGCGTCCGGTGTGGACGGGGGAGGTCTGGAGGGCCGTCGAGCGGGGGGCCGTCAGCCAGTGGAAGCGCTCGGAGGGGGGGAGGAGGCCGAGCGCCCCGGCGCCGTCGGCCTCGCCGACGCGGCGGTAGGCGTCGAAGTAGCGGGCGACGAGGGCGGGGTCGAGGCCGCAGCGGGCGGCGGCCTCCTCGGGCGGGCAGAGGCGGACGCCGAGGTAGCGCGCCCGCCGCGCGTGCATCACCACGCCCACGTTCTCGAAGCACTCGCGATGGACGTGGGCCACGAGGCGGACGACGGCCCAGTCGTAGTCGTAGGGCTCGGGCGCGCTCATCGGCGGTAGTCGAGGGGGGCGGCGGGGGCGGCGGCGAGGGCGCGGCGGGCGGCCTCGGCGGCCTCGGCCCAGCGGCGCGGGGGGGCGAGGCGCCGCGCGAAGTAGCGGAGGTAGGCGGCGCGGTTGTCGTCGGCGCTGGCGAAGGGGGGCGTGCGGCCGGGCGGCGCGTCCATCAGGAGGGCGTCGGGGACGGCGGCGAGGACCTCGCGCACGGCGTCTCCGGCGAGGAGGGGCGCGAGGCGGGCGTCGGCCTCCTCGATGTCGGCGGCGAGGGGGAGGAGGACGTGGTCGCGGACGGGCGCGAAGGGCGCCTGCGCCTTCTCGTCGGTCAGCCCCTCCCAGTCGTGGTGGAAGTAGAGGGCGGCGCCGTGGTCGATGAGGTGGAGGGCCGGGGGGGCGCCGGCCCAGAGGAGGTTGGGGTTGCGCGCCGTCCGGTCCACGTTCGTCGTGAGGGCGTCGAGCCAGACGACGGCGGCGGCCTCCTCGGGCGCCACGAGGTCGCCCACGGCCACGGCGTCGAAGGCGAAGGCGCCGTCGAGGTAGGCGAGGCCGACGTTGAGGCCGCGGCTGCCGTGGAGGATGTCCTGGATCTCGGGGTCCGGCTCGGCCCGGCCGAAGGCGTCGTCGAGGTGGACGAGCGCGAGCTCGGGCACGGTCAGCCCCAGCCGCCGCGCCAGCCCCCCCACGACGAGCTCGGCCACGAGCGCCCGCGCGCCCTGCCCGGCCCCCCGGAACTTGACGACGTACAGGCCGCCGTCGGTGTCGAGGACGGCCGGGAGCGAGCCGCCCTCGCGGAGGGGGACGACGTAGCGGAGGGCTTCGTGGACGGGGAGCACGGGGCGGGGGACGGTAGGGAGGGACGGTGGACCGTGGGAGGGGGGGAGGGGTTTCGCAGGAAGCGACGAGGGGCGGGGGTGGATATGTGCGACAGGCGTCGGGAGGCCGCACCGGGCCACGCGCCGGGCTCCTCTGCCCGCGCTTTTTGCTCGACCGACCGTGCTCCGAGCGCGACCATCCGTGCTTTTTTCTCCGGCAACGGCGCTTTTTTCTCCGACGACCGCGCTTTTTGCCCGATCATTCGTGCTCGGAGCGCAAACCCCCGAGCAAAAAGCACGACGATCCGCGCTCTGAGCACCGACGACCGTGCTCGGAGCTCGGACGTCCGAGCAAAAGGGCTCGGACATTCGTGCTCCTGTGCCTTAGGCTTTCGCAGGGAGGCCGGTTTGCATCTCATGGACACATCGGCTGAGTTTTGGCACGACGGTTCCATCTTGGCGCACATATCTTCACGCTCTCGGAAGCCCCGAACGCGATCCATGACGCCGTGTCCCCTGCGCTCGCTTCGCCTCCTCCCCGCCGCCTCGGCCGCCCTCCTCGGGGCGCTACGATGAGGGTGGAGCGGATGACCCGTAGGGCGCTCCACCGCGTCGCCCTCGCCCTGGCCCTCGCGGCCGGGGCGGGGGCGGCGCCCCTCGCCCTCGCGCAGGACCTCCCGCTGCCGGGGGAGGGGTTCACCTGGGAGCGCGTCGGTGACCGCCCCATCGAGGCCGACGACCTCGCCTTCACCGACGACGGCACCCTCTGGGCCGCCTCCGCCGACGGCCCCTACCACCTCGACCTCACCGACGGATTCCCTGGACGGTGGGTGCTCATCGACGAGCCCTCGTTGCACGGCGCCATCCTCCCCCTCGGACCTGACACCCTCGTCGGGAACACCGGCGCCTCCATCTACCGCTCCGTCGACGGGGGCACGACGTGGGAGGAGGTCTACGACGGGGCCGGCGACCACGGGCTCTACGAGGTCCCCGCCGGGTACCCCTTCGCCGGCCGCGTCCTCTCGGGGGCCAGCCAGGAGATCGCCTACTCCGCCGACCGCGCCGCCTCGTTCACGCGGGCGGTCGTCCCCGGGCAGGGCGGCGGCGAGGTCGCAGGCGCCGCCGACTTCGTCTCCCTCCCGCCGGGCTCGTCGCACCCCGGCCGGATCCTCGCGACCGGGCGGTGGGGCGTCACGGTCTCCGACGACGGGGGCGAGACGTTCTCCGAGAGCGGGCTGTACCGGTTCCTCTACTACGTCGGGGAGGCCGTCGGGG
>DATGQT010000006.1:0-3176 GCA_035304085.1 Rubricoccaceae bacterium
CGCCCCGCCTCAGGGCGTGGGCGGTGCCTCCGGGCCGGGGGCTCGGGGAGCCGTGCCGCTCGCGCACGGGCTTTGCCTTTCCTGCGGATCGGCGTGGCGTTAGGCCTACCGCCCCCGCACGACGCGCGTAGGCGGAATCGCCCAGCCCGTCGTGCGCAAGTGCGCCGGTAGAACCGTATGCGCACGTTAACTTTTCCACACGACCGGGTTCGTCTTGCTTCCTTACGATCCCCGTTCGTAATTACGCAGCATCGATGAAGAGCGGGTTCCGGGCCAACTGTTTCGGGGGGGAAGCCCCGCGCCCGGACCCCTCATCGCATACTGCCCGGTAATCGCCCCGAAGAGGATCATGTTCAGGCTGCCGACCGGCCACAGGCTCCCCCTCGCCAAATTCGTTACGGACCTCGCGCTGTGGACGGCCGCCACGCCGCTGGCGTTCCTCCTGCGGCTCGACGCCCGGGTCGTCCAGTACGGCCCCGAGCTCCTCGCCCTCGTCCTCGTCGGCCTCCCCTTCGAGGCGCTCGCGATCTACCTGCTGGGGCTGCCGTGGCGGTCGTGGCAGAAGGTGGGCGTGCGCGACCTCTTCGGCCTGCTCCAGGGCGTGGGGGGCGTCACGGTCGGCGTCACGGCGACGTGCTTCTTCCTGGCCCCGGCGCTCCAGGTGCCGCGGGGCGTCCCCCTCATCGCCGCCCTGCTGGCCGTGTTCCTCCTGAGCGGGGTGCGGCTGGGCACGCGGCTCTACGCCGAGTCGCGGGCGCGGCGGGCGAGCGGGGGCGCACGCGACGCCAAGAAGGTGCTCATCGTCGGGGCCGGCGAGGCCGGGACGCTGATCGCCCGCGACATGCTCCGCCACCCGCAGGCGCGCTACGTCCCCGTCGGCTTCCTCGACGACGACCCGTCGAAGCGGCGGAAGAGCTTCCTCGGCCTCGGCGTGCTCGGCGCCATCGAGGACCTCCCCGAGGTGCTCGCGACGTACCGCGTCGACGAGGTGCTGATCGCGCTGCCGTCGGCGGGGGGGCGCGTGATCCGGCGGATCGTCGAGCTGGCGCGCGAGGCGAAGGTGGCCCACCGGATCATCCCCGGCGTCTACGAGATCGTGAGCGGGAAGGCGACGATCAACGAGATCCGGGAGGTCGACGTCGAGGACCTCCTCCGGCGCGAGCCCGTCCGCCTCGAGACGGACGAGATCGCCGACTACATCCGGGGCCGCGTCGTCCTCGTCACCGGCGCCGGCGGCTCCATCGGCTCCGAGCTCGCGCGGCAGGTGGCCGCCTTCGGCCCGGAGGCGCTCCTGCTGCTCGGGCGCGGCGAGAACAGCGTCTTCCAGATCGACCGCGAGCTGGCGCGGGCGCACCCCGACGTCGCGCGCCACGCCCTCATCGTCGACGTCCGCGACCGCGGCTCGCTGCGGGCCGTCTTCGAGCGGTTCCGGCCCGAGGTCGTCTTCCACGCGGCGGCGCACAAGCACGTCCCGCTGATGGAGGCCAACCCCGAGCAGGCCGTCTTCAACAACGTCGGCGGGACGCGGAACCTCGCCGAGCTCGCCCTCGAGTTCGGCGTCGCCCGGTTCGTCAACGTCTCGACCGACAAGGCCGTCAACCCGACGTCGGTCATGGGGGCGTCCAAGCGGGTGGCCGAGCTCGTCGTGCTCCAGGCGTCGCGGCGGTGCGCCCCGGAGCAGGCGTTCGTCTCGGTGCGGTTCGGGAACGTGCTCGGCAGCCGGGGCAGCGTGATCCCCGTGTTCAAGGAGCAGATCCGGAGCGGCGGCCCCGTGACGGTGACGCACCCCGATATGGTGCGGTACTTCATGACGATCCCCGAGGCGGCGCAGCTCGTCCTCCAGGCCGGGAGCATGGCCGACAACGGGACCGTCTACGTCCTCGACATGGGGGACCCCGTCCGGATCGTCGACCTCGCGCGCGACCTCATCCTGCTGTGCGGGAAGGAGCCCGGCCACGACGTCGAGATCGTGTTCACGGGGGTGCGCCCGGGCGAGAAGCTGTTCGAGGAGCTCCTGCTGGCCGAGGAGGGGACGCTCCCGTCGGTCCACGAGAAGATCTTCGTCGCGCGGAAGCAGGAGCGGCTGGGCGGCTCCCTCTTCGACCGCCTCCTCGGCGACCTCTTCGACGCGGCGTCCGAGCACGACGGCGCCCGCCTCCGCGCCACCTTCCAGGCGCTCGTCCCGGCGTACACGCCGCCGGACGCGAACGGCGCGCCGGCGGCCCCGTCGGCGGCCCCGCCGGCAGAGCCTGATGCGGCGGAGCCTGTCGAGGCGGAGCCTGTCGAGGCAGCGGAGGTCGACGAGCCGGCCGGGGCACGCGCGGCCGTGGGCGTGGCCTGAGGCGCGCCGGGCGGGCCGCCCGACCCCGCCTGCGGCGGCGTACGCCACCGCCTTTCCTCCCGGCGCATCCCGTTCGCTCGGCGCGGCCGGTTTGCCGTTCCGGCGGACGCCCCCTACCTTCGGGGCTATGACCGAAGCCGGACTCGCCCTCTTCGTCCTCGTCATGTTCGCCGGCCCCGTCCCCCTCCTCGCGTGGCTCGACCGCGCGCCGAGGCGCCCGTCCCGGCGTCCGTCGCCGCAGGCGGGGTAGGGGTCGTGTACGCGGGGCACTTCGCCGCCGGCCTGGCCCTCAAGGGCCGCGTCCCCGAGGCCCCGACGTGGGGGCTCCTCCTCGGCGTCGGCCTCCTCGACCTCCTCTTCGGCCCCCTCGTCCTCGCGGGCGTCGAGCGCGCCACGGTCACGCCCGCCGTCCCCCCGGGGTTCTCCCTCGACCACATCGACTGGTCGCACTCCCTCGCCACCTCCGCCCTGTGGTCGGCGCTCTACGGGGCGGCGTTCCTCCGCCGGGGGCGGGCCGTGGCCGGGGCGATGGGGTTCGCGGTGTTCTCCCACTTCGCCCTCGACCTCCTCGTGCACCCGGCCGACCTCGCGCTGTGGCCGGGGTCCGAGGTCCACCTCGGGTTCGGGCTGTGGCGGGCGCTCCCTGCGGGGTGGTGGTTCGTCGAGCTGGCGCTCGTCGCGGCCGGGCTCGCGTACTACTGGCGGCGCTCCGTCGCCGACGGCTCGTTCGGGCGGCGGGCGTGGGCGGTGGCGGCCGTCGTCGTGCTCCTCCACGTCGCCAACGCCCCGTGGCTCTCGCCGCTGTAGCGGCGGCGGCTTGCGAGGGCGCCCGGCT
>DATGQT010000007.1:0-9763 GCA_035304085.1 Rubricoccaceae bacterium
CGGTCGGCCATGCGGACGGTCGAGAAGCGGTGGGAGATCAGCACGGCGGTCTTCCCGGCGGTGAGTGCCTTGAATCGCTGGAACACCTCGAACTCGGCGCGGGCGTCGAGGGCGGCGGTGGGCTCGTCGAGGATGAGGAGCTGGGCGTCGCGCATGTACGCCCGGGCGAGGGCCACCTTCTGCCACTCCCCGCCCGAGAGCTCGACGCCCCGCTGGAACCGCCGGCCCACGACCTGCTCGTACCCCTCGGGCAGCCGCGCGATCACGGCGTCGGCCAGCCCGCGCGCGGCGGCGTCCTCGATCCGCGGCCGGTCCTCGCGCGCCTCGATCCGCCCGACGGCGATGTTCTCGCCGGCGGTGAGGTGGTAGCGCACGAAGTCCTGGAAGATCACGCCCACGTTGGCCCGGAGCTCGGCGAGGTCGTAGTCGCGGAGGTCGTGACCGTCGAGGAGGATGCGGCCCTCGTCGGGGTCGTAGAGGCGGGCGAGCAGCTTGACCAGCGTCGTCTTCCCGGCGCCGTTCTCGCCGACGAGCGCGAGCGCCTCGCCCGCGCGCAGCGTGAAGCTCAGGCCGCGCACGGCCCACCGCTCGCTGCCGGGGTAGCGGAAGCCCACGCCCTCGAAGACGAACCCCTCGCGGATCGGCTGCGGCACCGGCAGCGGGTCCGGCGGCGAGGTGATCTTCGGCCGGAGCTCGAAGAACGAGAAGAGGTCGTCGAGGTAGAGCGCCTGCCCGGCGACGTTCGAGAAGTTGGTGAGCAGCCCGCTCAGCAGCGCCCGCATCCGGGAGAACGAGCCGGCGAGGAACGTGAGGTCGCCGAGGGAGAAGTCGCCGCGGACGGTGCGGTAGACGATGACGGCGTAGGCGGCGTAGTACCCGAGCGCGCCGACGGCCGCCAGCCCGGCCCCCCACCCCGCGCGCCGGACGGCCAGCCCGCGGTTGGCCGCGTAGAACCGGTCCGAGAGCCGGCGGTAGCGCTCGGTGAGGTAGTCGTTGAGCCCGAAGATCTTGACCTCCTTGGCCGTCTCGTCGGAGGCCCCGGCGTGGCGGAGGTAGTCGAGTTCGCGGCGCTCGGGGGTCCAGGCGTAGGTGAGCGAGTACGTCTGCCCGTGGAAGTGGGCCTCGCCGAGGAACGCCGGCACGAGCGTGACGGCCAGCAGCGCGAGCAGCCACGGCGCGTAGGCGACGAGCCCGGCGGCGAACGTGACGGCGGTCACGATGTCCTGCGCCTGCCCGAGCACCTGGCTCATCAGCACCATCCGCCCCGTCGTCTGCCGGCGCGCCCGCTCGAGGCGGTCGTAGAAGTCGGCGTCCTCGAACTGCGCGAGGTCGAGCGTCGCCGCGTGCGCCATCAGCCGCGCGCTCGTCGCGTTCGTGAAGAGGTCGCCCAGCAGCGAGTCGAGCAGCGCCACGGCGCGGCCGAGGACGTCGGCCAGCACGGCCAGCCCGAGCTCGATCAGGAGCAGGGCGGCCAGCCGGTCCAGCGCCCCGCTCGACACCCACTCGCCGACGCCGCCGTAGGCGTACCCCGCCCCGAGGAGACGGACGACCTCGTCGATCACCAGCTTACCGACGTAGAGGAGCGCGACGGGCTGGAGGGCGCGGACGAGGCGGAGGGCCAGGTTCGCCGCCGTCATCGCCGGGCTCGTGGCCCACACGAGGCGGAACAGGCGGGGGAGATGGCGGAGCGCGCCGAACCGCTCGCGCAGCGAGAGCGGCCCCTGCTCGGCCCGCATCCGGCGGCTCCCGCCCGCGGCCGACCCGTTCCCCGACGGTCCTCCGAACAACGACATCGCGCCCGCTCACGCCCCCCGGCGCGGGCGGTTTCCCGAACGCCCGCTCCACCCCGAGCGCGCCCGTCTCGTCTCGCGCGCCCGCCGGAGGGGGCAACCCGGCCGAAACGCGCGAGGGGGAGGCCCTGCGGCCTCCCCCTCGCGCCCGATCCTGTCCGGCTCAGCGTGCGGTTACTGGCCCTCGTTCGGGAGGTCGTAGTTGCCCCGGCCGATCTCGCGGTCCATGTTCGTCTGGACCTCGTCGTAGGACGTCCCGGCGCCCGGGCGGAACCGGTCGAGCCGGTCGCGGAAGTCCTCGCGCTCCTGCTGGAGGAGGTCCTGCGGGAGCGGGCGGCCGGCGCGGAGCGGGATCGGGTCCACGACGCGGGCCTGGAGCACGACGACGAGCTCCTTCTGGAGGACGTTGCGCGAGCGGTACGAGAAGAGGTACTTCAGGAGCGGGATGTCCTTGAGGATGGGGATCCCCTTCCGGAAGACCGTCTCCTCCGTCGAGTACAGCCCGCCGATGACGGTCTGCTCCCCGTCGAGGAGGAGGACCTGCGTGTTGACGTCGTTCTTGTCGATCTGGATGCCGGAGGCGAGCGGGCGGCCCGTGCTCTTCTCCACCTTCACGTCGAGGTGGACGAACTCCATGGGCGCCCCGCCCTCACCGGGGTCCGAGATCAGCGTCGGGGTCACGTCGATGATGACGCCGGTGGAGACGAACTGCGTGATGGTGTTGCCCTGGAAGTCCTGGATCTGGATCGGGATGTCGGAGCCGGACTGCATCCGGCCCTGCTCCCCGCTCTGCACCGTCACCGACGGCGAGGCGATGGTCTCGCCGTAGCCCTCGGACTCGAACCACCGGAAGAGCCGGAGGAGGAACGCGAGGTCGATGCGGTCGGAGGAGACGGTGAGGAACCCGTCGAGCGCGTCGAAGAACGACTCCGCCTCGACGTAGAACCGGGGGATCTCGACGGCGCCCTGGCCGCCCTGGCCACCGCCCGAGCCGCCGCCGGTGCCGCCCTGGCCGGCACCGCCGGCCTCGCCGAAGAGCGCGGCCCAGTTC
Organism: Rubricoccaceae bacterium; assembly: GCA_035304085.1. Classification (GTDB taxonomy): domain Bacteria; phylum Bacteroidota; class Rhodothermia; order Rhodothermales; family Rubricoccaceae; genus DATGQT01. The sequence goes on from DATGQT010000007.1 coordinate 2,842, forward strand.
GTGCCGGCCTCGCGGAACCGGTTGAGGTTCGCCTCGAAGATGATGGCGTCGATGCGGACCTCGCGCGTGTCGGCCGTGGCCGGGAGCGTGGCGCCGACGGGGAGGCCCGCCGCCTGCGCGGCCACGCCGGCGTCGGCGTTGAGCACGTCCGAGCCGACGGCCTGCGCGCTGGCGTCCTGGATGATGAAGTAGTGCTCGCTCTCGCGGAAGTCGAGGCCGGCCCGCGCGAGGACGAGCTCGAACGCGTCGATGAAGTGGATCCCGTTGAGGGCCACGCCGATCTCCTCGGTGCGGTCCATCGGGTCCACGACGGCCTTCCCCGTCACGCGGAGGAAGACGGGGTTGACGAGGCGGACGAAGTCGTCGAACGGGGTCGCGGCCGGGAACGAGACGAGCTCGTCCGGGGAGACGTAGGCGACGGTGCGGCGCCCGCCCGGCGGCGTCACGCGCTGGGCGAGGGCCTCGGAGGCCGTGGCGGCGCCGACGAGCGCCACGAGGGCGAGCGCGGCGAGCCGGCGACCGACGGCGGTACGGGGGGACTGCGTGGTCATGGCGGCGTGGGGGCTGAGGGACAGGGTCGGGGAATGTGGGTGGGCGGAGGCGGGGCTACTGCCGCGGGGCGCCGGCGGCGCCGGAGGGCGTGATCGGCGCCTCCTGGTAGAGCCCGGCGCGGCGCGCCTCGGGCGTGCCCGGCGCCGGCGGGGCGTCCTCCATCACGGGGCCCGTGACGGCCTCGAGCTGGACGGGGCCGAGCGCCTGCCGGTACCGCTCGCCGGTCTGGAGGTCGAGCTCGACGCGCTCGCGGATGCCGCCCTTGTTGAGGTCGATCACGACGCGGCCCACGTTGGGGTCCACCACCGAGACGCGGCCGAGGTAGACGACGCCGCCGGGGCGGAGCGTGCGGAGCTCGCCGTTCCGCTCGAAGACGGCCTGGTCGCCGACGACGCTCACGAGCGGGTCCTTCTCCACGTCCACGAGGTCGTCGGTGTTCGGCGGCAGCTCCTCGAGGACGAGGGGGTAGAACGGGTTGACGGCGGGCCGGCGCGGCGGCAGCACGTCGTCCGGGATCATGATGAGGCTGTCGGACCCGCTCATCCCCCGGCTCCCGGCGAAGTAGGAGTCGATGGCGAGGGAGAACTGGGCCAGCACGAGCTGCCGGTTCACCCCCGTCTCGGGGTTGGGGACCTCGCTGAGCTGGCGGCGGATCGAGACGTCGCGGAGGCGGTAGAGCCCGCGGCCGTTCTCGACGTTCCAGATGAACCCGTAGAGGCTCTCGAAGTAGGCCAGCCCCGTGACGTTGTAGGAGTAGATGGAGTAGTTCGGGTGCTGCTCGACGCCGGCCAGCGTGATGTCGAAGGCGCGGAAGCCCGAGCGCGAGAGCGCGTTGAGGTACTCCACGACCTCGGGCGAGGAGAGCTGGTCCGGGAGGATCTTGTACCGGGCGTTCCAGCGGCGGAACGCCTCGGCGGCCTCCTCGCTGGCGACGGCCTCCTGGGCGAGGAGGTCCTCGACCTCGGCCGCCCGCAGCTTGATCGCCTCCTCCTCGGCGACGAGCGCGTCGAGCTTGGCGGGCTGCACCTTCTGCGTGACGTAGAACCCGACGCCGTGGACGAGCACGAGCAGGACCGTCAGGACGATGGTGTTGATGACGTCGTTGGACATGGCGGGGCCTTTTCGGCTAAGCGGGGCGGCGCGGGCGCGCCCGGGGGTGCGTTCGCGGGGGGTGAGGGGCGGGGGCTACTCGGAGACGGGCGCCTCCTCGGCCGCCTCCGCGTCGGCCTCCGCCTCGGGGGCGGGGGGCGGAGCGGGGGCGGGCCGCCGCGGCGGGGCGGGGTCGAGGGGGACGCGGCCGGCCAGCGGCTCCGGCGGCGGCGGCGCCGTCGGGAGCGCGTCGCCCGCCTGCTCGCGGAGGTAGCGGACCGACGCGGGGAGGTCGTACGGGAGCGCGTAGCGGAGCCGGTACTCGAAGACGGGGAACTCCCGGATGTCCCGGAACACCATCTCCTCGATGGACGCGTTGAGGCGGCCGGCGAGGTTGACGACGGCGTCGCGGCTGGTCGAGAACCCGTGCGCGACGACGTCGCCGCCGGTGGGGTCCCAGTCCTCGACCCACGCGCGACCGGCGCCGGCCACGGCCGTGCTCGTCATCGCGAGCGTCTGGCTCCAGCGGTCGGTCCCGTAGAGGAGGGAGTCGAGGACGGCGAGCGAGGCGGTGATCTGCTCCTGCGCCGCGCGGAGGCTGTCGATGCGGGCCTGGAGCTGGCCTCCGGTCATCGTCGCCTGCGGCGGGAGCTCGGCCAGCCGCCGCTCGGCCGCGGCGATGTCGGCCTGCTGCTTGAGGTAGAGGCCGACGTAGAACAGCACGCTGAGGAAGATGAGCACGCCGATGACGGCGGTGTGCCACGCGAAGGCGAGCTCGAACGCCTTGGCGCGGCGGCGGAGCTGCTTCGGGAGGAGGTCGACGTCCTCGAACGGGGAGTCCTTCCGGATCAGCGCCCGGAGCGCGACGCCGGCCGGCGCCATCGCCTGCGTGGGGAGGGGGCCGTAGGGGCCGGCCAGCCCCACCTTCTCCATCCCCGCCCGCAGCGTCTCGACGCGGGCCTCGGGGTAGAACGCGGCGAACCCCTGGACGAGCTCCTCCTCGCGCTCCTCCGAGATCACGATCACGTTGTGGACCGTCCCCACGCCCTGGACGTCCTGCTGGAGGAGGACGCGGCTGCAGATGGTCTCCGGCCCGTCGAACGTCGTGACGGACCGCATGTGGTCGCAGTGGTGGAGCTGGTCGCCCTGGAGGAGGATGACGAGGGTGTCCTCGGCGCCTACGCGGACGATGGCGGTGTTCTCGTGGGGGTCCGTCGGGAAGGCGTAGCGCGCCATCCCGACGAGGAGCGGGACCTCGGCGGTCATCCCCCTGAACGCCACCCGCCGCATCCCCTGCTGCTCGCGCAGCAGCGTGAGCGACTCCTCGATGGGCTCCTCGGGGCGGGGGACGAGGGCGAGGTAGCGGCGGAGGTTCTCACGCGGCGTCATCGGGACGAACGCCACGCGGTCCCGGTCGAAGAGGGTGTCGGACTTCGGGAGCAGGCTGAGGAGGCGCTCGCGGCGGACGGGCGCGGCGGCGCGGGGGTCGGCCTCGGCGGCCTTCTTCGCCTTCGGGTCCGCCTTCCGCTTGGCGTCCGCCTTCGAGTCACCCTTCCGCTTGTCGTCGGCCGGCACCGTGACCTCGACGTAGTCCACGTCCGGCGTGCCGGCGACGAAGGCGAGGGCGGGGCGGTCGAACCCGGCGGCGCGGCACTCCTCGAGGAGGTCCTTGAGCTCGAAGACGATGGGGGCGGCGGCCTTCCGCGGCATCGCCGCCGCCTCGAGCGCGACGTCGTCGGCGATGCCGAGGCCGGCGAACTCCGCGTCGAGGAAGAGGTCCGAGCCGCCGGAGCTGTCGCCGAACTGGATCGTGACGCCTTCGTCGGCGGGGGCGCTCGCGGGGGTGGCGCCGGCGAGGGCGGAGGTGGCGAGGGCGGGGGTGGCGAGGCCCTCGGCGCCCTCGACGCCGGCCGAGCGCTGGCGCGTGAACTGGCGGACGGGCTCGAACCCGTCGCTCGTCGGCCGCATGAGCACGGCGTAGAGGGCGCTCGGCGTGACGTGGACGCCGAGCACGGGGCCGCTCGACTTCGCGCGGCTCCGGCGCCCGCGGCCGGCACCGCGCCCCGCCGGGGGCTTCGGAGCCCTCGGGGCGCGGCGCTTGGCGGGGGCGGGGCCCCTGGCGGGGGTGGACGCCTGGGCGTCGGGGGGAAGGTGCTCGCTCATGGGGTCCATGGGAACGGGGTCTGGCGGAGGGTGGCCGCAGCCGGCTGTGGTCGGCCGGTTAGCCGAGGAGCTGCTGGAAGCGGCGCTTGTTGTTGGCGTACTGGAGCCCGGTCTCGGGCGTGATCTTGCGTTCGCGCACGAGGCGCACGAGGTCCTGCTCGAGCGTGATCATCCCCTGCTTCCCCCCCTCCCACATCATCTGGTAGATCTCGCCGGTGTTGCCGTTGAGGATGGCGGCCTTCACGTTGGCCGTCACCCACAGCACCTCCTTGACGAGGACGCGGCCGCCGCCGACGCGGGGGGCCAGCTTCTGGCTGACGACGCAGCGGAGGACGTCGCCGAGGCGGATGCGGATGCGGTCCTGCTCCTCGTGGGGGTACTCGGCCACCATGCGGTCGAGGCTCTCGACGGCGCTCGAGGTGTGGAGCGTGGAGAACACCTTGTGCCCGGTGTCGGCGGCCTCGATGGCGGCCGAGATCGTCTCGGGGTCGCGCATCTCCCCGATCATGATGATGTCGGGGTCCTGGCGGAGCGCCTGGATCACGCCGTCCTTGAACGAGGGGACGTCGGCGCCGACCTCGCGGTGGCGGATGATGCAGCGGTCCGGCGCGTGCATGTACTCGATGGGCTTCGCGACGATGACGATGTGCCCGTCGAAGTCGTGGTTGTTCGCGTCGATGATGGCGTCGAGCGAGGTGCTCTTACCCGAGCCGGTGACGCCGGTGAACAGCGTGAGCCCGTCGCGGACGTGGCGGAACATCATCCCCCGCTGGATGAGGGGGTGGAACCCGAGGCTGGCCAGCGGGCGGACGGTCTCGTTGATGGCGCGCATGCACAGGCCGAGGTTGCCGGAGTCGAAGTAGGCCGTGCAGCGGAACCGGCGCTGCGTGCCGGCGCCGGTGGGGAGGAAGTAGGAGAAGTCGGCGCTCTGGACGCGGAAGAGGTCCTCGCGCTGGCGGGGGCTGAGGAGGTTGAGGACGAGGATGTCGATCTCGTCGTTGCTCGAGACGCCGAGCTCGTAGTGGGGGCTCTTGTCGCCGTCGACGCGGTACCACACGCGCCCGACGCAGGCGGGCCCGCCGAGGTCCATGTCGGAGGCCTTCATCTCGTGCATCTGCGCGACGAAGCCCTCGACGAAGTCGCGGAGCGCCTCCCGCTTCTCGGTCTCGATCTCGTCGAGGCGCTGGGCGTAGAACCTCAGGCGGTCCTCGCCCTGGAGGAGGCGGGGCGCCTGGCGGGCCAGCTCGCCCACCCAGCCGGGCATGAGGCCCTGCCCCCCTGCGCTCGCCGCCCGGTCCACCACACCATCGAGCGTCTCGGCCGTCTCCTCGGCGTGCCGCTCCAGGGCGGCGAACGCCTCAGCGACCTCCTGGAGCGCGGCGTACTGGGCGCGAGGGTCGGGGGCCGCGGCCGGCGGCGGCGTGGCCGGCGTGGCCGGCGGTGGGGTAGCCGGCGGCGTGCTCGGCGGCGGGGGCCAGGAGACAGGCGGCGTCGCCGTCAGGAGCGAGTCCACCGGCACCGTCTTCGGCGTCTGCATCGCGGCCGGCTCCGGCGTGTCGAGGGGCACCGCGTGGAGTGGGGACGGCGGTGCATCCGCCGGGGGTGCGGCGAACGGCGCCCGCTCCGGCGGGGCGGGTGGCGGGGCCGGGCGCGCGGGGGAGCCGGCGGGCGGTGGGGTCGGCGGGGTCGTGGGGTGCACGAGGGCCTGCGGAATCGGGGAACGGGGTCGGGGCGGCCGGAAGTCAAAGGCCGGGCCACTCCGCCCGGCGCCCTCCTCGGCGCCTCCGGTATCGTCCACCGCCGCCGAAGGGGGCAGGAAGTACCCACCGCGTACACAATCGGTAACGAGGCGGCGACAGCCCCCGCCGGTATTCGCGGGCGTGGCGCTCGCCCCCTCCCGCGCCCCCTGCTAACGGCGCGGGGCCGCCCTCCCCGGAGGGAAGGCGGCCCCGCTGGGGCTCCGCTTCGAGGGGGCTCAGTTGCCCTCGCAGACCTCGAAGTCGTTGTGCTGTCGGAGGTGGGTGTCGGCGCCGCTCCGCGAGACGCAGATGATGTGCTCGTTGGCCTCGTTGCCCGGCGGGCGGTGCATGATGGCGACCTTCTTGCCGTTGCCGCCACCGCGGGGGCACCCGCACTCGAAGGTCGAGGGCGGCGGGGGAGGCGGCTCGATGCTGCCGTCGTCACCGCTGCCGCCGTCGTCGTCACTGGGCGGGTCGTCGTCGCCGGGCGGGTCGTCGTCGGGCAGGTCGTCGTCGCCGCCGCCGGGGGTCGGGTCGTTGCCGGCGATGCGGTACACGCTGCACTCGCCGCCGGTGATGGCGGGGTCCACCGGCTCCAGGGTCACCTCGACCACCTGGTCGCTGAGGTCGAGCTGGCCGTCACGGAGGCGGCGGTAGTCGGTGGGGCTGGGCCGGGTCCAGCCGTCGCCGCGCCCGTCGTTGTTGAGGTCGTAGCCGTAGAGCTTGAGGGCCTGGAGGCTGTTCCGGGGGTCCGTCCCCTCGGGGCGGTCCCAGCTCGTGTTGTGGATGTCCTCCCAGCCGATGCGCCAGCGCTGGTTGTCGACCGGGTGCTGCTCGACGAGGGCCCAGATGGACTCCTCCATCTCCCGGAGCTCCTCCACGTCGATGTCGAGCGCGTAGTGGAGGTGGTCGTAGTCGCTCGCGCGGAAGGGGTGGGTGCTGACGTCGTACTCGCGCACCTTGTAGGTGGGCCCGGTCGGGCCGCCGGGGCGCGTCGAGCAGTTCTGGTCCACGCCGATGAAGAAGTTCATCTGCGTGCCGGCGTCGATGTACTTCGTGACGGTGAGGTCGTTGTCGCCCATGCCGTCGTTGTAATCGTCGTTGTGGCTGGCGGCGAAGAGCATCTCCGGCGTCGGCGGGCTGTCGATGGGGGTGCCGAAGGGGTAGCGCTGGAGGAAGATCGCCGAGCAGTAGCCGGCCTGGCTGTCGAGGAACCTCACCTTGAGCACGCTGCACGAGCGGGCGTTCAGGACGGGGATCGTGTAGTTGTCCGTCATGACGTGCTTGGCGCCGTCGCGGTACTCGCCGTTGACCCAGCGGCCGCCGAAGTAGCCGGTGGAGGCGAGCTCGATGGTGAAGCCGCCGATGAGGCGGGCCTT
>DATGQT010000008.1:0-22202 GCA_035304085.1 Rubricoccaceae bacterium
GCACGCCGGTCGGTCAGCACCACGTTACCGCGGCGCTGAAACAAGCGCCGTAGCGACCACCCGATCGGCTGCTCGTCAGGCGCGTCGAGGATCGTTGCGGCAGTGCAAAACTTGATCTCTTCGTCGGGGTAGCGACGCTCCACGATCCGGCCGGCGTGGCTCGAGGCGTTCAGGCTGTCAGCAGCGTCGCGCATCATGACCGGTCCGGATTGGGTAGTGCTAACCTATGCTTATACGGAGTTGCCACCCTAGCTCTTCACGATGGCGAAGCCCTTCTCCCCGGCGGCGAGGCGAAGATACGACGCCGTGGGCCTCGGCATACGCTCGGCTCACATCAACTTCTTTGAGGGGTTCTGCGGCCCGAGTACGGCGCTCCACTAACCGATCAGCCGGTCGTACTCCGCATGGGAACCGATCCAGAACCAGAACACCTCGCTCTCCTTCTCTATCGCCAGGGCCCGGTAGTCTCGGCCGACTCGGACCGACCACAATGGTGGCGAGTGACCCGATAGTCTCTTGAAGTGGAGCGAGGGGTGACGTGGGTTCGATTCGAGAAGGCGGTGGTTCTTCCGAGCCAGCTGCTGCACCGGCTCGGGCAGCGCATCAAAGCGCCGCCAGAACCCCGCCGTTGCGCGGTGCCTCAGGGGAGCGGACGGACCCGGCCTGCCGCGATGTCGTCCTCCGCCTCGCGGATCAGGCGGTCAAGCCGACCGGCCTCGGCGTCAGCCTCGATTTGGCGATCCCATCCGTCGGCCTTGAACTCCTCGAACCACTCGGTGAATCGAGCGAGTTCCTCGGGGGAGAGCCGAGCGACGGCGGTTTCGAGTTCTTGAACGCTCATGGCTACTGGATCCGTTGTAGGCGCTTCTCTCTCATACTCGCCCCCTGGCAACCAGTTCTGAAGGCCACAGAGCCCTGGTTATACTGCTTTGCCACCCTAGCTCTTCGATGGCGAAGCCCTTCTCCCCGGCGGCCAGGCGAAGATACGACGCCGTGCGCCTCGGCATCCGCTCGCGCATGCGGGCCACCGACCGTTCCGGCCGCATCACGCTCGCCGAGCTCGCCGCCGCCCTCCGCGCCGCCGGCTACGACCGCTCCGAGCGCTACCTCCGCGCCGTGCTCTCCGGCGAGAAAGTGAGCCGCCCGGCCCTCCGCGAGATCAGCGCGGCGGTGCGCGCGGTCAGGGCGCGGCGGGAGCGTGGGGTGCCCGAGTGGCTGTGAAGGGCGAGCGGCCGGCTCAGCCCGCGAGGAGGTCGCGGTAGAAGGCGAGCGTCTGCTCGGCGATGCGCTGCCAGCTGAAGTGGGCGAGGACCCGCTCGCGCGCCGCCTCGCCCATCGCCCGCCGCCGCGCGGGGTCGGCCATGAGCGCGTTGACGGCCCCGGCGAGGGCGCGCGAGAACGCCTCCGCGTCGCGCGGCTCGGGCGAGCCGCCGCCCTCGGCCTCGAACGGCACCAGCAGCCCCGTCTCGCCGGGCACCACGATCTCGGGGATGCCGCCCACGGCCGAGGCCACCACGGGCGTCTCGCACGCCATCGCCTCCAGGTTGATGATGCCGAACGGCTCGTAGACGGAGGGGCAGACGAACACGGCGGCGTGGGTGTAGAGCGCGACGGTGTCCGCCTTCGGGAGCATCTCGGGGATCCACACGACCCCGGCGGCGGCCTCGCGCTTCGCCGCCTCGACGGCCTCGGCCATCTCGCGGGCGATCTCCTCGGTGTCCGGCGCGCCGGCGCAGAGGACCACCTGCACGCCGGCGTCGAGGTGGCGGAGGGCGCGGACGAGGTGGAGGATCCCCTTCTGCCGCGTGATCCGGCCGACGAACAGGACGACGGGCACGTCGGGGTCCACGCCGAGGCGGGCGAGCGTCTCCGGCGACGGGCGCGGGCGGTACTCGTCCGGGTCTATCCCGTTGTGGATGACGCGGACGCGCTCGGGGGCGACGCCGTAGAGCGCCTGCACGTCGGCCGCCATGGCCTCCGAGACGGCCACGACGCCGTCGGCGTTCTGGTAGGCCGTCCGCTCGATCCAGGTGGTGGCGTGGTAGGCGCTCCCGAGCTGCTCCTCCTTCCAGGGGCGGTGGGGCTCCAGCGAGTGCGTGGTGAGGACGAGGCGGGCGCCGGTGAGGGGGCGGGCCAGCAGGCCGCCGAGGTGGGCGTACCACGTGTGGCAGTGGACGACGTCCGGCCTCTCCACGGCGCCGGCCATGGCGAGGTCGCGGAGGAGGGCGTCGAGGAGGCGGGCGTGGCGCGCGTCGTGCGTCTCGAACGTCACCTCCGGGAGCATCCGCTCCACGCCGCGCACGCGGAGGTTGCCGTGGTCCTCGTGCTGCCGCCCGAAGCAGAGCACGTCCACCGCGTGGGCGCCGCCCTCGGCCCGCGCCAGCTCGCGCGCGAGGTACTCGACGTGGACGCCCGCGCCGCCGTAGACGTGGGGCGGGTACTCGTTGGTGAGGAGGGCGATGCGCATGGTTCGATTGCGGATTTCGGATTGCGGATTGCGGATTGAAGCGTGCAAATCCGCAATCCGCAATCCGAAATCCGCACTTCAGATCACCGTCCCGTCGGGGATCTCGGCGTTCTTCGTGACGACGACGATGCCGTCGCGGATGTAGTAGCCGGGGCCCTCGCCCTCCTGGACGCCCTCCTGGTTCGTGATCACGCAGTCGCGGCCGATGGAGGCGTTGAGGTCCACGATGGCGTTCTCGATCCGCGAGCCCTCGCCGACGCCGGGCCGCGCGGGGCCCTGGACGGGCGCGCGGTCCTCGGGGTCCTGCCACGAGTAGTAGTCCGAGCCGAGGAGGATCGTGCGGTGGAGGTGCGCCCCGGCGCAGACGTAGGAGCGGATGCCGACGATGGAGTCGGTGATGGTGCTGTCCTCGATCACGCTCCCCTCCCCGATGAGGCTGTTCTCGACGGTGGTGCGGACGACCTTCGCCGGGGGGAGCATCCGGGAGTTCGTGTAGAGCGGCATCTTGGGGTCGTAGAGGTTGAAGTCCGGCTTCGGCTGGGCGAGCATGATGTTGGTCTCGAAGAAGGAGCGGACGGTCCCGATGTCGTTCCAGTACCCGGTGAAGGGGTAGGCGGCGACGCGGTAGCGGTGGATGGCGCCGGGGATGATCTCGCGGCCGAAGTCGTGGTCGTCGGGGTGGGCGTCGAGGACGTCGCGGAGGACGTCGGCGTCGAAGATGTAGATGCCCATCGAGGCGAGGTAGACGCGGCCCTCGGCGGCCATCTCGTCCGAGACCGGGCTGTCCTTCCCGTCGAGCTGGTCGAGGGGGGGCTTCTCGTGGAACTCCGTGATCCGGTGGCCGTCGTCCATCTTGAGGATGCCGAAGGCGGGGGCCTCGTCGGCGCGGACGGGCGTCACGGCCACCGTCACGTCGGCGCCGAGGCGCCGGTGGTGCTTCAGCATCTCGCGGTAGTCCATGGCGTAGAGCTGGTCCCCCGAGAGGATGATGACGTGGTCGTGGGGGTAGCTCCGGATGTGGGACATCGTCTGCCGCACGGCGTCGGCCGTCCCCTGGTACCACGACTTCGAGAACGGCGTCTGCTCGGCGGCGAGCACCGTCACGAACCCGCCGCGGAACCGGTCGAAGATGTACGAGCGGGCGACGTGGCGGTTGAGGCTGGCCGAGTTGTACTGCGTGACGACGAAGATCCGGTTGAGCCCGGAGTTGATGCAGTTGGAGATGGGGACGTCGACGAGGCGGTACTTCCCGGCGAAGGGGACGGCGGGCTTGGCGCGGTAGGCCGTCAGCGGGAACAGCCGCGTGCCGGCGCCGCCGCCGAGCACGACCGCGAGCATCTGGCGCATCGGAGGGGTAGGGCGGGGAGGAGGGGGTGGCCGTCAGACGACGAGGCGGTCATCGGGCTCCGGGATTGCCCAAACATAGGGGACGCGTGGCAGTCGACGTGCAGCGGTCGTCCTGCGTCCCCGCCGGGAGGGCAGGCCGGCCGGGCGGCGCCCGCAGAGCCGTCGGGGAACCGGCGGGAAGCCCCCTTACTCTTCGAGGGTCCCGTCGGGATCGCCCGGCGCGTACGCCTCGAAGGCGGGGAGGCTGTAGGTGCGCCGGAAGAGGTCCCCCACCTCCTCGTCGGGCTGCGGGGCGGCGAACGCCCCCCGCACCCCTCGCGTCCGCCCCCGGATCTCGCGGGCCCCCTCGACGAGCGCGCCCCAGGCCGTCCGCACCAGCGACCCGATGCCGTGGACGACCGACCCGCTCCGTGCGCCCACCACGACCGAATCGGCCCCCGCTGAGCGCCCCTCGACGTGGTCCCACAGGGCCTCCCGCGCGCTGCGCACGGAGTCGAACGGGCTCTCGTACCGGCCGTACGTGACGGCCGCCCCGTCGGCGAGGTCGAGGCTGATCCGGGCGACGAGGCCGTTGTGGGCGCTCGCCGCCGCCTGGTGCAGCGCGGCGGCGCGGCGGTAAGGGCCGTCGGGCTCACGCGCGCCCGGTTCCCCCGCCACCCCGTAGGCATCGACCACCCGCTGCGCCAGCGCCTCGGTGGAGTACCGCAGGGCCCCGAGCGAGTCGGCGACCTGCCGTACCTCCTCGCGGTCGAGGGTACCCTGCGAGAGCGCGGGCGGGGTCGTGATCAGCAGCAGGAGGCAGCCGGCCAGGAGCCGCGGACCCGGCAGCCGGTCGAGCGTAGAGGAAACCATGGGCGTTGGCGTCGTGAGGGGAGGAGCGGCGAGGGCGAGGCCGCCGCCGGGAAGGCGGGGAACGTAGGGCTGCGGGGAGGCAGGCGGCAAGGGGGCCGGCCCGTGCTCCCGATCAACGTTCGGGGTGGGCGCCCAAGTGTAGCGCCCGGCGAGCGTGCGCAGAAGCGCGCGTGGGGCAGGTGGGGACGGGAGAACCCCGCTGCGGGGCGGCGGTAGGCGGGCAGCTCCTCGCCACGTCCCGTGCGATAGTCCGCCCCGTCGATGTCCGATCCGCGCCCCGCACCCATCCCCACCGAGGACCAGGTCTCGGCCGGCGGCGTGGCCTTCCGCCGGGGCGCGCGCGGCGTCGAGGTGGCCGTCGTCAAGATGAAGCCGAAGGGCCGGTGGCAGCTCCCGAAGGGGATCGTGGACGCGGGCGAGACGCCCGAGGCGACGGCGCTCCGCGAGGTGCGCGAGGAGGCCGGGATCGAGGCGGCGCTGGTGGCGCCGCTCGACGTGATCGAGTACTGGTACGTCGGCCGCCGGGGCGCGGGCCGCGTCCGCTTCCGCAAGCGCGTCCACTTCTTCCTCCTCGCCTACCGGGCCGGCGACGTGCGCGACCACGACCACGAGGTGGAGGAGGCGCGGTGGGTGCCGGTCGAGGAGGCCGAGGCGCTGCTGGCGTTCGAGAACGAGCGGCGGGTGGTGGCGCAGGCGCGGGCGCTGATCGCGGCGGAGGCGCCGTGAACCCCGGCGGCCGGACGGGCATTCACAGCGTCCGTTCTCCGCCGCCCCTCGCCATGTCCCGCCGTCGTTCCCCGACCGCCCGCGTCGCTCTCGCGCAGGGCCTCTACTACGCCGCCACCGGCGTCTGGCCCTTCCTCAGCATGAGGACGTTCCTCGCCGTGACGGGGCCGAAGGTGGACCTCTGGCTCGTGAAGACGGTGGGCGGGCTCGTCGGCGTCGTCGGGGGGGCGCTGCTGGCGGCGGGGGCGCGCGGGCGGGTGCCGGAGGAGATGCAGGGCCTCGCCGTGGGGAGCGCGGCGTTCCTCGCGGGGGTGGACGCCGTCTACGCGGCGAAGGGCCGGATCCCGCCCGTCTACCTCCTCGACGCCGTCGCCGAGGCGGGGCTGATCGGGGCGTGGGCGTGGGCGCGGCGGCGCGAGGGACAGGCCCTTGCGCGCTGGTAATACAGCGCTTAGGTTCTTCGCCCCGCGGCCCGGCGGCGCCTGATCGAGAGGGGCTCGCCCCAAACGGCAGGCGGCTGCGACGCGGGCCCGTCCCAGAACCCCCTCCGCCATGACCGCCCGCACCCGAGACGGCGCCACCGTCGCCCTCGACGACGCCACCCTCGACGCCTTCCGCACCCGCCTGCGCGGCACGCTCCTCCGCGACGGCGACCCCGGCTACGACGCGGCACGCGCCCTCTGGAACGGGATGATCGACCGCCGCCCCGCCCTCGTCGCCCGCGCCCTCGGCACCGCCGACGTCGTGGCGTGCGTGGACTTCGCGCGCGAGCACGGCCTCGCCCTCTCGGTCAAGGGCGGCGGCCACAACATCGCCGGGCTGGCCGTGTGCGAAGGGGGGCTCGTGATCGACCTCTCGCTGATGCGCGGGGTGTGGGTGGACCCCGCCGCGCGCGTGGCCCGCGCCCAGGGCGGCTGCCTCCTCGGCGACGTCGACCGCGAGACGCAGCTCCACGGCCTCGCCGCCGTGCTCGGCTTCGTCTCGGAGACCGGCGTCGGCGGCCTCACCGTCGGCGGCGGGTTCGGCTACCTCACGCGCCGGTTCGGCTGGGCCTGCGACAACGTCCGCGCGATGGAGGTCGTCACGGCCGACGGGCGCGTCGTCCGCGCTCGCGCGGACGAGCACGCCGACCTGTTCTGGGGCCTCCGCGGGGGCGGCGGCAACTTCGGCGTCGTGACGGCCTTCGAGTACGCGCTCTACCCCGTGGGCCCCGAGGTGGTGGGCGGCCTCGTCGCGTGGCACGCCGCCGAGGCGCCGGCCGTGCTGGCGATGTACCGCGCCCTCGTCGAAGCGGCGCCGCCGGAGATGACCTGCGTCGCCGTGCTGCGCAAGGCCCCGCCGGCGCCTTGGCTGCCGCCGGAGGTCCACGGCGAGCCCATCGTCGGGCTCCTCGCGTGCCACACGGGGTCAGTCGCGGAGGGCGAGGCGGCGGCGGCGCCCATCAAGGCCTTCGGCGCGCCCGTGGGCGACGTCCTCCAGCGGCGCCCCTACGTCCAGCAGCAGGCCCTCCTCGACGCCACGCAGCCCCGGGGCCGGCGCTACTACTGGAAGTCGGACTACCTCGCGGGGCTGAGCGACGGGCTGATCGAGGGCGTCCTCGCGCACGCCGAGCGTCTCCCCTCGCCCCACGCCGCCGTCATCCTCTTCCCCGTGGACGGCCCGCTCAACGACCTCCCGCCCGACCACTCGCCCATGGGCAACCGCGACGCCCGGTTCATCCTCAACATCACGGCCGCCTGGGACGACCCGGCCGACGACGCGGTCAACGTCGCGTGGGCACGGGAGACGTGGGAGGACCTCCGCCGCTTCTCGACGGGCGGCACCTACATCAACTTCCAGACGGAGGACGAGGGCGACGACCGCGTCCGCGCCGCCTACGGGAGCAACTACGACCGGCTCGCGGCGGTGAAGGCGAAGTGGGACCCGGACAACCTCTTCCGGATGAACAAGAACGTCGCGCCGCAGCCGGCGTGAGCAGGGGCGGTGGTCCACGCACGCTGAGGGGCAGGCAGACCCGCGCCCCCGCGGTCGGAGGAAAGCCCCTTGCGGGGGAACGGGAGGCGCCGTAGGTTCCGGGTAGGCTAATTTTTTAGCACCTCCCATGCGCCCCCTCCTCGCCCTCCCCCTGCTCCTCGCCTCGACCGCCTCGGCCCAGCCCCTCTTCGACGACGTCACGGCGACGCACCTCCCGCCGGTCGGCGCCGTCGCGCGCAACAGCATGGACGTCGAGGCGGCCGACCTCGACGGCGACGGCGACCTCGACCTCGTGCAGGTGAACCTCGGCCCACTCGTGGTCCTCCTCAACGACGGCGACGGCCGCTTCTCCGACGCGACGGCCGCGGTGCTGCCCGCGCCGATCACCGGCCCTGGCCTCGGCGTCGAGATCGCCGACTACAACGGGGACGGGTGGCCGGACCTCTACGTCGCCATGCTCCAGAACGCGGACCCGAACGCGTTCGACCGCCTCCTCCTCCACACCGGGACGGCGACGGGCTCCGAGGGCACGGCGCCGGACGCGCAGGGCTTGCGTCTGGAGGCGCCGCGGCCGAACCCGGCGCGGGCGGGCGCGCGGGTGGGCTTCCGCCTCGAACGCCCCGGCCCCGTCCGTATCGCGCTGGTGGATGCGCGCGGGCGCGAGGTCGCCGTGGCGTTCGACGCCGAGGCCGTCCCGGGCATCCACGAGGTGCCCCTCCCGCTGGGCGCGCTCCCCGTCGGCCCCTACTTCGTCCGCATGGAGGCCGCGGGCCGGCGCCTCGCCCGCCCGCTCGCCGTCGTCCGCTGACGCCTCCGGGGAGCTAAGTTGTTAGCACCCCCTTCCGGTACGCCCATGACCGCCCGCTTCCTGCCCCTCCTCGCGTTCCTCCTCGCCGCGCTCCCCGCGAGCGCGCAGGTCCCCGATCCGGCCGCCGTCATCCCCCGCCTGCTGACGGGGTCGGCCGACGCCTGGAACGCGGCTGACCTCGACGGCCACGTCGCCATCTACGCCGACTCCGCCCGGTTCATGACGGGGAACGGCCCCGTCACGGGCCGGGACCACACGCGGGCACTGCTGGCGCAGCACTTCTGGCGCGACGGCCAGCCCATCCAGCAGCTCCGCTTCGAGCAGATCGCGGTCACGCCGCTCGGCTCCGAGCATGCCCTCGTCACCGGCCGCTTCGTGCTCACGGGCGGGGGCGAAGACGAGGCGAGCGGGTGGTTCTCGACGGTCTGGGCCTGGAACGGCACGCGCTGGGAGACCATCCACGACCACTCCAGCTGAGCCCTCGCACCCCCACGCCTCTCCCCTCGATGCGCCGATTCCTTCCCCTCGCTCTCCTGTTCGCCGCGCCCCTCGCCGCGGCGCAGGACCACGCCGGCCACGCCGCGCCCGCAGACGCCGCCGCGCTCGTCCGCGCCATGCACGCCCGCTACGCGGACACGTGGTACCGCACGCTCTACTTCACCCAGGCCACCTCCCGCCTCGGCCCCGGCGACTCCGTGCTGGTGGAGACGTGGCGCGAGTGGGGCGCGATGCCGGGCCGCCTCCGCATCGAGATGGGCGACCCCGCCGCCGGCAACGGCGCCCTCTTCGCCAACGACAGCACTTACATCTTCCGGGGCGGTGAGCTGGTGGCGGCCGTCGGCGAGCGCAACGACCTCATGACGCTCGGCTTCGACGTGTACACGCAGCCGCCCGAGGTGACGCTGGGGGTCATGGAGGAGGACGGCTTCACCCTCGGCCCCGTCCGTAGCGAGGAGTGGGAGGGCCGCCCGGCCTTCGTCTTCGGGAGCCCCGAGACGAAGGAGGTGTGGGTGGACGCCGAGCGCCTCGTCTTCGTCCGCCTCGTCGAGCCGACCGAGCAGGACCCCGCCGTCCTCCAGGACATCCGCTTCACCGACTACGAGCCGCTCGACGGCGGGTGGATCGCGCCGACGGTCGAGATCTGGGTGGACGGGCAGAAGGTGTTCTGGGAGGAGTACTCGGACATCCGCACCGGCTTCGACGCCGATCCCGCACTCTTCGACCCGACGAACTGGGGCGCGCCCGCCCCCGTGCCGGGCGAGTGAGCCACCGGAGAGGGATCCTCGCCGCGCGCGCGGCCGTCCTCCCTCCCATGTGCGTCCTCTTCTTCGCCCTCGACCGACACCCCCGCCACCGCCTCGTCTTCGCCGGCAACCGCGACGAGTTCTACCGCCGCCCGACGGCCCCGGCCGCGCCGTGGTCGGAGTGTCCGGGCGTGATCGCCGGGCGCGACCTCGAGGCCGGCGGTACCTGGCTCGGTGTGCGTGGCGCCGGGCGCTGGGCCGTCGTCACCAACGTGCGCGACCTCCCGGCGCACCGGCCCGGCGCCCGCTCACGCGGCGCCCTCGTGAGCGACTTCCTCTGCGGCGCCGCTTCCGCCGCCGACTTCGCCGCCGAGGTCTTCGCCGCGCGCGCCGAATACAACCCGTTCAACCTCCTCGTGGACGACGGCGAGGCGCTCTGGTACGTCTCCACCCACACCGACGCCGCCGCGCCGCTCGGTCCCGGCGTCTACGGCCTCTCCAACGCCACGCTCGGCGTGCGCTGGCCGAAGGTGCAGCGCGGCCTGGAGACGTTCGAGCGGCTGATCGAGGCGGACGACGTCGCGCCCGAGGCTCTCCTCGACCTCCTCCACGACGACCTCCGCGCGCCCGACGACCAGCTCCCCGACACCGGCATCGGCCTCGAACGCGAGCGGATGCTCTCGGCCCTCTTCGTCACCAGCGCCGACTACGGCACCCGCGCCTCGACGGTGCTGCTGCTGAACCGCGAGGGCGGCGGCCTGTTCGTCGAGCGGGCGTTCGGGGAGGGCGGCGTGCCGGGGGAGACGCGCCGGTTCGTGCTCGGGCCGTAGGGCTCAGCGGCCGGTGAGGCGCGCGTAGAGGCGGCCGAGGAGGGAGCGCCGTGCCGGCCGCAGGCCCTGCCGGTCGGCCGCGCGCGTCGAGCGGCGGGCGTGGTCGATCCACGAGGCCACGGCCGCCACCGGCGGGGCGTCGCCGACGCGGCGCGCGCGCGCGTTCACCTGGGCGAGGCGGCGCTGGAGGCGGCGGGCGTCCCACTGCGCGAGCTCCGTGAACGTCTCGACGCCGGCGGCGTCGAGGAGGTCGAGCGCATCGCGCGTCACGGCGTAGTGGAGGAGGCGGGGGGACGAGGAGGCGGCGACGGCGCGCATGACGGATCGGGGTGAAGAGTGGCGGGTGAGGGTGGAACAACCGGCGTGCCGAGGGCGCGTGCGGTGGATAAGTCGCGGCCACGGCTGACACGCTGGCGCGCCGGGGAGGGCGCGGCGCGATATTCCGACCCCCTCGCTGCCCGCCTCGTGTCACACCCCCCGCCACATCCTGCTGAGCCTCTCCGGATCGCCATGTGGAGCGGCCCGCGCAACCTCTCCACCGCGCTCATGCGCGCGTGGGAGAACCGCCCCGACACCGCCGTCGTGGACGAGCCGCTCTACGCGTTCTACCTCGCCAGAACCGGCCTCGATCACCCCGGCCGCGAGGCGGTCCTGGCGTCCCAGCCGACGGACTGGCAGGTGGTCGCCGAGGTCCTCACCGGCCCCGTCCCCGGCGGGAGGCCGATCTTCTACCAGAAGCACATGGCGCACCATCTCCTCCGCGAGGTGGACCGCGCCTGGCTCGACGCGCCGTCGTTCCGCCACGCCTTCCTCCTCCGCGAGCCCCGCGCGATGCTGGCCTCACTGGCGAAGGTGATCCCGCACCCGCGCGTCGAGGACACCGGGCTGCCGCAGCAGGCGGAACTGTTCCGCCGCTTCGCCGACCGCGCCGGCACGCCGCCCCCGGTGATCGACGCGCGCGACGTGCTGGCCGACCCGGAGGGGCTGCTCCGCGCCCTCTGCGCCGCCCTCGGCGTGCCGTTCGACGCCGCCATGCTCCACTGGCCTCCCGGCCCGCGCGCCACCGACGGCGTCTGGGCGCCCTACTGGTACGCCAGCGTCGAGCGCTCGACGGGCTTCGAGCCACCCCGCGAGGAGGCCGCCGAGGTGCCGGTGCACCTGGCGGACGTGCTGGCCGAATGTGAGGAGCACTACCGCGCGCTCTACCAGCACCGGCTGACCGCCCACCACGGACCACGGACCACGGACCCATCATGCTCCAGCAGTTCGACGAACGCAACCGCGACCTCATCGTCAACATCAACGGTCGCCTCGTCCACCGCGACGAGGCCGGCGTGAGCCCGTTCGACTCGGCCGTCCAGGGCGGCGACGCCGTCTGGGAGGGGCTCCGCCTCTACGACGGCCGCATCTTCCGCCTCGACGCCCACCTCGACCGCCTCGTCGGCTCGGCCAAGGCGCTGGCGTTCGCCGAGATCCCGTCGAAGGAGGCCATCCGGCACGAGATCCGGCGGACGCTGGAGGCGAACGGGATGACGGACGGCGTCCACATCCGCCTCACCCTCACGCGCGGGGTCAAGATCACCTCCGGGATGGACCCCCGCCTCAACCAGTCCGGCCCCACGCTCATCGTGCTGGCCGAGTGGAAGGCGCCGGTGTACCGGAAGGACGGCCTCACGCTGATCACGGCGTCCGTCCGCCGCTTCCCGCCCGACTGCCTCGACCCCAAGATCCACCACGCCAACCTCCTCCAGTCCATCCTCGCCAACGTCGAGGCGAACGTGGCCGGCGCCGACGCCGCGCTCATGCTCGACCGCGAGGGGTTCATCGCCGAGTGCAACGGGACCCACGTCTTCCTCGTGGACGGCGGCGCCGTGATGACGAGCCACACCGACGCCTGCCCCGAGGGCATCACGCGGCAGACCGTCCTCGACCTCTGCGCGCGCGAGGGCATCCCCCACGCCGTCCGCCGCCTCTCGACGACCGATGCCTACCGCGCCGACGAGGTGTTCGTGACGGGGACGATGGGCGAGCTGGCCGGCGTCGTCCGCCTCGACGGCCGGACCATCGGCGACGGCGAGGTCGGTCCGATGACGCGGCGGCTCTCGGCCCTCTACGCCGAGGAGACCGCGACGGCGGGGGAGCCGGTGGTGGCAGTGGACGGGGGGGAGTAGACAGTGGGCAGGGGGCAGGGGACAGGGGGCAGGAGGCGGTGACGGAGCGACCGTTTCACCGTCCACTGCCTCGTGCCCCCTGCCTCGTGTCCCCTGCCCCCAGAGCCCTCCGGTCCCTCCTGATATCGCCGGGCCGGGTGAACGGGCGGATGGGGCGCCGGTACAAGGGAGGCTCTTCGCCACCAGCCTTTCCAGCCATGCGTGTCCGCCTCAAGCCCCTTGAAGAACAGGTCATCGTCATCACCGGCGCCTCCAGCGGCATCGGCCTCGCCACGGCCCTCGAGGCCGCACGCCGCGGCGCCCGCCTCTTCCTCATCGCGCGCGACCCCGAGGGCCTCGCCTCCGCCCACAGCCGCTGCGAGGCCGAGGGCGCCGAGGTCGAGCACCTCGTCGCCGACGTCGGCGACCACGCCACGGTGGAGATGGCGGCACAACAGGCCGTCGAGCGCTTCGGCGGCTTCGACACGTGGGTCAACAACGCCGGCGTCTCCGTTTACGGCGAGCTCCGGGACACCCCGCTCGACGACGCCCGCGACGTGTTCGAGACGAACTACTGGGGCGTCGTCCACGGCAGCCTCGTCGCCGCCGAGCACTTCCGCCGTCGGGCCCGGGGGGACGGCGCCTACGGCGGCGCCATCATCAACATCGGCAGCGTCGAGAGCGACCGGGGCGTCCCGCTCCACGGCCACTACTCCGCCTCGAAGCACGCCGTCAAGGGGTTCACGGACGTCCTCCGGATGGAGCTCGAGAAGGAGGGGCTCCCCGTCTCCGTCACCCTCATCAAGCCGTCGGCCATCAACACCCCCTTCCCCGAGCGCTCCGCGAACTACATGGTGGAGGAGGCCAAGCTGCCCGAGCCGACGTACGCCCCGGAGGTCGTCGCCCGCTACGTCCTCGACGCCGCCGAGCACCCCGTCCGCGACCTCACCATCGGCGGCAAGGACGGGCTGATCGCCAAGATGGGCATGGTGTTCCCCCGCCTCACCGACCGGTTCATGGAGGCGACGATGTTCGAGCAGCAGAAGAAGGACGCCCCCTTCGTCGGCGACCGCCACGGTACCGTGGACGAGCCGGACCCCGGGAGCGGGCACGTCCACGGCACCGCCGAGCACGAGCTGCAGTCGAGCCTGTACACGCAGGTGCAGCGGCACCCGCTCGCGGCGGCGAGCATCGCCCTCGCCGCCGGGGCGGCGGTGGCGGCGCTGGCCGGCCGGAACTGAGGCCGGCCGGGCGGGGGAGTCCGGCGTGAACCCGGCGCGGGCAGGCGCGTTCTGCCCGCGCTTTTCCTCGTTCACCCCAATCCGCACCGCCTCCCATGCGCATCCGCTCCTTCCTCCTCGCGCTCGCCCTCCTCGCCCTCGCCCCCGCCGCCGCGGCGCAGATGACGATCCCGCAGCGCGGGACCGACGAGCCGCGCCAGAGCCCCAACGCCGTCGTCGGCCAGACCATCGGCACCACCGACGTGCTGCTGACCTACGGGCGACCCAGCGTGCGCGGGCGCGTGATCTTCGGCGACCTCGTGCCCTACGGGGAGGTCTGGCGCACCGGCGCCAACGAGGCCACCTCGTTCTCCGTCTCGAAGGACGTGACCATCGAGGGGCAGCCGCTCCCGGCCGGGACCTACGCCCTCGTCACCATCCCCACCGAGGAGCGCTGGACCATCGTCTTCAACCGCGCCGCCGACCAGTGGGGCGCCTTCGAGTACGACGAGAGCCAGGACGCCCTCCGCGTCGAGGTCGTGCCCGAGGCGGGCCCGGCCACCGAGATGATGACGTTCGTCTTCGAGAACGTCACCGACACCTCCGGCGACCTCGTGCTCTACTGGGACGAGGTCCGCGTGCCCGTCACCATCGGGGCCGAGTAGCCGGCGCGGCTCCGCCCCGAGGTCACGCCTCGGGATGGCGGTCCCGCCCCCGCACGACGGCCACCCACAGCTCGGTGTCCCCCTCCTCCAGCTTCACGCCCGGCGCGTCGGGGGGGGGGCTGGAGGGGACGGGGGCGAGGCCGGCGAGGTGGGGCGCGAGGGCTACGGCGGCGCCGGGCGAGAGGTACGCCTCGACGGCGTCGCCGCGGCGGAGCGAGAAGAGCCCGATGCCCTCCAGCGCCAGCCGGCCGCCGGCGTGCTCGCGCTCGCGGAGGGCGTCGCGGAGCGCCTCGAGGGCGGCCCGCTCGCACGGGGCGAGGCGGATCCAGGTGCTGGCCAGAGGGGGGGTGGAGGCGTGGATTTCCATGGCGGCGGAAGCTGAAACGACGCGACTCCGGGGGGACTCCCCGTGGTTTCAGCAGGGTGGGCGCCGTCATTAACAGCCCGCCACAAAATCCTGCCCCCGTTCCACGAAGCCCTCGGCAGACACGGGTGCGTCTCGCGAAGGCACGATGAACGACGCTCCAGCCTCCGGCACGCCGCCGGGCGTATGGCGGGGTTCCCCTACCGGCGCGTGACGCGCTGCGTGGCGACGGCCGCTCCCGCGGTGAGGCGGACGACGTAGGCGCCGGGCGCGAGCGCGTCGGCCTCGAACGGGAGCGCGTGCAGCCCGGCCCCCAGCCGGCCCGGCACGAGCGCGGCGACGCGCCGGCCGAGCACGTCGTACACGCTCACCGCCACCTCGGCCGGCGCCGTGAGCGTGAACCGGAGGGTCGTGCCGCCGGCGAACGGGTTCGGGGCCGCCGTGAACGCGGCGACGGCGGGGACGTCCCGCGCGAGCGCGAGGGGGACCGACGCGGAGAGGTGGTCGAGGGCGGCGGCGGCGAGGGCGGTGGCGGCCTCCTCGGCCTCGGCCCAGGCCACGACGTGCACGTCGCCCTCGG
The DNA here is from genome assembly GCA_035304085.1 of Rubricoccaceae bacterium. Taxonomy (GTDB): domain Bacteria; phylum Bacteroidota; class Rhodothermia; order Rhodothermales; family Rubricoccaceae; genus DATGQT01. The sequence continues at coordinate 15,228 of DATGQT010000008.1, forward strand.
CCGCGTCCGCGGTCACCTGTCCGTCCGCGTGGCTGACGGCGAAGGCGACGGCGTAGACGGGCGCCTCGCCGGGACGGGCGACGGTGACGAGGGTGAGCGGGTGCCCGTGCAGCACTACGGGCCGCGCCGCGCCGGGGGTGCCGCCGGCGAAGGCGGCGAGGGCGGCCCCGGCGTCGTAGCCCGGCCCCGGCAGGACGGCGAGGAGGGCGCCGAGGTGACAGCCGTCGGCGAGGAGGTAGTCGGCGGCGACGGCCTCGGCGGCGCCGGGCACGGCGGGCACGAAGGGGGAGGCGACGGCGCCGTAGGGGCCGGCCGGCGGTAGGAGGAGCCCCGGGTTCGCGCGGGCGGCGAGGGGGACGAGGAGCAGCGCTAGGGAGACAGCGGCGAGGGACGTGCGGGGCGCGCGCCCCGTGATCGGGAGCTTCGACATCGCTTCGCGGGGTGAGAGCGCCGGGCCTCGCGCAAACGCGGTGCCGCCGTCGTTCACCCGCGCCTGAGGGAGCCGGGCGGCCTGCTGCGCGGCGATTGAGGGTGCAGGACGGGGGGATGCAGGGGCCGTACGAGGGTCCTTCGCGCTCCCGGACGCTACGAGACGAAATGCGCCGGCGGCGGGCTACCCCGTCAGCAGCACCTTCCCGAGCCGCCCCGGCGCCGCCGCGTGAGCCAGCGCCTCGCGCCAGTCGGCGAGGTCGTACGTCGCCTCGACCGGCAGCGCCAGCGCGCCCTCGGCCACGAGGTCGGCCAGCGCGCCGACGGCGCGGCGGATGGCCTCGGCCGGTGCCTCCGCTGCCCAGCGCGTCCGCCACACCCCCTCCACCCGCACGTCGCGGAAGATGAGGGCGCCCGCGTCGACGGCGAGGGGCGCCCCGCTGAGGCCGCCGTAGACGACGTGGCGCCCGCCGTGGCGGAGGGCCGAGAGGGCGAGGGCGCCGGCTTCGCCCGCCACCGCGTCGAACACGGCCCGCGCGCCGTCGGGGCCGACGAGGGCGCGGAGCTGGGCCCGCGCGTCTTCGCCGTTCGCGTCGGCCACGAGGACCTCGGCGCCGAGCGCCCGGAGGGCGTCGGCGTGCTCGCCGCGGCGGACGATGGCGATGGGGCGGAGGCCGCGCCGGGCGGCGAGCTGGATGGCGCAGCGCGCCACGGCCGAGGCGCCCGCCGTGAGCACGAGCGCGTCGCCCCCGGATCGAGTCCGGGGCAGGCTCTCGGCCGCGTCGGCCACCCGCTCCAGCAGCAGCCACGCCGTGAGGGGGTTGACGTAGAGTTGCGCCGCCGCCTCGTCCGAGACCCCGGCCGGTACGGGGAGCAGCCGCTCCGGCGGCGCCAGCAGGTACTCCTGCCACGTCGGCCCCGCGCCGAGCGGGACGACGCGCTGCCCCACCGCCAGTCCCTCGACCCCCTCTCCCCGCGCGTCCACCACGCCCACGCCCTCGTTGCCGCCGACGGCCGGAAGCGTGGGCCGCCGGCCGTACCGCCCGCGGATGGTCAGGAGGTCGGCGAGGTTGATGCCCCTGTGCGTGAGGCGGACGCGGACCTCGCCCGGCCCGGGCTCGGGCATCGGCACGTCGTCGAGCCGGAGGACCTCGGCGGGCGGGCCGAAGGCGTGGTGGCGGAGAGCTCTCATTCAGTGGTCCGTGGTCCGTGGTCCGTGGGGCGACGGGAGGAACGGGAGAAGTTCCTGACCTCTGACCCCTGACTTCTGTCTTCTGTCCCCTGTCTACTGGCCCCGGCGTTTGGCGCGGGCGGTGGGCTCGGCGGCGAGCGGGTCCTCGGGCCAGTGGTGCTTGGGGTAGCGGCCCCGGAGGTCTTTACGAACATCGAAGTAGGCGTCGCGCCAGAAGCTGGCGAGGTCGCGCGTCACCTGGACGGGCCGGCCGGCGGGGGAGAGGAGGTGCATGAGGACGGGCACGCAGCCGCCGGCGAGCCGCGGCGTCTCGGTCATCCCGAAGACCTCCTGGAGGCGCACGGCGAGGACGGGCGCGGCGGGGTCGGTGTAGTCGAGGGGGATGCGGGAGCCGGAAGGGACGGTGAGGTGGGTGGGGGCGAGGCGGTCGAGCGCTGCGCGCTGCGGCCCGTCGAGCCGGTCGAGGAGGACCGAAGCGAGGTCGAGGCGGGCGAGGTCGGCGGCGGTCGCGCAGCCGGCGAGGTAGGGACGGAGCCAGTCGTCGAGGGTGGCGAGGAGAGCGGCGTCGGAGAGGTCGGGCCACGCGTCGCCGAGGTGGTGGCGGAGGAAGAGCACACGCTCCTGCACGCCGCGCGCCGCCCGCGTCCAGGGCAGCAGGCGACCCTCGCTCTGCCGCACGCCCTCGACGAGCGCGCCCGCGACGGTGTCGGGATCCGGGGTGGCTAGCGGCGCCTCGCGCAGCACCACCGCCCCCAGCCGCGTGAGGCGCCGCGCCCGCACGCGTCCGGCCTCGACGTCCCACATCACCGCGTCCTCGGTCTCGATCTGGTCAGCGAAGTAGGCCTCGATCTCCTCGCGCGTGAGGGGGGCGGCGAGGAACACGCGCGCCTCGCCGCCCCGGGCCCCGCTGGAGCGGGGCAGGCTGTCGAGGTCGGCGACGGCGAGGTAGGGGGCGTCGGCGAGGGGGTCGTGGTCGGGGAGGCGGGCGGCGCGGCCGTTGCGGAGGCGGAAGCGGCCGGGGGCGCGGCGCTCGGCGATGCGGTCGGGGTAGGCGAGGGCGAGGAGGACGCCGGCCTGGTCGAGGTTGGAGGGGGAAGGGTGAGGGTCGGGGGTTTCCCCTCCATCCCTTCCGCCCTTTCCATCCGCTCCATCCCCCAGGCGCCTGCGCCAGTGCCTCGCCTCCTCCCGGATGCGGGCGAGGGCGCCGCGGTCCACCTCGTGCCCCGGGGCGCGGCCGCTGCGGAGGGCTTCGAAGCGGAGGCGGAGGTCCACGTCGGGTGGCTGGGGGCCGGCGCGGCGGAGCGGGTCGCGCGCGCCGAGGAGGGCGGCGACCCCGGCGCCGAGGCCGAGGTCCTGCGCCCGCAGCAGCATGTGGGCGAGGCGGGGGTGGAGGGCGAGCCCGGCCATGCGCCGGCCGTGGTCGGTGAGGCGCCCGGCGTGGTCGAGGGCGCCGAGCGCGGCGAGGAGGTCGCGCGCCTGCGCGAAGGGTCCGGGCGGGGGCGGGTCGAGCCAGGCGAGGTCTTCGGGCGCGGCGCCCCAGGCGGCGAGGTCGAGGGCGAGCGGGGCGAGGTCGGCCTCGAGGATCTCGGGCGGCGCGAAGGGGGCGAGGCGGGCGTGCTCGGCCTTCGTCCAGAGGCGGTAGCAGACGCCGGGGGCCGTCCGCCCGGCCCGCCCCCGCCGCTGGTCGGCCGACGACCGCGAGACGCGGACGGTCACGAGGCCGGTCATCCCGCTGCGGGGGTCGAAGCGGGGCCGCCGCGCGAGGCCGCCGTCCACCACCGCCCGCACCCCCTCGATGGTCAGGCTCGTCTCGGCGATGTCGGTGGCGAGGACGACCTTGCGCTGCCCCGCCGGCGCGGGCGCGACGGCGCGGTCCTGCGCCTCGGCCGGCAGCGCCCCGTAGAGCGGCGCGACGAAGACGCCGTCGGGCAGGCCGCCTTCGAGGAGGCGGGCCTCGGTGCGCCGGATCTCGGCGGCGCCGGGGAGGAAGGCGAGCACGTCGCCCTCGGCCTCCGCGAGCGCCCGCCGCACGCCCGCCGCCACGGCCCCCTCGATCCGCCCCTCCACCGGCCGCGCCAGGTAATGCGTCTCTACGGGGAAGGACTTGCCCTCGCTCGTCACGACCGGTGCATCCCCGAGGAGGCGGGCGACGGGGGCGCCGTCGAGCGTGGCGCTCATGACGAGGAGGCGGAGATCGGGGCGGAGGAGCTGCCGGGCCTGGAGGGTGAGGGCGAGGCCGAGGTCGGCCTGCAAAGAGCGCTCGTGGAACTCGTCGAAGACGACGAGGCCGACGCCCTCCAGGCTCGGGTCGGCGTGGAGCATCCGCGTGAGCACCCCCTCCGTCACCACCTCGACGCGCGTGCGCGGCCCGACGCGCGTGTCCATCCGCACGCGGTAGCCGACGGTCTCGCCGACGCGCTCGCCGAGGAGGGCGGCCATGCGGCGGGCGGCAGCGCGGGCGGCGAGCCGGCGCGGCTCCAGCATCACGAGCTTCTGCCCCGCCAGCCAGCCGGCGTCGAGGAGGGCGAGGGGGACGCGCGTGGTCTTGCCGGCGCCCGGCGGTGCCTGGAGCACGGCGGCCGGGTGCTCCGCGAGTGCCTCGCGGAGGGCGGGCAGGACGGGCTCTATGGGAAGGACGAGGGACAAGGGGTGGAAGGGAGGCGCTGGGGGTGGATGAAGTTCCGATGGCGCCGGGGCTTTCGTCATCCGTCCTTCGTCTTTCTCGCTGGTCCTGCGTCCTAGCTTCGCCGCTCCCGCATCCGTCCCTGATGGTCACCGCCGCAGTCGCCCGCCGCGAGGTCCGCGCCACGCTCGTGCTCGCGGTGCCGCTCGTCCTCACGCAGCTCGCGCAGATGACGATGAGCTTCGTGGACGTGATCATGATCGGGCGGCTGGGGACGGCGGCGCTGGCGGCCGGCGTCCTCGGCTCGTCCACGTTCTTCACGCTGCTGCTGGTGTGCGTGGGCATGGTGCTGGCGGTGAACCCGTCGGTGGCGCAGTCCTACGGCGCGGGTGACGAGGCCGAGGTGGGGCGGTGGGCGCGGCAGGGGTTGTGGCTGGGGGTGTTTCTCGGCGTCCCGCTCGTGGCGCTGTTCGGGTACGCCGAGCCGCTCCTGCGGGCGGCGGGGCAGGAGCCGACGACGGCCGCGCTGGCCGCGGACTACCTCCGCGCGATCCGGTGGGGCGTGCTGCCGAACCTCTGGTTCGCGGCGCTGCGGAGCCTGTGCGAGGGGACCGGCCGGCCGCGCCCCGTCCTCGTCGTCATGCTGATCGCGGCCGGGGTGAACGTGCTCTGCAACTGGGTGCTGATGTACGGGAAGCTGGGGTTCCCCGCGCTCGGGCTGGAGGGGGCCGGGTGGGCCTCGGCCCTCGCCATGACGACGATGTTCGCGCTGCTCGGCGGCTACGTCCGCCGCTCGCCCGAATTCCGCCGCTACCGCATCTTCGCCGGGCTGCGGCGGCCGGACGGCCCGCACCTGCGGCGGCTCTTCCGCCTCGGCTGGCCCATCGGCGTCAACTTCGGGCTCGAGGCGGGGCTGTTCCTCGTGGCGACGCTGCTCGTGGGGCTGTTCGGGACGGCGGCGCTGGCGGCGCACCAGGTGGCCCTCAACGCCGCCAGCGTCACGTTCATGGTCCCGCTCGGGATCGGGATGGCGGGGACGGTGCGCGTGGGGCAGGCCGTCGGGCGCGGCGACGGGGCCGCGGCGGCGCGGGCCGGGTGGGCGGCCATCGGGATGGGCGCCTCGTTCATGCTGGCCGCCGCGCTGCTGTTCTGGCTCCGACCGGAATGGGTCGTGTGGCTCTACACCGGGCAGGGCGGCGGCGAGGGCGTCGCGCCGGAGACCGTCGAGCTCGCCGCGCTGCTGCTCGGCATCGCCGCCGTGTTCCAGCTCTTCGACGGGACGCAGGCGACGGCGGCCGGCGCGCTCCGCGGCCTCAAGGACACCCGCGTCCCCATGCTCATCGGGGGCTTCTCGTACTGGGTCGTGGGGATGAGCGCGGCCGTCGGGCTCGGGTTCGGGCTGCGCCTCGGGGCGACGGGGATCTGGTGGGGTCTCACGCTCGGGCTCGCGACGGCCGCCGTGCTGCTGACGGCGCGGTTCCGCCGCCGCGTCCGGGTCGAGGCCGCGGCGGCCCCGGCCGTCCTCACCGCACGACCGTGAAAGGCTGCGCGTGCTCGCCGACCCGCGCGACGTAAACCCCTGGCGGGAAGCGCGCCCGGTCGAGGTCCAGGCGGGCGCACTGGCAGCCTGAAAGCAAAGGGGCCTCGAGGAGACGGCGCCCCAGCATGTCGTAGACCTCCACCGTCCCCAGCTCGTTCGTCACGGGGTCGCGGGGTGCCCGGACCTCGAGCGTCGAGGAGGCCGGGTTCGGCCAGAGGTGCAGCGCCGGCTGCTCGGGCTCCTGCGGGGGCGGCTCATCGGGCAGCGGCGCCGCAGGCGTCAGCTTGAAGATGGTGCCCGAGAACGTGTTGACGGCGAAGATCTCCCCCTCCTCGTCGATGGCGTAGCCGGCGGGCATCACGCCGAGGTCCTCTTCGAGGAGGGTCACCTCGGGTGGGTCGCCGCTGGAGGGGTCGTAAGAGAGGGCCCATAGCTTGCGCTCCGCCCACTCGGAGAAGACGTACCGGCCGTAGAGCTCGGGGACGTCGTCGCCGCGGTAGACGTAGCCGCCGATGATGGCGAGGCCGACCGAGTGGTCGTAGGCCCAGACCGGGAGGGTGTAGTCGGCGGGGTCGCAGTCGGGCTCCTCGTGGCACTCGGGGCCCTCCATGTCGTCCCAGCCGTAGTTCCCGCCGGCCTCGACGAGGTTCACCTCCTCCCAGTCGGCCTCGCCGACGTCGCCCACCCAAACCTGGCCCGTCTCCTGATCGATGGAGAAGCGCCAGGGGTTGCGGAAGCCGTAGGCCCAGATCTCCTCGCGCCAGCCCTCGGTGTTGCCGACGTACGGGTTGTCTGGGGGGATGCCGTAGTTCAGCCCCGGCGCCGGGTCGTCCACGTCGAGGCGGAGGAGCTTGCCGAGGAGGGCGGTGCGGTCCTGGGCCTGCTCGTCGGGGTCGCTGCAGCAGCGGCCGTCGCCGAGGGTGACGTAGAGGTAGCCGTCGGGGCCGAAGTGGAGGTCGCCGCCGTTGTGGCGCCAGTCCGCCCGGGGGAGGTCGAGGAGGATCACCTCGCTGTCCGGGTCGGCCGTGGGGGCGCCGCCGGATGCGGGCCCGCCGTCGCGGGTGAAGCGGGAGAGCCGCCAGCGGTACGGGCCGTCGCCGTCCTCGGTGACGTAGGTGACGTAGAGGTAGCCGTTCTCGGCATAGTCCGGGTGGAAGGCGAGGCCGAGCAGGCCCGGCTCGGGGAGGTCGT
>DATGQT010000009.1:0-7952 GCA_035304085.1 Rubricoccaceae bacterium
CTCGGCGGCGAGGTCGTCTTCCAGGGCACCTACGAGGAGGTGCTGGAGGACGAGCGCTCGCTCACCGGCGCCTACCTCTCCGGCCGCAAGACCATCCCCGTCCCGGAGAAGCGCCGGCGGGTGGACCCCGAGCGCGTGATCGAGGTGCTCCACGCCCGCGGGCACAACCTCAAGCGGATCGACGTCCGCTTCCCGCTCGACATGATCACCGTCGTCACGGGCGTCTCCGGGAGCGGGAAGTCCACGCTCGTGCACGACACGCTCTACGCGGCGCTGAAGCGGCTGAAGGGGGGCGAGTACGAGGGGAAGCTCGGCGCGCACGACGGCCTCCGCGGCGCCCACCTCGTCGAGCACGTCGAGATGGTGGACCAGTCGCCGATCGGGAAGAGCCCGCGGAGCAACCCCGTCACCTACGTCAAGGCCTTCGACGGCATCCGCGACCTGCTCGCGAGCACGCACCAGGCGAAGGTCCGCGGCTACGCGCCGGGCACGTTCTCGTTCAACGTGCCCGGCGGGCGGTGCGAGGTGTGCCAGGGCGAGGGCGTCGTGCAGGTGGAGATGCAGTTCCTCGCCGACCTCTACCTCGAGTGCGAGGCGTGCCACGGCACCCGCTTCAAGCAGGACGTCCTGGAGATCCGCTACAAGGGGAAGAACGTGGCCGAGATCCTCGACCTGACGGTGGACGAGGCCGTCGCGTTCTTCGGGGACGAGGGGCGCGTGGGCAGCCGGCTGAAGGTGCTCCAGGACGTCGGCCTCGGCTACCTCACGCTCGGGCAGCCGTCGAACACGCTCTCGGGCGGGGAGGCGCAGCGCGTGAAGCTGGCCGCCCACCTCGGCCGCCCGCACCAGGGCCACACCCTCTACCTCTTCGACGAGCCCACGACCGGCCTCCACTTCGACGACATCCGCAAGCTCCTCGACGCCTTTCACGCGCTCGTCGAGGCCGGCCACTCCGTCGTCCTCGTCGAGCACAACCTCGACGTGATCAAGAGCGCCGACTACGTGATCGACCTCGGCCCCGAGGGCGGGCGGCGCGGCGGGTTCGTCGTGGCCGAGGGGACGCCGGAGGAAGTCGCGGCGGTCGCGGAGAGCCATACAGGCCGGTTCCTCCGCGAGGTGCTGGCGCTCTAAGTGCTTGTCCTTTTAAGGATCGGGTGAATAGCGGAGGACGACGGCCGTGTCGAACGGTAAACAAGCGGTTAAGCCCGAACTTGGCGACTCGCGCGCCGTTGTGAGCCCGATTCTGCCGCCCCCCGACGCCCGGCGCCCCTCTCCGCCAGCCCCGTCCGCCATGCCCGTCGCTATGGATTTCGTGCGCCGCGCGTCCCGCCATGGCGTCATCCCCTCGGGCGACGGCTTCGCCGGCGACGGCTGCGGGCGCCGGCTGCGCATCGCGCTGTTCACGGGGAACTACGTCCACATCCGCGACGGAGTCTCGCTGACGCTGAACCGGCTCGTCCGCTACCTCGAGGCCCACGGGCACGAGGTGCTCGTCTTCGCGCCGACGGTGGACGACCCGGCCCTCGAACCGGCGGGGACGCTCCTGCCGGTGCCGTCGGTGCCGGCGCCGGGGCGGCCGGAGTACCGGCTCTCGGTGGCCTTCCCGAAGAAGGCGCGGGCGCGGCTGGAGGCGTTCGACCCCGACCTCGTCCACGTCGCCACGCCGGACTACCTCGGCGTCCGCGCCGTCCGCTGGGCGCAGAAGCGCGGCGTGCCGGCCGTGGCCTCGTTCCACACCCACTTCGCCTCATACCTCAAGTACTACCACCTCGGTGCCATCGAGCCGACGCTGTGGGCGTACGGCCGGTGGTTCTACCGCCACTGCGCGCAGGTGTACGTGCCCTCCGAGGCGATGGCCGAGGTGCTCCGCGAGAACGGCATCACGACGCCGACGCGGCTGTGGTCGCGCGGCATCGAGGCCGGCCGGTTCGCGCCGGCGAAGCGCTCGGCGGTGTGGCGTGCGGGGCACGGGTTCCGGGCGCCGGTGGTCGCGTTCGTGAGCCGGCTCGTGTGGGAGAAGGGGCTGGAGACCTTCGCCGAGGTCGTCGAGCGGCTCGAGCGCGAGGGCGTCCCGCACCACAGCCTCATCGTGGGCGACGGCCCCGCGCGCGAAGCCCTCGAACGCCGCCTGACGGCCACCGTCTTCACCGGCCACCTCGAGGGCGAGGCCCTCGCCACCGCCTACGCCTCCTCCGACGTCTTCCTCTTCCCGAGCGAGACGGAGACGTTCGGGAACGTGACGCTGGAGGCGATGGCGAGCGGGCTGCCGACCGTCGCCGCCGACGCCTCCGGCAGCCGCGGCCTCGTCCGCGACGGCGTCACCGGCTTCCTCTGCCCCCCCGGCGACGACGCCGCGTTCTACGACGCCGTCGTCGGCCTCGTCCGAAACGACCGGCAGCGCGTGCGGCTCGGCGCCGCCGCCCGCCGCGAGGCGCTCACCTACGACTGGGGCGCCATCATGGACCGGCTCGTCGGCTACTACGACGAGGTGCTCTGCGGGCCGCACGCGCCCGAGGTCGAGCTGGCCGTCTCCCCGCAGGCGGTCCTCGCCTGAGCAGCGGCCGAGCGCGATGCGGCTGGAAGACCTCACCGTCGTCGTCCCCACGAAGAACGAGGCGCGGAACATCGAGGCGTTCCTGCGGAGCCTCCACCCGGCCGTCCGCCTCGTCGTCGTCGACGCGAGCACGGACGAGACGCGCGACCTCATCGCGCGCACCCGGCCGGAGCGCACCCACGTGATCGAGGACCCCGGCAACATCCCGCAGGCCCGCCAGCGCGGCGCCGACGCAGCCGACACCCCCTGGCTCCTCTTCACCGACGCCGACATGGTGTTCGACGCGGGGTACTTCGACGCCTGGCAGCGGCTCGACGTCGGGGACCGCGTCGGCGCCGTCCAGGGTGCCAAGCTCAGCGCCGACGGCGAGTACGCCACGTACTACCGCCTCTTCTCCGCCGGCATCGGGCTCCTCGCCCTCTTCAACGTGCCGGCCGGCACGGGCTCGAACATGATCATCCGCCGGGAGGCGCTCCAGCAGGCCGGCGGCTTCGACTTCGCCCTCAGCGCCAACGAGGACAGCCACGTCCTGTGGAAGGTCCGCCGCGCCGGATGGCGCGTGGTGTACCGGAAGGATCTCAAGGTCTACGAGCGCGACCACCGACGGCTGAAGCAGGGCGTCCTCAAGAAGACGCTCCACAGCTGGACGCGCTCGCTCATGCTCATGACCGGCCTCGGCGCCGAGCGGGTGCGCCGATCGGACTGGGGCTACTGGAAGCCGAAGAAGTGACGCGGCCTCGCGGCTTCCGAAGCGCCTAACGTGCCTTCGCGGTGCGGAGTCGAGCGTAATACGCCGGTTTCTCCTAGCCTCAAGTCTCGATTTTACAACTACTTGACATGCCAGAACGGCTGAAAAACTACCCCGCTGACGGGTGCTCGACCCCGGCGGGAGGGTCGGTTTTCAGGCCCTCCTCGGCCGCCGGCATGTCGCCCCGGAGCAGGAGCGACGTCGTCAGGAAGACGAGGAGGTTGAGGACCTTGAACGCCCCGCTCTGCACGAGGAGCATCCCCGCCATCGCCGCCGTCGCCACGGCCATCCCCTTCGACAGCTCGACGCCGGCGCCGAGGAAGACGAGGTCCTTGCTCGGCAGGAACGGCAGCCGCTCGATGACGACGAGCACGGCGGCGAACGTCAGCCACACCCCCACGCCCACGTCCGGCTGGGCGAGGTGCCACATCGTGACGAGCCCGGCGTTCGTCAGCACGTGGCGGCCGAGGTGGAGCGCCGCCACGCGCGCCGCCGCGCGCCGCGGCAGCGCGAAGACGTAGTGGCGGAAGCGGACGAGCAGCGTCCACAGCCCGACCAGGAGCACGACGCCCGCGACGACTGCCACCCAGCGCCCGGCGATCCAGCCGCTCGCGTCGAGCTCCCCCAGCACCACCATCAGCCCCACGAGCACCCCCGCCACCGAGAACGAGACGACGGACGAGACGATGTTGATATCGCGGACGGTGCGGAACGCGCGGCCGGTCTCGATCCCCCGGCCGGCGCCCCACAGGTACATCGCGACCTCGCCGCTGTAGCCGAGTACCTCCTCGTTGAGCACCCGCTTGCGGGCGCACGCGAGGAACAGCGCCCGGCGCGGCAGCCCCCACAGCGGCCGGTAGATCAACACCTCGGTCGCCGGCAGCAGGAGGTACACGCCGACGAGGAGAACGTAGAAGAGCGGGTGCGTGGGGAGCGCGTCGAGGATCGCCTGCCATCCCACCCGCGTCAACTGCACCGCCAGCACGCCGACGACGCCGGCGGTGAGGATGAGGCGGACCGCACGGACGAGGCGCCCCTGCGCCCCGGCCTGGAGCCGCGCCGTGGTGCGGTCGCGCCACGCCCCGAGGGTGGCGATCACGCCCGTCGAGTCGGTTGCCATGCGCCGAAGCTACGCCGCCGCGTGCGCCTCCTCGGTGGATTCCCGGCGCGCGTGGGCGAGCCACCCCCGGTCCTCGAGCACCTGGATCAGCGCCGGCAGGAAGACGAGCGCCGCCGCCATCGTGGCCGTGTTGCCGATTACGGCGAGGAGCCCGATGGAGCGGAGGCCGGGATGGAACGAGAGGAGCTGCCCGCCGAAGCCGATGAGCGTCGTCAACGCCCCCATCGCCACGTGCTCGCCCGTCGAGCGGAGGACACGGCGGATGCTGCCCGGCCCCTCCTCGCGGTAGCGATGGACGATGTGCACGCCGGAGTCGTTGCCGATGCCGAGGATGGCCGGCAGCACGACGAGGTTGTAGAACGTGAGCGGGACGCCGAAGAGGTCCATCACCGCCAGCATCCACAGCACCCCCACCACCAGCGGCGTCAGCGCGAGCACGCTCCACCGCACCGAGCGGAACGTGAAGCCGACCACGACCACCACCAGCAGCGCCGTGACGACCACCATCAGCGGGGCCTCCCCCAGCATCAACCGCAGCATGTCCGCCGCGACGATGGACGTGGAGGCGGCGTGGTAGACCCGCCCGTCGGCCAGCCGCACCTGCCCCACGAGGTCGGAGAAGTGCATCGAGACGCGGCCGTCGGAGAGGCTCTCGGAGGCGTAGACGAGGACGAAGTTGCCGACCTCGCCGGTCCGCGTCGTGAAGGGCCGCCGGAGGAACTCCGGCACGCTGTCGAGCGGGACGGGCTCGGTGATCGCGAGCGCCTCGCGGAGGCGGTCCACGGCGCCGGTGGTGTCGAGCTGGAGGAAGGGGTCGCCGAGGAGCGCCCGCAGCGCGGCGAGCCGGTCCAGCTTCCGCCGGACTGCGGCCGAGTCCGTCGGGTAGCGCTCCTGGAGGCTCATCACCTCCAGGATCAGCGAGTCCTGCCGCGCCCGGGCGCGGAGGGCCGCCACCACCTCCGGCACGTCCTCGGGGCGGTCGAGCAGCAGGTAGGCCGGGTTGCGGAGCCGCCCCTCGGTGTCGAAGACGACCGCGACGCGCGCGGCCCGCGCCTCGTACGCCGGGAACGTCGGGTTCAGCCGGCCGAAGTCGTACTCGAACCGCGTGTCCGGCAGCGCCCACAGCGCGTACGCGCTCACGGCCACGCTCGCCAGCACGAGCGCCCGCGCTAGCGGGAACCGCCCACCCACGTACCGCGCCTCCTCGGGGTCCAGGCCCGAATCGAGGTCGAGCAGGCGGAGGCGCTCGGCCAGGCTCAGCAGCGCCGGCAGCACGATCAGCATGCTCACCATGGCGAAGAGGATGCCGCAGCCGCCGATCCAGCCGAACTCGCTGAAGCCCCGGAAGTCGGCGAGCGTGAGCACGAAGAGCGAGGCGGCCGTCGTGACCGCCGAGACGACGACGGCCTGGCCGGTGCCGACGAACGTGACCTCGGCGGCGTCCGCGACGGGGTGCCCCCGCCCCCGCTCCTCCGTGTAGCGCGCGAAGAAGTGGATGCCGTAGTCGATCCCCAGCCCGAAGAGGACGAGCCCGAGCGTGGACGTCATGAGGTTGAGCTGGCCGAAGGCGAGGGCCGCCACCCCGCCCGCCCACGCCAGCGCCATCAGCAGCGGGACGCCCAGCACCAGCGCCATCACCGGCGTCCGCGCCACCTCCGCGGCGACGAGCCGCCAGTTGAGACCCGCCGCCGCGCGGGCGTGGATCGTCTTGTAGAGGAAGAAGACCACGACCACGAGCAGCACGGTCCCCACCCCCGCCCCGAACGAGCGCTGCACGTCGTCCGTGATGGCGTGGACCTCGACGCTCTGGCGGAGGAGCCGCCCCGCCGTCGTCACCTCCGTCCCCGGCGCGTACGACGCGGGGTCCATCGCCGCGATGAGGCTGTCGAGGTCGCGGTAGAGGTCGTCTATGAAGCCGATGTCGGTCTGGGCGCCCAGCGGGTAGAAGCGGAGGCCGAGGACGGTGGAGTCCGCGCTGACGGCGTATTCGCGTAGCCCGAGGGCGGCGAGGGAGCGGCGGAGGGCCGCCTCGTCGGGGACGGCCGCGGGCGCCGCCGCGGTGGTGTCGAGGGCGTCGGCGAGCCGGCGGGCGCGCTCCGCCTGTGCGCGGATGAGCGCTTCGAGGGAGTCGAGCTCGCTCGGAGCGGCGAAGTAGAGGGCGTAGCGTTCGAGGAAGCGGAGGTCGTTGCGGAACTGCACGCCGCTGAAGTACGGCTCGCCCGTTCCCGGCCGGCGGAGCGCGAGGGCGCGGGGGATGAGCGCCTCGGCGAAGGCCTCCGCCGCCGCGAAGCTGTCGCTCCTGACGGCGACGTCCACCGTGCTCTCGGCCCCGACGGCCGCCTCCAGCCGATGCAGCGCCTGCACGCTCGGGTAGCGCTCCGGCAGGAGGTTCGCGAAGTCGGTGTCGATGCGGAGGGTGGCGGCCTCGCGGAGGGCCAGCGCCGTCAGCCCGCCGGCCACGAGGAGCACGAGGAGCGGGTGCCGGACAGCGAGGCGGAGCAGCGTGCGGAAGACGTCGAACAACGGAGCAGGGGACGGGGAGGCCGTGCTACCGGCGGGGCGCTCTCCGGTTCACCCATCGCAGCTTTTCCCTTGCCTGCCGTTTCACGTGAAACGGCGCCACGCCCGTTCTCTAACCCGGATGCGCTGTATAGGCCTGAGAGGCTGTTCGGATTTAGCGGATGCGGTTGAGCATGAGCCGCGTCATCGCCAACTGCACCATCGCCTCGCTCGTGGCGCACAGCCGCTCGTGGTCCTTCGACAGCCGCCGGTACCCCTCCAGCCACCCGAACGTCCGCTCCACGACCCACCGCTTCTCCAGCACGGCGAACCCCCGTTGACCCGGCTCCCGCTCCACGACCCGCCACAGCCACCCGAACACCCGCCAGACGAGCCCCGGCGGCGTCCCCCGGTAGCCCTGGTCGGCGAAGACCACCTCCATCCGGGGCACCCGCCCCTGCAGCCGGTCGAGCACGCGGGGGGCGTACTGGCTGTCGTGGCCGCCGGCCTCGTGGACGAGCACGGCCAGCAGCAGCCCGAGCGTGTCGGTGACGACGTGCCGCTTGCGTCCCTTGATGAGCTTCCCGCCGTCGAACCCCCGCTCGCCCCCCTGCGTCGTCGTCTTGACCGACTGGCTGTCGATGATGGCGGCCGAGGGGCTCTCCTCTCGCCCGGCGCGCTGGCGGGTGAGCCGGCGCATCCGCTCGTGGATGGCCTCGATGAGGCCGCCGTCGCGCCACCGCCCGAAGTAGTAGTAGACGGTGGTCCACGGCGGGAACGGCTCCGGGAGCATGCGCCACTGGCACCCGGTCTTCGTGAGGTAGAACACGGCGTCGAGGATCGTGCGGAGGTCGTGCTTGCGTCGGCGTTGGGTATCGAGGAGGGGGGCGATAGCTTCCCACTGAGCGTCCGTCAGGTCGGAGCTAAAGCGCCGCCGTGCAGGGCGGGGCATGGCTTCGGGCGTCTTGTGAGGGGGAACTCACGAGACGCTGACGGGCGCTCAAAGGTCAAAACCCGAACAGCCTCTGAGC
>DATGQT010000010.1:0-4619 GCA_035304085.1 Rubricoccaceae bacterium
AACCCGGCGCCGGGCGACGTCATGACGTTCGCCGTCACGGTGACGAACAACAGCCCCGACCCCGCCCCCCTCGACCTCTGGCTCGTCGCCACCGGCCCCGCCAACAAGACCGTCCGCCTCGGCGGCGGGACCCTCCCCGGCGGCGCCACCGTCAACCGGAACGTCCGCGTCCGCGTCCCGGGGAACGCCCCGCAGGGCACCTACGACCTCGACCTCAACCTCGGGCAGTTCCCCGACGACGTCTGCGACGCCGTGAGCTTCACGGTGGAGGTGTCGGGGGCCGCCGTCGGCGGCGGCACCGCGTTCGAGGCCCTCGACGACTTCTTCGCCGCGTCGGCGACGACGGCGGGGCAGCCGGCGGCCGTGGCGCCGAACCCGTTCGCGCGGCAGACGGCGATCACGTACGAGGTCGCCGCGGCGTCGGACGTCCGGCTGTCGGTGTACGACGTGCTCGGCCGTGAGGTCGCCGTGCTCGTCGACGGGCGTCAGGACGCCGGCGCGCACCAGGCGGTGTTCGACGCGTCGGGCCTCGCGGCGGGGACGTACCTCTACCGGCTCGTGGTCGGTAGCGACGTCCAGACGGGGCGGATGACGCTGACGCACTGACCGACCCGCGGCCTCGCGCCGTAACGGAGACCCGGCCGCGAGCCGGGCGTGGTGCCGCCCCCGGGGCCCCGGCCTCGGGGGCGGCTGTGTTCGGCCTGGCGCTCCCGCGGCCCCCGCGAGGAGAGAACCCTGCCCGGAGGCTGGCGTAGGTGCGGCGGCGCGGGCTGCGCCCGGCCTTGCCCCGGCATCGGGGCGGCGGCGGAGGCCCCGTGGTGTAGCGGCCCGGCTCCCCTCGATTCGCTCGTCTACGATGAACCTCTACCAGCACGTCGGCGTCGCCGTCGCGTTCTCCCCCCGGCTGAAGGCGCTCCTCGCGGAGGCCGCCTTCCACGGCACGCGCCTCGGGCGCCGGCTCGGCCTCATCCACGCGGGCGCGGAGACGCCCGAGAAGGAGCGTCGGCTCCGCGAGGCGCTCGGGGAGGCCAGCCTCCCCGACGAGACGCCGATCCACTGGGCCCCCCAGGGCTCGCCGGACGAGGCCATCCTCCGCGTCGTCGAGCAGCAGCAGATGGACCTCCTGATGGCGGGGGCGCTCGAGCGCGAGCGGCCCCTCCGCTACTACCTCGGCTCCGTGGCCCACAACCTCGTGCGCGAGGCGCCGTGCTCGCTCCTCCTCCTCACCGACCCGAGCCCGAGCCCGGAGCCGTTCCGCCGCATCGTCGTCGTGACGGACTACTCCGAGGCGGCGGTGGTGGCGCTCGCGAAGGCGCTCCGTTTCGCGACCGAGGAGGAGGCGGAGGTCGTCCACGTCGTCCGCGTGCTCTCGCAGTACGGCGAGGCCATGCTGCTCTCCGAGGGCGTCCGCCGTGAGCGCGCCCAGGACTACCAGGCGCGGACGACGGCCGAGGAGGAGGCGCTCCTGGCCGACTTCGTGGTGGCGGCCGGCCGGCACGAGGTGCCCGTCGAGGCGCACGTGGTCGAGGGGCGGACGGGCCTCGTCGTCGCGCAGTTCGTCCGCCAGCGGCAGGCCGACCTCCTCGTGATGCCTTCGTCGAACCGGCAGTCCCACTTCTTCGAGCGGCTGTTCCCGTCGGACATGGAGTGGGTGCTCCGCGAGATCCCCTGCAACCTCTGGGTCGCGCGGGAGCGGCTCCAGTAGCGCGCGGCCCGCCCCCTCCGCGCCCCCCGAAGGCTCCGCCCTATGGAAGGCCTCGCGCCCCAGGAGATCGTCGTCATGCTGACCGGCTTCGCCGTGATGCTGGGGCTGGCGCGGGCGTTCGGCGAGGCGTTCAACCGGCTCCGCCAGCCCGCCATCGTCGGCGAGATCCTGGCCGGCATCCTCCTGGGCCCGACGGTGCTGGGCACGTTCGCGCCGGGGCTGTTCGGGTGGCTCTTCCCCGGGGCGGGCGCCGTCCCCGTCGCCTACGACGCCATCATCACGCTGGCCGTCGTGCTGCTGCTGCTCATCGCCGGGCTCGAGATCGACCTCAGCGTGTTGTGGCGGCAGGGGCGCGCGGCCCTGCTCATCAGCGTGCTCGGCACGGCCGTCCCCTTCGCCGTCGGGTTCGCGGCGGCCCACGCGTTCCCCCGCTTCTGGGGGATCGAGCCCGGCGCCGACGTCCTCACCTTCGCGCTCTTCTTCGGCACCGCGCTCAGCATCTCGGCGCTGCCCGTGATCGCGAAGATCATGATGGACCTGAACCTGTTCAAGACCGACGTCGGGATGCTCGTGATGGGGGCGGCGATGTTCAGCGACCTCGTCGGCTGGATCGTGTTCTCCATCGTGCTCGGGATGATGAACGCGACGGCGGGGCCGGGCGTGGAGGTGAACGGGCACGGCGGCCTCGGCCTCGGCGCCACCATCGGGCTCACGCTCGGCATCGTCGCCTTCACGCTCACGTTCGGGCGCTACCTCGTCCACCGCGCGCTCCCGTGGATCCAGAGCCGGCTCTCGTGGCCCGGCGGCGTGCTCTCGTTCACGCTCGTGCTCACGTTCGCCGGCGCCGCCCTCACCGAGGCCATCGGCATCCACGCCATCTTCGGCGCCTTCCTCGCCGGCGTCGCCGTCGGGGACTCGGCGCACGTGCGGACGCAGACGCGGATGGTGATGCACCAGTTCGTCACCTACATCTTCGCCCCCATCTTCTTCGTCTCCATCGGGCTGGAAGCCGACTTCCTGGAGAGCTTCGACGTCCTCCTCGTCCTCGGCGTCCTCGCCATCGCCTTCGTCGGGAAGCTGGCGGGGTGCTACCTCGGCGCGTGGCTCGGCCGCCTCGACCGGCGCGACGCGTGGGCCATCGCGTTCGGGATGAACGCGCGCGGGGCGATGGAGATCATCCTCGGCCTGCTCGCGCTCCAGTACGGCGTGATCCAGGAGGAGATGTTCGTCGCGCTGGTGGTGCTGGCGCTGCTGACCTCCATCGTGAGCGGGCCGATGATGCGGCTGTTCATCGCGCAGCCGCGGCGGTGGCGGCTCGAGGAGCTCCTCGACGTGGGCTCGTTCTTCCCCCGCCTCGCGGCCACGACCCGCGCCGAGGCCATCCAGGAGCTGGCCGCGCCGGCCGCCGCCGCCGCCGGGCTCGACGAGGCCGCCGTCACGCAGGCCGTCCTCAACCGCGAGCGCGTCATGAGCACCGGCATCGGGCACGAGGTGGCCGTCCCCCACGCCCGCCTCGACGGCCTCAAACGGCCCTACCTCGTCCTCGGCCACAGCCCGGCGGGTATCGACTTCGACGCCCCGGACGGGGAGCCGGCCCGCCTCGTCTTCCTGCTGCTCAGCCCGCGCGACGACGTCTCGGCCCAGCTCCAGATCATGGGCCAGATCGCCCGCCTCTTCCAGACCCCCGCCGCCCGCGCCGTCGTCTACGAGAGCGACTCGGTGGACGTCGTCCGTGCCATGATCAAGACGGCGGCGGGGGAGGC
The DNA here is from genome assembly GCA_035304085.1 of Rubricoccaceae bacterium. Lineage (GTDB taxonomy): Bacteria > Bacteroidota > Rhodothermia > Rhodothermales > Rubricoccaceae > DATGQT01. The sequence continues at coordinate 3,469 of DATGQT010000010.1, forward strand.
GGTGCACGGGGAGGCGCTGCCGGCCGGCTGAGCGGGCCGGCCCGGCGGCGATGTGCGATCTTTGCCCCATGTCCCCCCGCCCCCCTCCCGCCGTGCGCGTCCCCCTCGCCCTACTCGCCGCCGCTCTGCTGCCCTTCGGGCTCGCCGGGGCCGGATGCGGCGCCTCCGACGCCGCGCCCGCCGCGGCCCCGCCCGCCGCCCGCATGCCCGCGCCGCCCCCCGTCCGCCTCGCCCGCGCCGACACCCTCCCCGACGGGTTCGTCTACCTCCGCGACGTGGCGCCGACCATCATCCAGGAGATGCGCTACACGACGGCCTACAACTTCGTCGGCGCGCCGATAGACGGGTACGAGGCGGCGGAGTGCATCCTCACGGCGCGGGCGGCGCGCGCGCTGGCGGCGGTGCAGGCCGAGGTCGAGCGCGACGGGCTCTCCCTCAAGGTCTACGACTGCTACCGCCCGCAGCGGGCCGTGGACCACTTCGCCCGGTGGGCCGCCGGGCCGGACGAGACGATGAAGCTCGCCTTCTACCCCACCGAGCCCAAGGGGAGCCTCTTCGCGCGCGGCTACATCGCCCGCCGCAGCGGCCACAGCCGCGGCTCGACCGTGGACCTCACGCTCGTCCCCCGCTCCTACGCCCCCTCCCACGCCTACCCCGACCCCGCCGACGGCCCGCTCCCCCGCTGCGACCGCCCCCGCGGCGAGCGCTTCGACGAGGGCGACCTCGACATGGGCACGGCCTACGACTGCCTCTCGCCGGTGGCCGCCACCGAGAGCGGCGCCGTCTCCGCCGAGGCCCGCCGCAACCGCTTCCGCCTCCGTGAGGTGATGAGCCGCCACGGCTTCCGCAACTACGCCAAGGAGTGGTGGCACTACACCCTCCGCGACGAGCCCTTCCCCAGCACCTACTTCGGCTTCCCGGTGCGCTGACGGCAGGAAGGCGGAGCCGAAGGGCCCGACGCGGTCAGGGACGTTTACGACGAGGCCACGGGGGTGAACGCCCGGCAGCAGGACGTTTACGCCGAGGAGGCGGGAGCGAACGCCACGAAGTTCGTCCACGAGGGCGCCGGGGCGGGCGTGCACCGGTACTACCGCGTGGAGCCCTGCCGCGGCACCCGGCGCGGGGAGCCCTCGAACGTGGCGACGGTCTAG
>DATGQT010000011.1:0-19963 GCA_035304085.1 Rubricoccaceae bacterium
GCCGTGCTGGCCGAGGGCCGCGCCGAGGCCGGCGCGCACGCGGCCGTGCTCGACGCGCGGGCGCTCCCGGCGGGGGTCTACGTCTACCGCCTCACGGTGGACGGGCGGACGGAGGCCGGCCGCCTCACCGTCGTGGAGTGAGCGGCCGTCGTGGAGTGATCGGCCGCGCGCGCTGCCGTAGCGGAGCCCGAGGGGGACGTCCTCCCTCGGGCTCCGCGCGTACTTGCGCCGCCGCGGGATACCCCCGCGCCTGATCACGCCGCGGCACGCTCCTGCCCGGCGAACTGAAGCTCGTAGAGCCGCCGGTAGAGGCCGCCCTGCGCGAGGAGCTGCTGGTGGCTCCCCCGCTCGCGCACCTCGCCCTTGTGGAGGACGAGGATCTGGTCGGCGTGCTGGACCGTCGAGAGCCGGTGGGCCACCACGAGCGAGGTCCGCCCCTCCATCAGCACCTCGACGGCGCGCTGGACGAGCGCCTCCGTCTCGGTGTCCACGCTCGAGGTGGCCTCGTCGAGCACGAGCACCTCGGGGTCGTAGACGAGCGTGCGGACGAACGAGAGCAGCTGGCGCTGGCCGTGCGAGAGCGTCCCGCCCCGCTCGCGCACGTCGTAGTCATACCCCCCCGGCAGCCGTTCGATGAACCGGTCGGCCCCGACGAGCGCGGCCGCCCGCCGCACCTCCTCCTCGGTGATCGCGGGGTCGCCGAGCGTGACGTTCTCCATGACCGAGCCCGAGAACAGGAACACGTCCTGGAGCACGAGGCCGATGTGGCCGCGGAGCTCGTCGAGCCGGAGGTCGCGGATGTCCACGCCGTCGATCAAGATCTGGCCGCGCTGGACCTCGTAGAACCGGAGCAGCAGCGAGATGATCGTGGTCTTGCCCGAGCCCGTGGCGCCGACGAGGGCGAGGGTCTGGCCGGGCTCGGCGACGAACGAGACGTCCTTCAGCACCCAGTTCCAGTCGGGCTCGAACCCCTCGGGGGCGCCCTCGGGCTTAGGCAGGCGCTCGTAGGCGAACCACACGTTCCGGAACTCGATGCGCCCCTGGCAGGCCGGCATCGGCACGGGCTCGGCCTTCTCCGGGAGCGCCGTGTCGGTGTCGAGGAGGTCGAAGATCCGCTCGCTCGCGGCGAAGGCGCCCTGGAGCGTGTTGAGCTGGTCGGAGAGGTTGCGGACGGGCTCGAAGAAGAGGCGGACGTACTGGATGAACGCGATGAGCGTGCCGACCGTCAGCGCGTCGCGCATGGCCTCGGTGCCGCCGTACCAGATCACGGCGCCGAGCGCGGCGCTCGCGATGAGGTCCACGACGGGCCAGAACAGCGCGAAGTAGAACACGGTCCGGATCTGCGCCTTCCGGTGGTCGTCGTTGATGCCGTCGAGGCGGCGGGCCTCCTCGGCCTCGCGGTTGAAGAGCTGGACCACCTTCATCCCCGTCACGTGCTCCTGGAGGAACGCGTTGAGGCGGGCCACCTGGTGGCGCGTGTCGCGGTAGGCGTCGCGCATCTTCTTCCGGAAGAACTCCGTCGCCCAGAGCATCGGCGGCAGCGCCGCCAGCGCGACGAGCGCGAGCTCGAGGTCGAGGGCCACCATGAAGTAGCCGATGAAGAAGAGCCGCCCGAGGTCGCCGAGGAGCGTGACGACGCCGGAGGACAGCAGGTCGTTGAGCGCCTCGACGTCGCTCGTCGTCCGCGTGATGAGCGTGCCGATGGGGGTGCGGTCGAAGAAGGCGAGGCGCTGGCGCTGGATGTGCCGGAAGACGGCCGTGCGGAGGTCGAACAGCGTGTGCTGGCCGACCCACGCCGTGAGGTAGCCGAGGACGAACGAGAGCACGCCCTCCCCCAGCAGCACCAGCCCGATCAGCCCGACGATGCGCAGCAGCCCGCCGGCGTCGCCCTCGGTGATGTACCCGTCCACGGCCACCTGCACCAGCTTCGGCCGCAGCGGGCCGAGGTAGGCCACGGCGACGGTCAGCACGAGGGCGAGGGCCACCCACCCCTTGTACGGCCCGAGCCAGCGGAACAGCCGCCGCGCGATCCGCCCGTCGAAGCGGACGGCGTCGCGGTCGGGGGACTTCTTCTTGGGCTCGGCTCCCTTTGCCACAGGCGTTGACACGTGACGCGTGATGCGTGGAGGAAAGTAGCAGCGACGGGCTGACGCGTCACGTGTCACGCGCCGCGCAGTAGCGCCTCAACTCCTCCGCCGCATCCGTGTTCGGGAAGACGGCGCGGGCCTCCGCGACGAGCGGCGCGGGGTCGGCGTAGCGGGCGGAGAAGTGGGTGATCAGGAGGCGCTCGGCCCGGGCGTCGCGGGCGGTCACGGCGGCGTCGCGGGCCGTCGAGTGGGCGGTCTGCTCGGCCTGCGCGCGGAGGTCCTCGGTGAACGTCGCCTCGTGCATGAGGAGCGTGGCGCCCTCGGCGAGCCGCCGGGCGCCCTCGCAGGGACGGGTGTCGAGGCAGTAGGCGAAGGCGGCGCCGGGCCGCTCCGGCCCCACGAGCCCCTCGGGCCGCACCACCGTCCCGTCGGCCAGCGTCACGGGCTCGCGGCGCTTGAGCTGCGCGAACTGCCAGCCCTCGGTGAGCCCCGCCGCCCGCGCGGCCTCGCCGTCGAGCCTGCCTGGGCGGGTCCGCTCCTGGAGCCGGTAGCCCGCGGCGAAGACGCGGTGGTCGAGCGGCCGCGCCTCCACCGTCAGCGCGTCGTCCTCGTAGACGACGGCGTGGCCGAAGCCCTCGGCCAGCGCCACCCAGCGGACCTCGAACGGGAGCCCGCCGGCAGCCAGCCCAGGGAGGCCGGTCACGATCCGCTCCAGCCCCTCCGGCCCCACGACGGTCAGCGGGTGCGCGCGGCCGAGGAGGGCGAGCGTGGTGAGGAGGCCGGGCAGCCCGAAGAGGTGGTCGCCGTGGAGGTGGGTGACGAAGACGGCGTCGAGGCGGGCGCGGTTGAGGCCGGCGGCGACGAGCCTGAACTGCGTCCCCTCGCCGCAGTCGAACAGGAAGAGCCGCCCCTCGCGGCGGACGGCCGTGCCGGAGAGGCCGCGCTGCCGCGTCGGGATGGCGCTGCCGGTGCCGAGGGGGACGACCTCAAACACGGGGAAAGTGAAAGGGGTGAAGTGAAAAGTGAAAAAGGGCTGATGTCGCTCTGTCCATTCGCAGCCTTTGATATTCTATTAAGTATTCATAATCATCGGCAAGTTATTATCCTCCCAATAACTCAATCCGCCCTCCTTTTCACTTTTCCCTTCTCACTTTTCACTTTCTCACACCTCAGCAAGCTCGGCCTCGAGCAGCTGCTTCCGGTAGAGGTCGGCGTAGAGGCCGCCGAGGGCGACGAGCTCGTCGTGCGTGCCGCGCTCGACGACGCGGCCCTCGTCGAGCACGAGGATCTGGTCGGCCTCCTGCACGGCCGAGATCCGGTGGCTGACGACGACGATGGTGCGGCGGCCGTAGTGGCGGCGGAGGTGGCCGAGGATCGTCGCCTCGGTGTGGGTGTCCACGGCCGAGAGGGCGTCGTCGAGCAGCAGGATCCGGGGGTCGCGGACGAGCGCGCGGGCGATGGCCGCCCGCTGCTTCTGCCCGCCCGAGAGCGTGATCCCCCGCTCGCCGACGACCGTCGAGAACCCCTCCGGGAACGCCTCGACGTTCTCCAGAAGGTCCGCCTCGCGTGCGGCCTGCCGGACCGCCTCTTCCCCGGCGTCCATCGCGCCGAAGGCGATGTTGTGGCCGACGGTGTCGGAGAACAGGAACACCTCCTGCGGCACGTAGCCGACGGCGCGGCGGAGCACCTCGACGGGGATCGTGCGGACGTCGTGGCCGTCCACGAGCACGCGGCCGCCGGTCGCGTCCATGAGCCGCGGGATGAGCTCGACGAGCGTCGTCTTCCCGCTCCCCGTCCGCCCGACGACGCCGAGCGTGGTGCCGGCCGGGATGTCGAACGAGACGCCGTCGAGGACGGCGGGGCCGTCGGGGGTGTAGCGGAAGGTGACGTCGTCGAACGTGACCCGGCCGTGGATCTCGCGGATGGCGTGGTCCGTCTGCGGCCCGTCCTGCACGTCGGGCTCGGTGTCGAGGAGCTCGAAGATGCGCGCGGCGCTGGCGGCGGCCTGCTGGATCATCGAGATCACGTACCCGAACGAGGCCACGGGCCACGTCAGGATGGCGACGTAGATGATGAACTCGGCGATGTTGCCGAGCGAGAGCTGCCCCTCGATCACGAGCCGCCCGCCGATCCAGACGACGAGGACGGTGCTGGCCCCGATGAGGATCATTATGATGGGCCGGAAGGCGGCGTCCACGCGGGCCAGCGCGAGGGTGCGGGCGCGGTAGGCGTCGCTCTCCTTCGCGAAGCGCTGCTCCTCGAACGCCTCGCGCGCGTAGGCCTTGATGACGCGGATGCCCGAGAGCGCCTCCTGCACGCGGCTCGTCAGCGTGGAGTACTGCTGCTGCTGGCGGTCCGTCCGCACGTGGACCATCTTGCTCACGAAGAAGATGGCTACGGCGAGGGCGGGCATGGGCAGGAGCGCCCAGAGCGTGAGCGTCGGCGAGATCAGGATCATCACCACGAGGGCCACGCCCACGCTCGTCACGGCCCGCGCCGTGTACATGTACGCCGGCCCGATGTAGCGGCGGACGCGCTCGATGTCGCTCGAGGCGCGGGTGAGGACGTCGCCCGTCGGGTAGCGCTTGTAGAAGGCGCCGGAGAGACGCTGGAGGTGGGCGTAGAGCCGGTTGCGGAGGTCGTACTCGATGTGGCGGCTCGCCACGACGACCGTCTGCCGCATGAGGAACGAGAAGAGCCCGCTGGCGAGGCTGAGCGCGAGGATGAGCGCGCCGGCGAGGACGAGCGTCCACGCGAAGTCCCGGTAGAGCTCGCCTTCCACGGGGGTGCCCGCATAGAGGCCGTGGAGCGCCACCATCCGGGGGATCGCGTCGACGGCCTCGCGCACGACGCCCGGCACGATGAGGGCGAGGACGGCCGAGGCGAGGGCGCAGAGGAGCCCGGGGATCATGAGGCGCCGGTAGCGCCAGAGGTACGGGTTGAGGCGGCGGAGCGGGGAGGCCATGCGGAGGGGGAACGGCTCGGGGCCGAACGCCGCGCGTCGGGCGGTGATCCGGGACGGTGGGGAGAGGGGCGGAGAGGATGAAGCGGACGGGCAAGAAAGGGAGCGGGCATGACGACGTGCGTTCAGACCGTCGGTCTCACCCGCGCACCCACCGCGTGGCCAGCATGGCGGCCACCAGGGCCAGCGCGGCGCCGGCGCCGAACGGAACGGCCGGCCCGAAGGCGTCCCACAGCCACCCCGCCCCCAGGCTGGCGACGAGCGCGAGGACGCCGGTGAGGGCGTAGTAGACGCCGAAGGCGGTGCCCCGCCGCTCCGCCGGCACCACGTCCGAGACGGCAGCGCGGAGGACGCCCTCCGTCAGGCCGTAGTAGACGCCGTAGAGGGCGAAGGCGCCGAGGACGTGCCACACGGCGCCCGCGAGCGCGAAGCCGCCGTAGGCGAGGGCGTAGACGACGAGCCCCGCCACCAGCACGCGCCGCCGCCCCGCGCGGTCGCTCCACCCGCCGCCGACGTAGGCCACGGCCGTGTAGACGGCGTTGAAGCCGAACCACAGGATCGGCAGCGCCGCCACCGGCACCCCCACCCCCTCCGCCCGCAGCAGCGCGAAGGCGTCCGACGAGTTGCCGAGGGTGAAGATGGCGACGACGGCGAGGAGCTTCCAGAACGGCGCGCCTAGCGGCGCGGGAGATGGAGTACCCGCCTCCTCCGCCCTCCCCATCTCCCATCTCCCATCTCCCATCTCCCCCTCTACCCGCCGATCGCTCACGAACAGGACGAGGACGAGAACGGAGAGGCCCGCCGGGACGGCCGAGAGCGCGAAGAGGAGGCGGTAGTCGCCCGGCGCCAGCGCGAGCACACCGAAGGCGACGAGGGGGCCGAGCATGGCGCCGGCCGTGTCCATGGCGCGGTGGAGCCCGAAGGCCCGCCCGCGCGCCTCGGGCGGCGCCTCCAAGGCGAGGAGGGCGTCGCGCGGGGCCGAGCGGAGCCCCTTCCCGACGCGGTCGCCGAAGCGGACGGCCAGCACGTGCCACGGCGCCGTCGCCAGGGCGACGAGCGGCTTGGCGGCGCCGGAGACGGCGTAGCCGAGGAGCGTGAGCCCCTTCAGCCGGCCCGTCCGGTCGGCCAGCCGCCCGGCCACCAGCTTGAGCGCCGCGCTCGTCCCCTCCGCCACCCCCTCGATCAGCCCTAGGCCCGTCGCGCTCGCCCCGAGGACGCCGACGAGGAACGCCGGCAGGAGCGGGAAGACCATGTCGCTCGCGAGGTCCGCCAGCAGGCTGACGACCCCGAGCGCCCAGACGGTGCGCGTGAGGCGGGAACGGTGGACGGTGGACAGGGATCAGGGGTCAGAAGTCAGGGATCAGTGGAACTTCTCCGGGGCTTCCCATCGGACCTTCGACCTTCGACCTTCGACCTTCGACCTTCGACCTTCGACCTTCGACCTTCGACCTTCGACCTTCAGACCTCCACCACCGTCACCTCAGGCGTCACCTTCGCCTTCGGGATGAGCGCGGGCCAGTAGGCGATGACCTCGCTCGGCTTGGGACGGCCGCCGGCGAAACCGGTCACGGCGCTCGGGCCGGTGAGGATGAGCGGGGCGATCTCGCGGCCGAACTGCTCGACGGCCGCGTGGTCCTGACCGCGCACGGCGACGCGGAGCATGACCTCGTCGAGCTCCGCCTCGCGGCCCATCTCGTCGTCCCGCTCCGAGAGCGCGTTGAGGCCGATGAGCTCGGCGCGGAACTCGTCGAAGGACAGGCCGAGGTTGTCGAGGCGCTCTTTCAGGATGCGCGCGGCGGCGCGCGCCTTCTTCGCGGCGTCGGGCCAGCCGTAGACGAGGGTGGACGTGGCCTTCCAGCCGTCGGCGTAGGCGGCGGAGACCTTGAGGAATTCGGTCGCCGGCCGCCCCGCGACGCCGTGGACGCGCACGCGGTCGGCGGCCTCCTGCTCCAGCCGGATCGTCGTGAAGTCGGCCACGCAGTCGGGCGTGATGTAGTCGCGGGGGTCGCCGATCTCGTAGAGGAGCTGCTCGGCGACGGTGGCCGTCGAGACGAGGCCGCCGGTGCCGGCGTGCTTGGTGACGGTGAAGGTGCCATCGGGCCGGGCCTCGACGATGGGGAAGCCGATCTCGGCCATGTTCGGGACGGTCTCCCAGTCGGTGAAGTTGCCGCCGGAGGACTGCGCGCCGCACTCGAGGATGTGGCCGGCGACGGTGCCGGCGGCCATCCGGTCCCAGTCGTCCTCGGCCCAGCCGAACTCGTGGATCATCGGGGCGAGGGTGAGGCCGGTGTCGGTCGTCCGCCCGGTGACGACGACATCGGCGCCTCGCTTGAGCGCCTCGACGATGGGGCCGGCGCCGAGGTAGGCGTTCGCGCTCACGACGCGGTCGCGCACGGTGGACAGCGGCGCGCCCGTCTCCATGTGCTTCAACCCGACGCCCTCGGCCAGCAGATCGTCGAGCCGGTCCATGAGGTCGTCGCCGGTGACGACGGCGACCTTGAGGCCGGTGACGCCGCGCTGGCGGGCGTTCTCGACGATGGCCTCGGCGCAGGCCGTCGGGTTGACGCCGCCGGCGTTCGAGATCACCTTGAACCCCTTCTCCCGGATGTCCGGCAGCAGCTCCGTGACGACCTCGACGAAGTCGCGGGCGTAGCCGGCGCGGGGGTCGCGGAGGCGCTGCTTCTGGAGGATGGACATGGTGACCTCGGCGAGGTAGTCCATCACGAGGTAGTCGATGGGCCCCTTGCGGGCCTGGTCGAGGGGGGCGCGCTGGAGGTCGCCCCAGAAGCCCTGGCCGGAGGCGATGCGGATGGTGTCTTTCACGAGAACGGGCGTGACGGGAGAGGCCTCGAAGATACGGGCTGGACAGCCCCATCTTATCTTGGCTCGCCCCTCCCCCCCGCCCCTCCGATGCGCCCCGCCCTCCTCTACCTCGTCCTGGTGGGGCTCCCCCTGCTGGGCGTCCTCGGCATCCTCCGGGCCGGGAGCGGGCTGGCGGCACCGCCGTCGTTCGGCGGCGCGTGGGCGCTGGCGCCGGCGTCGTACCCCGACGGCTGCACGCCGCCCGCGGAGCTCCGCGTCGCGCAGTCGGGGCGGCGGGCGGAGGTGGCGCTGGGGGCCGAGACAGAGGCGGCCGAGGTGGACGGGCGCCGGCTCCGCACGCGCGGGGCGGTGGCCGTGCGAGGCGGCGCCTGCCGGGGCTGGCACGTCGAGGCTGCGGGGGAGGGTGCGCCCGTGCCCGCGGCGCTCGTGGGGCGGCTGGTGCCGGAGGGGTGCGCGTGCGCGCCGGTGCCCTTCCGCGCCCGACGCGCGGGTGCCCCGGCGCCCGGCACTCACTGACCCGGGGGCGCCATGCACCTGCTGCTCACGCTGCTCCTCCAGATCGCCGTCGTCCTCGTGGCGGCGCGGGCGCTGGGCGCGCTGTGCCGGCGGATCGGGCAGCCGCAGGTCGTCGGCGAGATGGCGGCGGGGATCGCGCTGGGGCCGTCGCTGCTGGGGTGGGCGGCGCCGGGCGTGAGCGCGCTGCTGTTCCCGGCGGAGAGCCTCATCGGGCTCAACGTCCTCAGCCAGATCGGCCTCGTGCTGTTCATGTTCCTGGTGGGGCTGGAGCTGGACCCGCGGCTGCTGCGGGGGCGCGGAGAGACCGCCCTCGTCACGAGCCACGCCAGCATCGTCGCGCCGTTCTTCCTCGGCTCGGCCCTCGCCCTCTACCTCTACCCCCGCCTCTCCGACGCCAGCGTGGGCTTCCCCGAGTTCGCCCTCTTCATGGGGGCGGCCATGAGCGTGACGGCGTTCCCCGTGCTCGCCCGCATCCTGACCGAGCGGAACCTGCTGCGGACGAAGGTGGGCGCGGTCACCATCGCGTGCGCGGCCGTGGACGACGTGACGGCGTGGTGCCTGCTCGCCGGCGTCGTCGCGCTCGTCCGGGCGGAGGGGGCCGGCAGCGTGCTCCTGACGCTCGGTGGCTCGGCCGTCTACGTCGCCGTGATGGTGCTCGCGGTGCGGCCGGTGCTTAGGAAGCTGGAGGCGTACTACGAGAGCCGCGGGCAGCTGACGCAGGACGCCTTCGCCGCCGTCCTCCTCGCCCTCCTCCTCTCGGCGTGGGCCACCGAGTACGTCGGCATCCACGCCCTCTTCGGGGCGTTCTTCCTCGGGACCACCATGCCGAAGGAGCGGGGGTTCGTGCGCGAGATCTCCGAGCGGCTGGAGTGGCTGACGGTCGTCTTCCTGCTGCCGCTGTTCTTCGCCTACACCGGCCTCCGCACCCAGGTCGGCCTGATCGACGAGCCGGCCCTCTGGCTCGACGCCCTCCTCGTGCTCGGGGTGGCCGTGGCCGGGAAGTCCGGCGGCTCGGCGCTGGCGGCGCGGGCGACGGGGCTCTCGTGGCGCGAGGCCGGCGCCCTCGGCGTGCTCATGAACACGCGGGGGCTGATGGAGCTCGTCATCCTCACCATCGGGCTCGACCTCGGCGTCATCTCGCCGGCCCTCTTCGTGATGATGGTGCTGATGGCGCTGGCGACAACGGTGATGACGACGCCGCTCCTGGAGGCGGTCTACCCGACGCGCCTCATCCGCCGCGAGACGGTCGGCGAGGCAGACGAGGCGGCGTTCACGGTGCTCGTGCCCGTGGCGCTGCCGTCGTCGGGGCCGGCGCTGCTGCGCATGGCGAAGGCGCTCGCGCCGGAGGGGCGCCCCCGCCTCTACGCCCTCCACCTCCAGCGCCCCGACGGCGCCCGCCTCACCGGCGCCGACCCCGCCGACGATGCCGACGACGCCCTCGGCGCCGAGGCGCTCGGCCCGCTCCTCGCCGCCGCCGAGGCCGAGGGCGTGCCCGTCCGCCCCCTCGCCTTCGTCAGCCGCGACGTCGGCGAGGACATCACGGCGACGGCGCACCTCAAGGGGGCCGACCTCGTGCTGATGGGGTGGCACAAGCCGATCCTGAGCCAGAGCGTCCTCGGCGGCGCCGTCTACGACGTCATGCGGCGGACGCGGGCCGACGTGGCCGTGCTGCTGGCGCGGCGGCCGGCACCGTGGCGCCGCATCCTCGTCCCCTACACCGGCGGCGCGCACGACCGCGCCGCCCTCCGCCTCGCCGAGCGGCTCGGCCGGCAGCCCGGGGCCACCGTCACCATCCTCCACGTCGTCCGACCGGCGCGGGGGCCGGACGAGCCCCGCCTCGGGCTCTCGGACGAGGCGCCCGAGGCGTTCGGCCCGGCGGTCCGCCTCAAGGTCGTCGAGCGGGAGGACGCCATCGAGGCGGCGGTCGAGGAGGGGCGCGTCGGGTACGACCTCGTCGTCATCGGGGCCTCCGAGACGTGGGGGCTGGAGCCGGCGCTGTTCAGCACGCGGCACGAGCGGCTGGCGCAGGCGTGCCCGGTGTCGCTGCTGATCGTCCGGGCCGACCCGTCGCGGGCGAGCACCCCCGTGGAGGCGGCTCACGCGGCAGCGGCGTAACGCGCAGCAGCCCGTCCCCGCAAATCCGCAATCCGAAATCCCCTCACACCCAGGGCGTCTGCCGGGCCGTCTGCGCGAGCCGGTGCGCCTCCTGCGCGATCACGAGCTCCTCGTTCGTCGGGATCACCCACGCCTGGATGGGGCTGCCGTCGGTCGTGATGCGGGCCTCCCGGCCGTCGGCCGCCGCGTTACGGTCGGGGTCGAGGACGAGGCCGAGGCCGTCGAGGCCGGCGCAGATCTGCGCGCGGATGGCCGCGGCGTACGTCCCGATCCCGGCCGTGAACACGACGGCGTCGCACCCGCCGAGGACGGCCATGTAGCGGCCGACGTAGCTCTTCGCGCGGTAGCAGAACACGTCGATGGCCTGCCGGCAGCGGACGTCGCCGTCGGCCGCCTGTGCGAGGAGGTCGCGCATGTCGGCGGCGTAGCCGGAGAGGCCGAGGAGGCCGGAGTACCGGTTGAGGAGGGCGTGGACCTCGGCCAGCGTCATCTCCTCCTTCTCGACGAGCTCGAAGAGGAGCGAGGGGTCGAGGTCGCCCGAGCGCGTGCCCATCACGAGCCCCTCGAGGGGGGTCAGCCCCATCGAGGTGTCGACGCTCCTGCCGTCGCGGAGGGCGCAGGCGGAGCAGCCGTTGCCGAGGTGGAGCGTGACGACGCGGCTGCCGGCCATCGGCAGCCCGGAGACCTCGAAGAGCCGGCGGCTGACGTAGTAGTGGCTGGGGCCGTGGAAGCCGTAACGGCGGATGCGGTGGCGGCGGTAGAGCCGGTTGGGCAGCGCGTAGAGGTAGGCCTCGGGCGGGAGCGTCTGGTGGAACGCCGTGTCGAAGACGGCCACGTGGGGGACGTCAGGGAACGCGGCGCGGGCGGCCTCTATGCCCTTGAGGTTAGCCGGGTTGTGGAGCGGCGCGAGGTCGAACGCGTCGCGGATGGCGTCGAGGACCTCCTCGTCCACGAGGGCCGCCTCGGCGAAGCGCTCGCCGCCGTGGACGACGCGGTGGCCGACGGCCTCGACGCGGGCGTCCACCTCGGGGTGGGCGCGGAGCCGGTCGAGGAGGAACGCGAGAGCAGCGGCGTGGTCGGCAGCCTGGAGGCTGTGGCGCTCCGGCTTCTGGCCGGCCACGCCGAACGAGGCGAGCGCGGTGACGGCGCCGATGCGCTCGACCTGCCCCTCCGCGAGCGTCTCGCCTGCGGCGGCGTCGAGGAGGTCGAGCTTGAGCGACGACGAGCCGCAGTTGACGACGAGGACGTTCACGCGAGTGCGGAGTGCGGAATTGGGAATGCGGAGCGAGGGGCGCCCAGCCCGGCCGGGACGACGCCCGCGCGGGAGAGGCCGTCGGCGAGGCAACGCCGGGCCGCGGGAGGCGCCGCGCCACGAACGCCTCCTCCAAAGTCGTCCCCCCGTCAATCGTTCCGCGGCGGGGGCGGCGGCGGCGGAGGCTGCGGCGGCAGGCTCTCGCGGGCCAGCCGCTCGGCCTCGCGCGCCAGCCGCTCGGCTTCCCGGACGGCCCGCTCCGCCGCGCTCTCGCGCGGCCGCCAGATCGTGATGCCCCACGCCTCGGGGTCGTTCGGCGGCGGCTGGTCCCAGGCGCCGTAGGCGTGGGTCCCGTCGGTCCGGTAGTGGGCCGTGTAGTCGCCGACGTCGAGGGGGACGGTGCCGTCGAAGAGGCGGTTCTTCTGGGAGCCGCCGGCCGGGCGCGTGTTCGCCCGCGTCATCTCCCAGGCGACGTTGCCGTCGGCGTCCTCGATCCAGCCGTAGTCGTAGGCCTCGCTCGGCACGATCTCGCCGATGGCGTAGACCCGGATGTCGGTGGGCTCGCTGAGCGAGAACGCGGCCTCGCGCTCCTCGTCGTTGCCGACGCGGTTGAGGCGGACGAGCACCTCGCCGTCGCCGATGGGGGCGCCGGTGACGGGCTCCGGGCGGGTGACCCGCGTGAGGTCGAAGGCGGGGTCGAGCGCGAAGAGCGTGGCGCCCCAGCGGTCGGGGCGCGGCGGCGCGTCGTCGTTGAAGTCGGAGCAGTCGTGGGAGCCGTCGGAGACGTAGCGGAGGGTGTAGGTGCCGGGGGCGAGGGTGAGGATGACCTCGGCCTCGCGGTTCTTCGAGCCGCCCCCGGCGTGGCGGGTGTTCTCGTGGCTCATCACCCACACCTCCTCGGGCGAGCCGCCGCCGGCCCGCTCCCGCAGGAGGACGGCGTAGTCGTAGGCCGTCGAGCCGATGACCTCGCCGAGGGCGGCGAGGAGGGCGTGCGTGGTGTCGGGGAGGACGAAGGTGTCCTCGCGCTGCTCGTCCTCGCCGACGCACGTGAACGAGGCGATGCGGGGCAGCCGGCCCCACGGGTCGAGCGCGACGACCTGCTCGGGCGTGTCGGTGGTGACGGTGAGGCCCCAGGCGGTGGGGACGAAGGGCGGGTTGCCGAGCCAGTCGTCGTAGGCGTGCTCGTCGTCGGTGGAGTAGACGGCGCGGTAGAGGCCGGGGGTGAGGGCGAGCGTGGTGTCGGCGCGGCGGTTCATGATCGTGCCGCCGGCGGGCACGGTGTTCCGGGCCGTCATGGCCCAGACGGTGTCGGCGCCGACGAGGCGGAGCAGCGCGGCGCCGTCACGGACGCGCCCGCCGCGGACCTCGCCCGTGGCGCGGAGGCGGACCGTCGCCGGGGCCGTCACCTCGAACACGTACTCCCGCGTCTCGTCGCTCTCTACGGGGCCCGTCGCCCAGACGACGCCGGGGCCGGAGGGCACGTCTTCTGCGGCCTCGCGCGCGTCCCCGTCGAGGAGGCGGGCGCGGTCGCGCTCGGCCTCGGAGGCGGCGGCGACGCGGAAGCGCCAGCGGTCGGCGTCGCCGTGCCAGGCGCGGCCCCCGCGCGTGAGGAGGTCCGAGAGGCGGCCGAGGAACCCGTCGCCGCCGTCCTCGGCGGGGCGTGTGAGGGGGTCGCCGTAGGCGGCGAAGTAGGCGTCGTAGACGCCGGGGGCGAAGGCGAGGGTGTCGACGGCGGTGGCGAGCGTGCCGCGCCCGCGCTCGACCCGCTTCGGGTCCATCCGCCAGACGACCGCGCCGCTGTCGCGGCGGACGATCCACGCCGTCGCGCCGAGCGTGGTGTCGGACTCGAACGAGCCGACGGCCTCGATGGCGAGGCGGGTGGGCGCCGTGACCTCGAACGCCGCACGGCGCATCTCCTCCGGGTCGAGGTCGTCCCCGAAGGCGACGACCGTACCGGGCTCGGCGTCGCCCGAGGCGAGGCGGACCACGGCGAAGAGGGCGACGCCGACGAGGACGAGGAGGAGGAAGCGCGAGAAGAAGCGGCGCACGGGCGGTGGTGGGGTGGTCGGGGCCGCTCTACGGCGGCGGGGGGGCGAGGTTGCCGCGGGGAGCGTATAAGGGCGCGAGCGGGCGCGCCTGCGTTCTCGCACGCCTGCCCGCGTACCTCCCCCAGTATATTGACGACCGGCCGGCGGCGCGCGGCGCAACCCTGCCCGCCGCCGGGCCGATATGCCGGTGCTGCCGCCCGCCCGGCCCCTCCCCGTGTCCCGAAAGCCGCTCGTTCGCACCCTCGGCTCCCGCCTCCGGCTCCGCCCCCCGGCGCTCCCGCTCCTGCGGAGCGGCCGCGCGCGGCGCGTGCTGCTGTGGGCGGCCTCGGCGACGCTGTTCCTGGCGCTGACGCTGGCGCTCGGCGGGCTCGCCGTCGTCGGCGCGCCGGTGGCGACGGTGACGCGGGTGGCGCTCAACGTGGGCGCGGTGGGGCTGGGGCTGCTGCTCTACCCCCTCCTCGCCCCCTACTTCGAGCGCGGCCCGAGCGACCCCATCCGCGCGCTGTGGACGGTGCTCCTGTTCGCCCTCGGCCTCCTCGGCGCGTTCTTCCTCCAGCCCGTCGTCTTCGGCGCCGCCCGCCTCGACCCGGCGACGGGGCTGCCGGCCGACCTCGGCGCGGCGATGGACGCCGCGCTCGTGGCCCTCCTCGAGGCCCTCTTCGCCGTCGCCCTCCTCCACACCCTCCGGCCGCTGGTCCTCTTCCGCCGGACGATCCGCGCCGTCCGGATGTGGGGGGCGTTCGTCGTGCTCGCCACGCTGGCCGCCCTCGCCAGCGCCGCTGCGCCGCCGGACGTCCCGAACGCGTGGCCCGCCGTCGTGCTCACGGTGCTCGCCGTCGGCGCGATGATCTACGTCTCGTTCCGGCTGGCGTGGATCGTGCCGCTCCCGTTCCGGCGGAAGCTCGCCGCCCTCGGCCTCGCCTTCGTCCTCGTCGTCGTCCTCGCGTTCGTGCTCGTGCAGCGGTCGGCGGGGACGGGGGCGGCGGCGGCCATGGGGGACAGCCTCCCGCTCTCGGCGCTGTTCAGCCGGTCGCTGAGCGAGCTCGTCTCGTTCGCCCTCGCCTTCGGCGTGCTCTACGGGAGCACCACGTTCCTGTCCCTGCTGTTCCACCTCCCCACCTCGGGCACCTACGAGCAGCGCTCGGGCGAGATCCGCGCCTTCCGCGCGCTGGCCGAGCTGACCGGCTCCGTCCTCGACCGCCGCCAGCTCCTCGCCATGATCGCCTCGGCGCCGGTGACGGCGGGGATCGCCGAGGCGGCGTGGCTGGCGCTGGTGGACGTGCGGAGCGGCTCGCTCGCGCCGCGGATCGTCGCGGCCGAGGGGATCGCGGCCGAGGCGGCCGGGCGGCTCACCGACGCCGAGGCGCTCACGGCCGAGGTGGCGACGACGCGCGAGCCGCTGCTGCTCGGGACGGCCGCCGCCGACCACCGCGTCCGCGCCCGCCCCGGCGACGGCATCGGCAGCCTCCTCGTGCTCCCGCTCACGGCCGGCGGGCAGGCCCACGGCGCCCTCTTCGCCGCGCGCGCCGTCACGGACGGGTTCGAGGAGGAGGACGCCGGGGCGCTGGCGACGTTCGCCGGGCAGGCCGCCCTCGCGCTGTCGCACGCGGCCCTCTTCGAGGACGCCCTCGAGAAGGAGCGGATGGCGCGGGAGCTCGCGCTGGCGCGCGAGGTACAGCAGCGGCTCCTCCCCCAGCACCTCCCCGAGATCCCCGGCGCCGAGATCGCCGTGGCCGAGCGCCCCGCCCACGAAGTGTGCGGCGACTACTACGACGTCGTCGAGCTCGGCGGCGGGTGCGTCGGCGTGCTCGTGGCCGACGTGGCCGGGAAGGGAGCTGCGGCGGCGTTCTACATGGCCGAGCTGAAGGGGATCTTCCAGAGCACGGCGCGGCTGACGCGCTCGCCCGGGGCGTTCCTCGCGCAGGCGAACGAGGCGCTGGCCGGCTCCCTCGGCCGCCACGCCTTCATCTCGGCCGTCTACGGCGTCCTCGACCCCGCGGCCGGCACGTTCACGTTCGCCCGCGCCGGGCACTGCCCCGTCGTGATGGCGCGCGCGCCCGAGCGCGGCGGCGGCCACTGGCTCCTGCGGGCCGACGGCCTCGGCCTCGGCCTCGACGCCGGCCCGCTGTTCCGCCGGACGCTCCACGAGCAGGTCGTCCACCTCGCCCCCGGCGACGTCTTCGCCCTCTACTCCGACGGCCTCGTCGAGGCGCGCAACGGCGCCGGCGAGGAGTACGGCTACGACCGCCTCACCGAGGCCCTCTGCCGCCACCGCGGCCGCGACGCCGACGGCCTCCTGGCCGCCCTCCTCGCCGAGCACCGCGCCTTCACCGGCGACACCCCGCACGACGACGACCTCACCCTCGTCGTCCTCCGCTGGAACGGCCGCGACGCCCCCGCCAACGGCGTGGCCGACGGGGACGACGCCCGCGCCGCCGTCGCCGCCGCCGCGGAGCCCCCCTTCACCGTCCGCCCCGCCTTTCTCAGTGCGGAACTGGGAATGCGGAGTTCGGAATGATCCCTGCCCCGCACTCCACATCCCGCACTCCGGACTCGACATGAGCAGCTTCTCCGTTTCGTTCCGCCCCCACGCCGGTACCGGCCCCGACCCCGGCTCCGCGCCCGACGGCGCGCACGTGTGCGTGCTCGACCTCGCCGGCGAGCTCGACGCCCACACCGCCACCGAGTTCGAGGCCGCCCTCCAGAAGTGCCTCGACGAGGGCCACACCCGCCTCGTCGTCTCCGGCCGCGACCTCCAGTACATCTCGTCGGCCGGCCTCGGCGTCTTCATGGCCTTCGTCGAGCCCGTCCGCGAGGCCGGCGGCGACATCAAGATCGCCGCGCTCCAGCCGCGGGTGTTCAACGTGTTCGACCTCCTCGGCTTCCCGCTCCTCTTCGACATCGTGGACACCGAAGAGGCCGCCGTCGAGCGTTTTACCCAGGGCCCCTCCACCGCCGCCTAGCCGCCAGGCCGATGCGCCGCTGCGCCCCCCGCCTCACCATCCCCAGCCGGACGAGCCAGCTCGCCCGGGTCCGAGCGCGCGTGGCCTGCTGGGCCGAGGAGGCCGGCCTCGCCGAGAAGGCGGCGCAGGCGCTCCAGCTCGCCGTCGACGAGGCGTGCGCCAACGCCATCGAGCACGGCTACGGCGGCCGCCCCGACGGCCGCGTCGAGGTCGAGGCCGCCTTCGGCAAGGACGCCCTCACCGTCACCGTCCGCCACCGCGGCGACCCCTACGACCCCGAGCGCTACCGGCCACCCGAGCTGAGGCGGATGCTGGAGGGGCACCGCGTGCACGGCTACGGCCTCCACCTCATGCACCGGCTCGTGGACGAGATCGCGTTCCGCCTCCGCGACGGCGCCTCCGAGGTCTGCCTCACCAAGCGCCGCAACGGCCGGCACGAGGCGTAGCGGCGGAATAGAGTGGCCCCCGGCGTGCGCTATTTTCCCGCCCCGCCAACGCCTCCGCCGATGCCCGCCCTGCGCCCCTTCTCCCTCTGGCTCCTCGCCGCGCTCTTCGCCCTCCCGGCCTGCGACAGCGGCGGCGAGGTCGCCGGCCCCGACGACATCGACTACCGCACGCTCTTCGCCGCGCCCACGGCGGAGGAGGTCGCGGCCGTCGAGGCGGAGTGGGCCGCGCGCGAGAACCCCGCCCGCAACGCCCGCATCGTCGCGGAGGGGATGCAGGACTCGACGGGCGCCGTCTACGTCATCGAGCACACGCAGACCGGCGCCGACGGGGGCGACGTCACGCACTACGGGCTCGTCCGCATCCCCGGCGTGGGCGCGCGCGTGCCCCGCCCCGTCGTCGTCGTCCACCACGACGGCGACGACGGCCTCAGCGTCTCCGGCTTCCTCGCCGCCCTCGACCTCTACCCCGTCCTCCGCGACGAGACGGTCCAGGTGGCGCCGGTCTACCGCTCCGAGACCCTCACGGCCGACGCCGCCGGCCTCTCGGGCACCTACACCGCCGGGGGCGAGCCCAGCCCGTGGGACTACGACGTCGACGACGCCATCGGCCTCCTCAACGCCGCCCTCGAGCTCTTCCCCGACGCGATGGACCCGGCGCAGGTGGGCGCCCTCGGCTTCGGCCGCGGCGGCAACGCCGCCCTCCTCCACGCCGTCCGCGACGACCGCGTCGACGTCGTCACGGACTACTTCGGCCCCGCCGACTTCTTCAACCCCGCTGCGCGGGCGCTCGCCACCGAGGCCGTCGCCGGCAACCCGGACGTCCTGGCCCTCCCCGGCGTGCAGCATCTCGCCGACACCGTCCTCGACCCCCTCCGCGACGGTTCGCTCTCGTACGCGGACGCCCGCCTGGCGCTCGTCCGCCGCTCGCCCGGCCTCTTCGCCGGCCGCCTCCCCGACACCCAGGTCCACCACCACCGGCAGGACCCCGTCGTGCCGATCCAGTTCTCGGAGGCCTTCGGCGTGCTCGCTCAGGGTGCCGTAGACGGGGCGTTCGACGCCAACGTGTACACCAACGCGCTCCCTACCGGCGTGGGCTCCTACCACGACCCCGCCGCGATGCCGGCGAGCCTGCGGGACACGGAACGGTTCTTCGTGCTGCACCTCCCCGAGGGAGAGTAGGTGCCCCGAGGCGATCTACGCCGAGTGCTTCCGCACACGTAATCCGCCCGCGTCGCGCGTGACCTCGACGGCGCCCGCCGCCAGTGGCAGCACCAGCCGCCCCGCGTAGCCGTCCACCGCCGCGCCGAGGTGGACGGTCCCCGCGCGGGGGTCCACCCGCTCCACGCCGAAGACGTGCCGGCAGAGGGTGACGGCGACGTGCGCGGCGAAGCCGTGGCAGCAGCTCGCCGAGGGCGCGTGGTGCTCCCAGAGCGTGCCCGTCGCCTCGGCCATCGGGAGGAAGTAGGCGAGGGCCTCGTCGAGGGCCTGCCGGCCGTGGCCGTGGCGGCCGAGGAGCTCGATTCGCAGGAAGTAGCCGTTGAGCATGGCGGCCGGGTGGACCTCCGGGTACACGGTGGCCGCGTCGCGGCGGGGTCCGAAGTCGCGCCGCAGCGTCTCCCACAGGCCGGGGTGCGTCTCGGGTGAGGCGACGCCGAAGTAGAACGCGTAGTACTGCGCGATCTCGGTGCGGTGCGTGGTGCGCTGGAGCACGCCGTCCTCCCGCAGCGCCTGGTCCACGAAGAAGCGGCCGTCGAACGACTGCTCGGCGATCACCGTGCGGAGGTGCCCCGCCCGCTCGCGCCACCCCGGCTCATCGTAGAGCCGCCCGGCCGCGTCGAGCGCGGCGGCGTAGAGCGCGTTCGTCGGGTAGTTGACGCCCGCCGTGAAGTCGTTGGCCCTCGACCACTCGACGAAGACCCAGCTTTCGAGGTCTTCGAGGAGGCCGTCGGCGTTGGCGAAGCGGTCGAAGTAGGCGAAGAGGGCGCGGGCCTTCGGCGCGAACGCGTCCACGAGGGCGCCGTCGCCGCTGCGGGCGAGGTACTCCTCGAGCTGGAGGACGAGCCAGAGGGGCCAGTTGGGGATGAACAGGCCGTTGGGGTGGTCGGCCGGGTAGTTCATCGGGAGCATCCCCGCGGGCAGCTCGGGCAGGACCGGCGCGAGCGCGTAGTTCTCCAGGAACGCCCGCTCGACGGCCGTGCTGCCGGTGAGGAGGTAAGCGGCGCGGGCGGTGAAGAAGCTGTCGCACGGCCAGCCGGCGCGCTCGCGCGAGGGGCAGTCGGTGAGGAGGTCGAGGGCGTTGGGGGCGATCGTCTCGCGGGCGGCCTCGAAGAGCGTGGCGAGGCGGGTGTCGCTGCATTCGAACGAGGCCCACCGTGCCTCGGGGTTGTCGTAGCGGCGGAGCGTAACGGCCTCGACGGTGCAGTCGCCGTCGAGCACGGCCAGCTCGAGGTAGCGCAGCGCGTACGGCTCGAACGTCTCCACCTCGTACTCGCCCTCCTCCACCTGGACGTCGAGGACGTTGAGGCAGCGGAGGCGACGCGCGTCCACCATGCCGTCGGTCAGGACCTCGTCGAAGGCGGCGTAGAGGCGGGCGGGCGTGGCGCAGCGGAGACGAAAGCCGAGGAAGCCGGTCCGGTTGACGCCGAAGTCGAGGAGGGCGAACGTGCTGGCCGGGAGGCCGAGCGGGAGGTCGAACGGTGCGTCCACCGCCTCGCGGTCCGCGTGCGCGACGGCCTGCCAGTCGAGCGAGGT
>DATGQT010000012.1:0-12964 GCA_035304085.1 Rubricoccaceae bacterium
GGCGTGCCGAAGGCGACGCAGACGGCCTCGGGGGCGTCCGCGGTCGCCCGCCACTTCACGCGGCGCCAGGGGCGCCGGGCGAGCGCCTCCCAGAAGGCGTCGTCGTGCTCCGGGAGGGCCGAGGGCATCAGGCCGTCTGACGGGCGCGAGCGGTGAGTGGGTGCGCGTCCTCCTCGGGCATCTCCAGCGCCCGCGGGGCCGGCGGGGCCAGCAGCCGCTCCTCCTCCAGCATCTCGACGCGGGCGCGGAGCGGCGCCGTCGCCTCGTCCACGGCCGTCTCGATGAGCAGTTGCAGCTCACTCATGTGGAGGGCGCCGCCGGGCGCCTTCGCGGCGGCCTTCGCCTTCTTCGTACGGACGATCCCGTTGACGATGATGGACGGGAAGAGCACGAACACCGAGACGATGCTGATGGCGGCGAGGAGGAATTCGGCGAAGTCCATGACGGGCGCGGCGGTGGGTGGAAGGACGCGGGTGCTACGGGGCGTGCGCGCGGGGGTTGCGGGAAAGGTCCATAGACGACAGACGATGGACCACGGACCACCGGCTCGCTGCCTGCCGTCGTCCATGGTCCGTCGTCCGTGGTCCCCTTCTACCGGAGGAGGAACAGCGTCGAGAACGGGCTGAGGCTGCCGCGGTCGACGACGAGGTGCTGGTGGCCCGGCCGCGTCTCGTTGGCGACGATGACCTCGGTGCCGTCGTCGCGGACGTCGCCGGCGTAGCGGGCGCGGAGGTACTCGGAGAGCTCCAGCGGCGTCAGCGCGCGGTTGCGGTCCTCGTCGGCGTCGTGCGTGGTGAGGGCGTCGGAGAAGAAGCGGGCGAGGTAGCCGCCGGCCTCGAACTTGGAGGCCACGGCCGAGACGACGTCCTCCTCGGACGAGAACAGCCCCATCCGGCCGGGCTGCGCGATGAGGTCCTTGGCGAACCCGCCGCTGTAGCAGGCGTCGAGCACGACGAGTTGGTGGCTGGCGCGCAGCGGGGCGAGGATGGCGTTGAGCTCGTCGTCGAGGATGGCGCCGTCGAAGAGCTCGATGGACTCGTCGAGGCCGTCGGGGTCGGCGGGCTGGGGGCCGGTGCGGTCGTAGCGGCCGCCGTGGCCGGAGAAGAACAGCACGAAGAGGGTGCGCTCGTCGGTGCGCGCGGCGAGGTCCTGGACGGCCGCGCGGAAGGCGGCGCGCGTGGCGGCGCGGTCGGTGAGGACGACGGCGTCCTCGGGGCGCATGCCGGCGCCGCGGACGAGCGCGTCGCGGATGCGCGTGGCGTCGGCGGCGGTGTAGGCGAGGTCGCCGGCGCGCCCGCCGTAGTCCGAGATGCCGACGAAGAGGCCGGCGATGCGGTCGTAGGCGGGGGGCTCGGGCCGGAGGGCGTCGGCCTGCGAGATGCGGAGGCGGTAGCGGCCCGTCTCGCCGGGGGCGTAGGAGGTGGCCTGGACGCGGTAGCGCCCGCCCTCCGGCATCACCATCTCGACGACGCTCCGCGTGCGGTCGCCCTCGTGGTCGTCGTTGTCGATCTGCTCGCCGGAGGGCGTCGTCACGATGAGGTACGTGTCGAACTCGGTCGAGGTCAGCTCGATGCGGACGGGCTCGCCGGCCTCGCCGTCGAAGACGTGGAGGTCCGTGTACTCGCCCGAGGCGAGGCGGCGGTCGCTCGGTTCGAGCGCGCCGGTGACCGACTGGTCGAGCGTGAGCTCGCCGGCGTCGAAGCCGCCGGAGGCGTCGGCGTCCTCGCTCGGGCCGAAGCGCCCGCCGAAGTCCATCGCCAGCTCGTAGTCCCCCTCCTCCCCCGGGCGGTAGGAGGTGACGTAGACGCGGTAGGTGCCTGGCTCGGTGACGTCGTGCTCGATGCGGCTCCGCGTGAGGTCGCCCTCGAAGTCGTCGTTCTTGAGGGCCTCTCCGCGCGGGGGCTGGAGGACGAGGTAGGGGTCGAACGCGTCGGAGCGGAGGTCGAGGCGGACGCGCTGGCCGGGGAGCCCCTCGAAGGTGTAGGTGTCGTAGAACTCGCCCGAGCGGAGGGTGGCGTCGCCGGCCTCGAGCCGGCCGCGCTCGCTGCGCGTGTCCGCCTCGGCGAAGGTGCCGCCGCCCTCGCCGCCCCGGATCGTGAGGTCGTACGTGCCCGTCTCGCCGACGGCGTAGCTGGTGACGAGGACGCGGTAGGTGCCGTCGGCGGGGAGCGTCGTCGAGATCAGGGAGCGGGTGCGGTCGCCCTCGTGGTCGTCGTTGTCTAGCTGCCCACCGTCGGGCATCTTGAGGATGAGGTAGGGGTCGAAGCCCGTCGCGCGGAGGTCGAGCACGAGGGGCTCGCCGGCGCGGCCCTCGACGCGGTACTCGTCCACGTACTCGCCGCTCTGGAGGGTGGCGTCGCCGGCCGCGAGCCGGCCACGCTCGAAGCGCGGCTCCGCCCCGTCCTGCGCGGCTGCGGGCACCATCGCCGCGCAGTCCTCGCACCGCGGCCGGTCGCCGACGTGGACGGCGAGGCGGTAGGCGCCCGTCTCGCCGGGCGCGTAGGAGGTGACGAAGACGCGCCACCTCCCGCTCTCGGGGGCCTGAACGCGGAGGTAGGAGCGGGTCTGCGAGCCGGCGTGGTCGTCGTTCCGCTCGGCGGCGCCCGAGGGGGCCACGAGCACGAGGTAGGGGTCGAAGTCGGACGACGTCAGGTCGAGCTCGACCCACTCCCCGGCGTCGAGCTCGACGGGGTACTCGTCGTAGAACTCGCCGCTGGAGAGCGTGCGGTCGCCGGCCTCGAGGCGGCCGTCGTGGCGGCCCTGCCCGCACGCGGCGCCGGCACAGCCGAGGAGGACGAGGACGGCCGCGGCCCGGGGCCCGGCGCCCCGGGGGGAGCGGGGATGCAGCATCGGTGCGGAGGACGCGCTCAGTGGAGGTCGCGGGCGCCGAAGAAGAACGTGCTCCCCGGCTCGTTCCCGCCGAACCCGCCCGAGAGCGGCGTGGGGCCGTCCACCTCCCGGGCGAACATCACCACCTCGTCGAAGAGGAGGAGGCCGTCGGCGTTGTAGCCGCCGGAGCTGCGGAGGGCGCGGAGGAAGTGGAACGCGAACGGGGAGTGCTGGCCGGGGCGGCCGTCGGAGACGTACTCGCGGGCGCCGCTCGTGAGGGCGAGGCGGGCCCGGTAGCGGCCGTACCGGCCCACGATGTCGGCCGGCGTGGCCGTCTGGTACGGGTCGCCCGCGTCGCGGTACTGCTCGACGAACGAGCCGCCGAAGCAGACGTCGAGGACGAGGAGGACGCGGTGGGCCGGGAGGAGGTCGAGCTCGTCGGCGAGGTCGGAGTAGCTGATCCAGGAGGCGCGGTCGCCGGAGCGGCCGTCGCTCGGGATGAGGAACCCGCGCCCGGCCTTGTCCTCGCCGACGAAGGTGCCGTGGCCGGCGAAGAACACGAGGAGCTGGTCGTCCTCGCCGGCCGTACCCTCGGCGTAGCGGCTGAGCGCGGCGTAGACGTCGGCGCGGGTGGGGTTGCGGACGACCTCGACCTCGAACCCGTAGCGCTCCTCGAGCTCGGCGGCGATGGCCTCGGCGTCGGCGACGGGGTTGACGAGGTCGCGGATCTCGGGGTCGGCGTACGTGTCGGTGGCGAAGAGGAGGGCGCGGTCGCGGCCGGTGCGGAGGGGCTGGTCGCCCCCGGCATCGGGCCCCCCGATCACGTCGGATCGGTTGGGCACCTCCGCGATCTCCTCGCGCCCGCGGGGCTCGATGGTGAGCGTGTAGTCGCCCGTCTCGCCGACGGCGTAGCTCGTCACGAGGGCGCTGTAGAGGCCGTCGGCGGGGAGGACGTGCTCGATGCGCGCGCGGTCGCGGGCGCCCTCCCAGTCGTCGTTGTCTAGCTGGCGGCCGTCCGGCATCTGGAGGATGACGTAGGGGTCGAAGTCGCTCGACAGCAGGTCCACCACGACGCGGTCGCCGGCGCGGGCCTCGAAGGTGAAGCGGTCCACGAACTCGCCGGAGGTGAGGGTGCCGTCGCCCTCGGCGAGCGTGCCCCGCTCGGTGCGCATGGCGTCGAGCGTGGCGCTCCGCGGCTCGAGCGTGAGCGTGTAGTCGCCCGTCTCGCCGACGGCGGCGGTCGTGACGAGGACGTGGTAGACGCCGGCGACGGGGAGGACGTACTCGATGCGCGCGCGGCCGGGGTCCCCCTCCCAGTCGTCGTTGTCGAGCTGCTGCCCGTTCGGCATCTGGAGGATGACGTAGGGGTCGAAGTCGCTCGAGCGGAGGTCCACCATGATGCGGTCGCCCTCGCGGCCGGCGAACCGGAAGCGGTGGACGTACTCGCCGGAGTTGAGGGTCTCGTTGCCCTCGGCGAGCGTGCCCGGCGTCGTCCGCAGGGCGTCGAGCGTGACGCCCTCCGTCTGCGGCCCGGAGCCGTCGGGGTGGACGATGACGTCGAGGGTGTAGGGGCCGACCTCGCGCGGCGCGAACGAGGTCGCCATCACCTCCCACATCCCCTCGTCCTCGACGGGGACCCAGATGAACGAGCCGCCGTGGGGGAGCGGGAAGAAGTCGTCGTTGAGGAACTGCCCCTCGCAGGGGGCCGTGAGGCCCTCCGTGCAGCCGGGGGGGCGGAGGATGACGAAGGGGTCGATCACGTCCGAGCGCATGACGACCTCGACCCACGTCCCCCGCTGCAGCGCGACGGCGTAGGTGTCGATGAACTCGCCCGAGGCGAGGGCCGCGTCGCCCTCCTCGAGGGCGCCCTCGTAGTGCCCCTGGCCGGCGGCCGGGGCCGCCGCGAGGAGAACGAGGGCAAAGGCTGCGGAGCGGTACATGTTCGGTTCGGCGTCGTGGGGCAACGGAGGAGCGCGAGCAGGGGCGCTCGGCGCAATATTAGGGCGACCGCGGCATTATTTGGTGAACGGATCGTCGCTCGGAGGGGCCGTCCCGGCAGATGTGATCTGGAGCTCGTAGGCGCCCGTCTCACCGACGGCGTAGCTGGTGACGAGGACGCGGTAGACGCCGTCGGCGGGGAGGGTGTGCTCGATGCGGGCGTGGGCCGTGGAGCCCTCCCAGTCGTCGTTGTCGAGCTGCTGGGTGCCGCCGGGCATCTGGAGGATGAGGTACGGGTCGAACGCCGTCGAGCGGAGGTCCACCACGACGCGCTCGCCGGCGCGGCCGACGAACCCGTAGCGGTCGGTGTATTCGCCGGAGCGGAGGGTGCCGTCGCCGGCGGCGAGCGTCCCCCTTTCGGTGCGGGGGGCGTCGAGCGCGGCGCCGGGCGTCCGCGGGCCACCCCCGTCGGGGTGCACGATGATGTCGAGGGTGTAGTTGCCCTTGTCGCCGGGGGCGAACGAGGTGGCGAGGACCTCCCAGGTCCCGCCCTGGTCGGCCTCGACCCAGATGAACGCCGTGCCGTCGGGGAAGAAGTCGTCGTCGTCGGTCTGGCCTTCGCACGCCCCCCCTTTCCCGGAGCAACTCGGCGGGCGGAGGATGAGGTAGGGGTTGAAGTCGCCCGAGCGCATGACGACCTCGACCCACTGCCCCTGCCGAAGAGCGACGGTGTACGCGTCGGAGAACTCGCCGGAGGTGAGGGTCTCGTCGCGGGACTCGAGTTCGCCCTCGTAGCTGCCCTGCCCGGCGGCCGGATAGGAGGAGAGGGTCGCGAGGACGAAGGCTAGGAGGCAGCGCATTCGGAAGGCGGGCGAAGGAGAGGCGGCCCGCGCACGAAGAAACGCGCGGGCCGCCGGTTTAGGGTGACGCGGGGCCGGGCTACTTGGCGAACGGGTCGCCCCCCTGCCCGTCGGTCGCGCCCGTGGACGCGGCCTCGCCGGCGGGGGCGGGCGTGGACCCGCCGCCGGGCGTGATCTGGAGCTCGTAGTCGCCCGTCTCGCCGACGGCGTAGCTGGTGACGAGGACGGTGTACATGCCGTCGGCGGGGAGGGTGTGCTCGATGCGGGCGTGGTCGGAGGCCCCCTCCCAGTCGTCGTTGTCGAGCTGCTGCTCGTCCGGCATCTGGAGGATGACGTAGGGGTCGAACGCCGTCGAGCGGAGGTCCACGGTGAGGGCCTCGCCGGCGCGGGCGACGAAGCCGTAGCGGTCCACGAACTCGCCCGAGTTGAGGGTGCCGTCGCCGCTTTCGAGGCGGCCCCGCTCGGTGCGCCCGCTGCCGAGGGCGACGCCCGGCGTGGCGGGCTGCTCGCCAGCGGCGACGGCGCGGTAGGCGAGCTCGTAGGCGCCGTTCTCGCCGGGGGTCGAGGAGGTGGCGAGGACGGTCCAGCGCCCGGCCTCGTCGGCGCGGTGCCACACGAAGGCGTCGGTGCCCTGCCCGAAGTCGTCGTTGTCCACCTGCTGCTGGCAGGCGCCGCTCGCGTTGGCGCAGCTCGGCGGGCGGAGGATGATGTAGGGGTCGAACTCGGCCGAGGTCATGGCGACCTCGATCCACTGGCCGGCCTGGGCGTCGAACGTGTAGCTGTCGGTGTACTCGCCGGAGGTGAGGCTCTCGTCGCCCGAGCCGAGCGAGCCGGTCTTGCGGGCGAAGCCGTCGGGGTCGGTGGTGGCGCCGCCGCCGCAGCCGGCGAGAAGGCCCGCGCCGCCGAGGAGGAGGAAGAGGAGTCGGGACGTCATGGGGGTAATGGGTAGGGGTGAGAGGGGCGAGGGAGCGGTGCTCGCCGGAAGGTAGTGTACGCCGGGCCGTTCGCGAGCGCCGCGGCGGGCGCGGGGGGCTACCGTAACTTCGCAGCGCCGTGCCGCGGCTCTTATCCCGTCCCCTCCCCCTCACCCCGCCATGTCGAAGCCGAAGATGCCGCTTGCGGCGATCCCGCTCGTGGGGCGCCTCCTCCCCCTCGCCCTCCTCCTCGCCCTCGCGGCCCCCGGCGCCGCCGCGCAGGCGTACCAGCCCCGCTTCGGCGCGGGCTTCGACGTGATGGGGGGGCTGCCGGGGCAGGACGTCGTGCCCGAGGGCCTCGGCATCGGCGTGCGCGGGCGGATCTCGGTCCCCGTCAACCGCGACGTCTCGCTGGCCGGCGACCTCGGCTTCGCCGGGTTCGTCCTCGGCGGGCGCGACGACGCCGGGTACGTGTTCAACCCCCAGCTCTCGGTGATCCTCTCGTTCCCCCGGCGGGAGACCGTCCGCTACCTCCTCGGCGGCTTCGGCGGCTTCATCGTCAGCGGCGACGGCGACGGGTTCACCGAGCCCGAGGGCGGGCCGGCGATCCACCTCGGCCTCGGGTGGGCGTTCCCCCTCAACGAGACCTCGCTGTTCGTCGAGCTGAACCCGTCGCTGGTGGTGGGCTCGGAGGAGGCGACGGTGGTGCTGCCGCTCCGCGCGGGGGTCATCTTCTGATGGCGGATCTGGGATTGCGGAATGCGGATTTGTGCACCCTCCAATCCGCACTCCGAAATCCGCACTCCGAATTCCTTAGACCCGGCGGAGGATGGACTGGAGGCGCTCGTGGTCGTCGTGGAGGAGGCGGGCGAGGGCGCGGCCGGCGTCGAGGACGGCGCGGCGGCCGGCGTCGCCCTCGCCGTGGGCGCGGCGGAGGCCGCGGAGGACGGCGGCGAGGAGGTCGTCGGCGGGGACGGCCGGGTCGGGGAAGGTGGCCAGCGAGCGGAGGAAGTCGTAGGGGGCCCCGAGGCGGGCGACGGCGTCGGGCGCGCAGCAGCGGACGAAGTCGTGGAGGGCGGCCGGGCGCGGGGGGAGCGTCTGGAGGACGCGGGGCTCACCCTCGGCCGTGCGGCTCCGGCCGTCCCAGTAGCCGAGGACTACGGCGCGGAACGTCGTGCGGATGAGCTCGAAGACGTGGGGCATCTCGCGGCGGAGGTCGTCGCGGCTGCGCCCTAGGGCGACGGCCTGCCGCCCGGGCTCGACGCTCCCCGTCTCGGCGTGGCTCACGAGCCCGTAGAGGACGGTGCCGTCGGCGGCCTCGATCTCGACCCACGAGCCGAACGGCGGCGCCTCCTGCCCGCGCAGCACCTCGGCCACGACGTGGCGCGTGCTGGACTCGATGACTTCGGCGACGGGCGGCGGGCTGGGGGCTGCGGGCTGCGGGGCCATCGGGGCGGGTGGGAGTAGCGTGCCCGGAAACTACTCTGCCGGTACCCTGCCAACGACCCCCTCCTACGAAGGCCGGGCTGCAACCTCCGGCCCCCGATCCGGTTCGAGGAGGGTCCCTCTCCGCCCCTGCCCCTCCACCGAACGACGACCATGGCGAAGAAGCAGGACCCCCTCGCGGGCTACCGCGCCAGGCGCGACTTCCAGGCGACCCCTGAGCCCCGCGCCGACGCGCCGCCCCGCGCCGAGGAAGCGGCCCCCATCTTCGTCGTCCAGAAGCACGACGCCAGCACCCTCCACTACGACTTCCGCCTCGAGGTCGACGGCGTGCTGAAGTCGTGGGCCGTGCGGAAGGGGCCCTCCACCGACCCCGCGGAGAAGCGGCTCGCCGTGCCGACGGAGGACCACCCCCTCGCCTACGCCGGCTTCGAGGGCGTCATCCCGTCGGGCTACGGCGCCGGCGCCGTCGTCGTGTGGGACCGGGGGACCTACCGGAACCTCCGCGAGGACGAGGGCCGCTCGATGCAGGAGGCCCTCGACGAGGGGAAGGCCGAGGTGTGGCTCGACGGGGAGAAGCTCCGCGGCGGCTACACCCTCGTCCAGATGAAGGGCCGCGACGGCTGGCTCCTCATCAAGCAGAACGACGACGAGGCCGACCCCGAGCGCGACGTGACGGTCGAGGAACCCGCCTCCGTCCTCAGCGGCCGCACCATCGAGGAGGTCCGCGGCGAGCCCGCCCCGGCCCCCGAGCGCAGGCCACACACGGGCCGTACGAAAGCGCCAGTTTCCCGAAAGAAGCCGGCGGCGAAGCGGGCGACGGGCAAGGCCCGGTCGGTGCGGGTGGGCCGGCACACGGTCGAGGTGACGAACGCGGGCCGCGTGCTCTTCCCCGAGAGCGGGATCACGAAGGGGGACCTCGTGGACTACTACCGCCGCATCGCCGACCGGATGCTGCCCCACCTCGAGGGCCGGCCGCTCACGCTGAACCGCTACCCCGAGGGGATCGGGCGACCGGGCTTCGTCCAGCAGCACGCGGCGGACCACTACCCGGCGTGGGTCGCGCGGGCGACCGTCGAGAAGGAGGGGGGGACGATCACCCACGTCGTCGCCGACAACGCGGCGACGCTCGTCTACCTCGCCAACCAGGGCGTCGTCACGCTGCACGCGTGGCTGAGCCGCGTGGACCGCCCCCGCCACCCCGACCGCCTCATCTTCGACCTCGACCCGCCCGGCGACGACTTCGAGCCCGTCCGCCAGGCCGCCCGCGCCGCGCGGGCGCTCCTCGACGAGCTCGACCTCCCCGCCTTCCTCATGACGACGGGCTCCAGCGGCCTCCACGTCGTCGTCCCCCTCGACCGCAGCGCCGACTTCGAGGCCGTCCGCGACTTCGCCCGCGAGGCGGCCGGCGTGCTGGCCGGCCGCCACCCGGACCTGCTGACGACCGAGCAGCGGAAGGCGAAGCGGGGCGACCGCGTGTTCCTCGACGTCATGCGGAACACGTACGCCCACACGGCCGTGGCGCCCTACGCCGTCCGCGCCCGCCCGGGGGCCCCCGTCGCCACGCCGCTGGACTGGGACGAGCTGAAGGACCCGAAGCTGCACGCCGGCCGCTACACGATCAAGAACGTCTTCCGGCGCCTCGCGCAGAAGGAGGACCCGTGGACCGGACTCGGCCGCCGCGCCTGCGCCCTCGCCGCCGCCCGCCGCCGCCTCGACGACCTCCGCACGGAGGCGCCCTGAGCCGGGACCCGACGGGTGATCCTCGTCAGAGCCGCGCGAGCACACGCTTCAGCCGCGCGAAGTCGGCCTCGATCAGCGCCCCGAGCTCCTCGCGGTAGAACCGCGACGCCGGGTGGTAGGTGACGAGGTAGCGGAGGTCGCCCCGCCGGATCGTCTTCCCGCGCGCGGCCTCCAGGCTCGTGTAGCCTTCGAGGACGTACTTCGCCGCCGTGGCGCCGAGGAGGAAGACCACCTTCGGGCGGACGAGCGCGATCTGCCGGTCGAGGTAGGTCGAGACGCAGGTGCGGGCCTCCGCCGGCTTCGGCTTCCGGTTCTTCGGCGGCCGGCACTTCACGACGTTCGTGATGAAGAGGTCGGCGCGGTCGAGGCCGACCTTGGCGAGGACGTGGTCGAGGTACCGCCCGGCCGAGCCGACGAAGGGGTGGCCGCTGGCGTCCTCGTCCTCGCCGGGCCCCTCCCCCACGAGAAGCGCCCGGGCGCCGGGCCGGCCGTCGCCGGGGACGGCGTGGGTGCGAGAGGCGCAGAGGGGGCAGAGCGTGCAGACGCGGATCTGCGCGTGGAGCGCTTCTAGCTGCGCTTTCCGGGATGCCATGAGGGGGAGGGCTTTGTCCAGCCCGCAGCCTAGATCCGCGGCACGCGCTTCGAGGCGGCCTTGCCGGAGCCGAGGGCGACGGGGAGGCCGGCGGCGTGCATCTGCCGCTCGAGGATGCGGTAGAACAGGTCGCGCTCCGGGGCGCGGACGACGGCGCGCTCGTGGGCCTCGGAGAGGATCATCGGGTAGCCTCCCCCCTTCTCGACCTCGTCGAGGACGACGGCGTGGATCGTGTCCACCCAGCCGGGCTGCGCGGCCACCCACGCGGGCATCTCGACGCGGCCCACCTCGCGGCCGGCGCGGACGTAGAAGTAGACGATGCGGTGCTCGCGGTAGTCGTCGAGGATGCGGGAGGCGGAGGCGAAGACGGCGGAGCGCTCGCCGGGGGCGAGGGCGCGCTCGAAGAGGTGGCGGTCGAGGAGGCCGCGGAGGGTGTCCTCGGGCGGGTCGGCGTCGTCCTCGCCGCGCCAGAAGCGGAGGAGGTGGACGACCTCGGCGTTGGCGGGGAAGGAGACGTAGGAGGCGACGGGGAGGCCGTCGGCGCGGAAGCGGTCGAGGGCGTCGAGGTAGCGGGCGACGAGGCGGTCCTCGAGGGCGCGGTTCTTCATGCCGCGGAGCATCCACCGGATGAGCGTGCCGTCGGCGAGGGCGACGAGGGGGCGGCCCGCGCGGCGCTCGGCGGCGGCGGTGTCGTAGAGCGTGTGGAGCTCGAGCTCGTCGCGGAGGGCGGAGACGACCTCGACGGTGACGTCGAACCGGGCGTCGTCGCCCTCGGCGGCGAGGTCTTCGAGGTCGCGGGCGCGGTAGCGGAGCTGGGGGACGGCCTGGAGGACGGGCGGCTCGTCGGTGCCGTAGTGGAAGGCGACGCGGCTGACGTTGAGGAGGTAGCAGGCGGGCTCGACGTGGCGGTCCGGGTAGATCTGCGAGCCGTCGGTGGCGACGACGGTGATGGGGGTGGGGCGCGGGGGGCATGCGTGGCTGCCGTCCGGGGCGGCGTGGGGGACGGCGCGGAGGGGGGTGTGGCGGCGGCCGGCCTCGGCGGCTTCCTGGAGGACGGCCTCGCGGAGGGCCTCCCAGCCGGTGCTGCACGCCGTGAGGGCGTCGAGGGCGGCGACGAGGCGGCCGGTGTGGCGGCGGTCCTCGTCGCGGCGGTAGGCCGAGAAGTCGTGGAGCTGGCCGGCGAGGTGGTGGAAGTCGAGCATGTGCGGGGGGACGCGCGCCGGGGCGAAGATAGAGGATGGAGGGCTGAAGAGGGCCTCGGCCACCCCGCCCCCATCGCCCTTGTCATCCTGAGCGCAGCGAAGGATCTTGCCCCGACCAACTCCGTGGCGCCGCGGGCGTAGATCCTTCGTTCGCTTCGCTCCCTCAGGATGACAACCGCGGCCCCTGCATTCCCTTGGCTAGCCTCTACGTCCACGTCCCCTTCTGCGTCCAGCGCTGCTCGTACTGCGACTTCTACTTCGTGACGACGCGGCGCGACACGGGCGCGTTCGTCCGCGCGCTGGAGACGGAGATCGAGGCGTACGGGCGGGAGTTCGGCGGTAGGGAGCCGGTCGAGACGCTCTACTTCGGCGGGGGCACGCCGTCGCTCCTCCCGCTGGAGGACGTTGCGCGCGTCGTGGCGGCGGTGGAGAAGCACTTCGACACGAGCGCGCTGGCGGAGGTCACGCTGGAGATGAACCCCGAGGACGCCGCGCCGGAGTACCTCCGCGGCCTGAAGGCCCTCGGCGTCACGCGCCTCTCCCTCGGCGTGCAGTCGTTCTTCGACGAGGACCTCGCCTTCATGAACCGGGCGCACGACGCGGCGACGGCCGAGCGGGCCGTCGAGGCAGTGGGGGCCGTGTTCGACGACTACTCGGTGGACCTCATCTTCGGGCGTCCGGAGCAGCCGTTCGAGTACTGGGGCGCGAACCTCGAACGGGCGGTGCGCCTCGGGGCGCCGCACCTCTCGTGCTACAGCCTGACGGTCGAGGCGCGGACGCCGCTGGCGAAGCAGGTAGCCCTCGGCCGGGTGGTCCCCGAGGGCGACGAGACGCTCCGCGAGCGCTTCCTCTTCACACACGAGTACCTGACGGCGCGGGGGTTCTCCCATTACGAGGTGTCGTCGTACGCGCGGCCGGGGCACGAGAGCCGGCACAACAGCGCGTACTGGCGGCACGCGAACTACCTCGGCTTCGGGCCGAGCGCGCACTCGTTCTGGCGGGAAACGCGGTCGCTGGCGCACCGGTGGTCGAACGTGCGGCACCTCGGCCGCTACCAGGCCCTCCTCGACGCGCACGAGCTGCCGCTCGACGAGCGCGAGACGCTCGGCGCCGACGCGCTGGCCGACGAGGCCGTCCTCCTCGGCCTCCGCCGCCTCGACGTCGGCCTCGACCTGGCCGCGCTGGCGCGGGACTACGGGGTGGACCTGCTCGTGGACAAGCGCGCCGAGGCGGCCGCGCTGGAGGCAGCCGGGTTGCTGACCGTCGAGCCGGGGCTGGTCCGGCTCACGCCCGAGGGGGCGGCGCTGGCCGACGCCGTGGCGGTGAAGCTGACGGGGGCGTGAGCGCGCGGCTCATCCCGTTCGGGGCTCCAGATCACCGCCCCCCTCGGGGGGCTGTCGCCGCAGGCGACTGGGGGGTGAGGGCGCTTCGGGCGGCGGTGGC
>DATGQT010000013.1:0-11267 GCA_035304085.1 Rubricoccaceae bacterium
CATCGGGGGATTCCGAACGGCGGGGTACGGCGGGGTCGCCCCGGCTCGGAATCCAGGAGGGATACCTCTTCCTGTGAAGGAGTACTCCCTCACATAGGGGGCTTCGGGGGGACTGCCGCTACGCTCGCACCGCAGCGGCGCGTCCGCCCATGGTGGCGGGCCCACGTGTGGCGGCCAAGGCCCCTCGATAGATACGCAACCGGAACGCTCACTCGCTAGATGCTTTTGGCGCAGAAGGGAGCGGTGGTCGCCTGTGAGAGAGGGGGCGCCGGGGGGCGTCTAGGGAGTGGCGAAAGGGAGGCGAAAAAAGTGCCCCTTGCGACGAACCGGGGTCCGGTGGGTCAGCTAAAGTGATCCTTAACGCTACCTGCGCTTCTGGCGCAAAGGCCTGCGCCAGAAGTGTACCCGTGGCCTGCGTTCAGGATGAAACGGGACGCGGCTATGGGATCACCGCGTTCCTAGGATGCCCTTGATAGAATCTTGACGCCGGTTAGAGCCCCTCCCAAAGGCGCACTCGCGGGCCCCCCTTCGCGCCGAAGACTCCCTATCCCTCCCGGCCGACCTCAACCCGATCTGCTACGAGGCCGCGTGTGTTGCCACAGCACCGGCGCATCGTTGAGCGAGCGAAAGATAAGCTATGACGGCTGTACTCGAACTGCCAGCGGAGAAAGTGCGCTTTGCCGGGGACGGGGGGGGGGAGTACACCGACGTGGCGCCCGAACCCCAGACGCACCCCCGGCGCCGGCCCGGCCCGGTCTCGCCGCGTGATCTCGTCCCCGAGCGCGAGTTCGTCCCCGAGCTGGAGCGCGTCCGGGAGACGGAGCGCACGTTCTTCGTGGCGGCCACGGAGGCCCGTGACGTCGAGGCGCTGCCCGACGTGCCGACCCGGAACATCACGAACCTCCGGCAGGCCAACGACGCCCGCGACCTCAACGCGCTCTTCCGCGCCGTCAACGCGAAGCTCCCGGTGGGCGGCACCTACACCGGCTGCGTCGAGACGTGCGAGCAGGTGAAGCGGCGGCACTTCGCGGGGCGCCCGCGCTGGCGGGCCTGGCCCGGGTACCTCCTCCACTTCCTCTACCGCCGCGTCCTCCCCAAGCTCGCGCCGACGCGGGCGCTCTACCGCCTGCTCTCCCGCGGGCGGGGCCACGCGCTCTCGAAGACGGAGGTCCTCGGCCGCCTCGTCTACTGCGGCTTCGACGTCGCCGCGCACTGGGAGGCCGACGGCGAGCTCCACTTCGTCGCGGAGAAGCGGCGGGCCCCGAGCGAGGGGCCGCCGCCCGTGAGCGGGCTCCTCTTCCGCATGGAGCGGGTGGGGCAGGGGGGGCGCCCCCGCAACTTCTACAAGCTCCGCACGATGCACCCGTACGCGGAGCACCTCCAGGCCAGCCTCTACGCGACGAACGCGCTCGCGCCGAACGGGAAGTTCAACGACGACTTCCGGATCACCACGTGGGGCCGGTTCATGCGGCGGACGTGGCTCGACGAGCTCCCCATGGTGGTGAACCTGCTGAGGGGGGACCTCAAGCTCGTGGGGGTGCGCCCGCTCAGCCGGCACTACCTCAGCCTCTACCCCCCCGAGCTCCTGGCGCTGCGGCTGCGCCACAAGCCCGGGCTGGTGCCCCCCTTCTACGCCGACCTCCCGGAGGGCTTCGACGCCATCTGCGAGTCGGAGCGGCGCTACCTCGAGGCCTACGAGCGGCACCCGCTGCGGACGGACCTCCGCTACCTCGCGTGTGCCGTGCGGCGGATCGTCTTCGAGCACGCCCGCAGCCAGTAGCTCGCACGCGGCCAGGTGAGGGCGCTCCGGACTCGGGCCTGCACGGCCCGGTATCGCGGGTGGTTCTCGCCCGACACACCCTTCCCCAACCCCGTACTACCCCGATGAAGAACAACGACCCGGCCGCGAACGGCCGCGTACCCCCGGGCGGCCCCGCCCCCCCCGCCGGCGACGGCTTCGATGCCGAGGGCGGGCTGCCCACCCTGGAGCCGGCGCCCGCGCGGCCGGCGGCCGACGCCGCCCCGTCGTCCCGGCCGCAGGTGGCGCTGCAGCGGCTGCTCGAGACGGGGCAGGCGACGATCGGCGTCGTCGGGCTCGGCTACGTCGGGCTCCCGCTCGCGGTGGAGTTCGCCCGGAAGGGGTTCCGCACCGTCGGCATCGACGTGAGCACGGAGCGGGTGCTCCGCCTCAACGCCGGGCAGAGCTACATCGGCGACGTCCCGGACGAGGCGCTGCGGGCGGTGGTGGAGGCGGGGACGCTCGTGGCCGAGGACGGCTTCGCCTCCGGCGCCGACGTCGACGTCTTCTTCATCTGCGTGCCCACGCCGGTCACGGTCTACAAGGACCCCGACACCTCCTACATCGAGGCGGCGGCGCGGGCCGTCGCCGAGCACCTCCGGGCGGGCCAGCTCGTCGTCCTCAAGAGCACGACGTACCCCAACACCACCGAGGGCCTCGTCCAGCCGATCCTCGCCGCGGCCGCGGCCGAGCGCGGGCTCCAGCTCGGGCGCGACTACTTCCTCGCCTTCAGCCCCGAGCGCGTCGACCCCGGCAACGCCGTCTACACCACGGCCAACACCCCCGTCGTCGTCGGCGGCGTCACGCGGGCGTGCGGCGAGCTCGCCGCGCTGGCGATGCGGCAGGTCGTCGAGCACGTCCACTTCGTCTCGAGCCCGAAGGTGGCCGAGATGGAGAAGCTGCTCGAGAACATCTACCGCTCGGTCAACATCGCCCTCGTCAACGAGCTCGCGCGGCTGTGCGACCGGATGGGGAACGTGTCGATCTGGGAGGTGGTCGAGGCGGCGGCCACCAAGCCGTTCGGGTTCATGCCGTTCTTCCCCGGCCCCGGCCTCGGCGGCCACTGCATCCCCATCGACCCGTACTACCTCTCGTGGGTGGCGCGGCGGTACGACTTCGAGACGTCGTTCATCACGCTCTCGGCGCAGGTCAACGAGGGGATGCCGTTCTACGTGACGGAGACCGTCGTCCGCGCCATCGCGCAGGAGGGCGTGCGCCTCCGCGACGCGCGCGTGCTCGTGCTCGGGGCCGCGTTCAAGCGCGACGTCGACGACGTCCGCCACTCCCCGTCGCTCCGCCTCATGGGGCTGCTCCACGAGCGCGGCGTCGGCGAGGTGGCCTACTCCGACCCCTACGTGCCGCGCCTCCGGGTCGACACCGACGGCGCGGAGGCGCTCGAGCTCGAGTCGGTCCCGCTCACCGAGGAGGCGCTGGCGCGCTACGACGTCGTCGTCGTCGCCACCGACCACTCCGCGTTCGCCTACGACTTCATCGCCGAGCACGCGCGGGCGATCGTCGACACGCGGAACGCGCTCAAGCACGTGCGGCACGACCGCGACAAGATCATCCTCCTGGGCGGGGGGGCCCCCCCCTCCGAGCGGCGGCACTCGAACGGGCACGACGTCCAGGCCGCCCCCGCCGCGGCGCTCCCCTGAGCGCAGGCGCCCCACGACCGCAACGAACCATGCACGACGGGAAGATCACGGTGGACACCGTAATCACGGTGGCGGACGACCTCATGGTGGCCGACCTCGACGGGGAGGCCGTGGTCCTCTCGTTGCACCGGGGGGCGTACTTCGGGCTCAACGAGGTGGGCACGCGCGCCTTCGAGCTGGCCCGCCGGCCCCGCCCGGTCCGGGCGCTCGTCGACGCGATGCTCCAGGAGTACGACGCCGAGCGGGAGGAGCTGGCGGGGGACCTCCTCCGCTTCCTCGCGGAGATGCGGGAGGCGGGGCTGATCGTGACGGGGGGCGTCGGGGCCGATGGAACCGCTCCGTAAGCTCGCGTCGCTGCCCGCCGCGGATCGGCGCGCCCTCGCCGGCGTGGCCCTCCGGCTCCTGGTGGCGCGCTGCGCCCTCGCCCTCCTGCCGTTCTCCACGGCGCGGCGCCTCTACGCTCGCCCGCGGCGCGGGCGCCCGCGCCGCGGGGACGCAGCCGCCTACCGGCGCCGGGTCGCGTGGGCCGTGCGCGCGGCGGGCCGGCGGGTGCTCGGGGACCGGCCCTGCCTGGCGCAGGCGCTCGTGGCCGACGGCCTGCTCCGCCGCAGCGGGGCCGCGTCCGTCCTCCGCATCGGCGTGGCCAAGGCCCCGGACGGCCGGCTCCTCGCCCACGCCTGGGTGGAGTGCGACGGCGCCGTCGTCGTCGGGCGGCCCTCGTCCCCCGCGCGCTACGTGCCCCTCCAGCCCCTGGCCGTTGCGGAGCAGCCGGCGGAGCAGCCTGCGGAGCAGCCGGCCGACGGCGTGCTCGAGCCGGCGATTGCGCCGGAGGC
The DNA here is from genome assembly GCA_035304085.1 of Rubricoccaceae bacterium. Lineage (GTDB taxonomy): Bacteria > Bacteroidota > Rhodothermia > Rhodothermales > Rubricoccaceae > DATGQT01. The sequence continues at coordinate 4,287 of DATGQT010000013.1, forward strand.
GCACCCCGCGGGGGCCGGAGGCTCAGAACGCAGGCCTCGCCCACGGCCTACCTTGGAAACGAGCCCCTCACATCCGAGCATACAGGTGGTCCCCCCATGAACATGCGGAAGACCCACGCGGACGAATCAGCGGCGCCCGGCGGACGGCCCGTCGGCGGGACGAGGAAGCGCCCGTACGTCGCCCCGACCCTCACGAACTACGGCGCCGTCAGCGCGCTGACGCGCGCGCCGGGCGGCCCCGGTTTGATCGAGCGCGCGTGCGGTCCGAGCCGCGCGCACTGCGTCCAGATCAACGCGCTCAGCCCCTGAGCACCGAGGCTGCCCCGGGAGCGTGTACGACCACACCGCCTACGGCCTCCACGTCCGCTCCGCCTTCCCCCTGCCCGCCCTGCCGGCCGCCGGCGCGGGCCGGGGGAAGGCGGACGTGCGTGTGTACCCCGGCACGCTCGCGCCGCCGCGGCCGGACGGGACGGCCGCGCCCCACTTCGCCCGCGTCGACGAGCGCGGCGCCTACTACTTCGTAGAGGGGATCGGCGGCCTGCTCGTGCGGGGGGGCAGGGAGGTCGTAGCGGCCCCCCTCCCGGAGGGGGAGGGCTGCTTCGACCACCTCGTCGCCGGCATCGGCATGGGGCTCGTGCTCCACCAGCGCGGCGCCCTCACGCTCCACGCCAGCGCGGTCGCCGTCGGCGGGGGCGTCGTGGCGTTCGTGGGCTGGAAGGGGACGGGGAAGTCGACGACGGCGGCGGCCTTCCACGGGAGCGGCTACCGCGTGGTGACCGACGACCTCCTCGCCGTCCGGCTCGACGGGGCCGGCCCCGTCGTCGTGCCGGGGCCCCCGAGCCTGAAGCTGTGGCCGGAGGCGGCCGCGGCGGCGCTGGGCGACCGCCCGGAGGCGCTGCCGCGCCTCCTCCCCGGGGCCGAGAAGCGCGCGCGGCCCGTGGCCGGGGGCCCCGACCCGACGCCGCTCCCCCTCCTCGCGGTGTACGTCCTCGACTACGTCGGGTCGGGAGCGAAGCCGGGCATCGAGCCCCTCACCGGGCGGGAGGCGTACGTCGAGCTGGTGCGCCACGCCTTCGCGCTCCGCATCCTGGGCGCGTCGGGCGAGAGCCCGGCCCTCTTCCGGCAGCGCGTGCGCCTCGCGCGCAGGGTCCCCGTACGCCGCCTCCTCCGGGAGCGCCGGCTGAGCGGCCTCGCGGGGGTCGTGAAGCTCGTGGAGGAGGACCTGGCGGTCCCGCCTGCCACCGCACCCGTGGCTGCGTGAGCGTGGCGCCGCGCGGGTGAGGCGCTGTAGGGGCCGTACTCAGGCGGGGGTGCGCACCCCCGCCTGAGGGTGCGCACCGGGTGCCGCCGGACGAAGCGGCCCGTCCCCCACCAGGCGGCGGCTCCGGGTACGCCGGGGTTTCAATGGCGCCCGGTGTTGCGGGCGTCGACGGCGACGGGTGCGGGGGTTGCCTGGTGGCTCCCCACGTAGCGGGGTAGGGGAGGGGGGCGCCCCCGCGCCTCCCCTACCCCGCAGCTAACTCAGCGGCCTGAGCCGGGTGTAGGGTTTGGATATTGCGCGAATTACGTATAATGTGCTCCCGGTCACCGCAGGCCGGTGCAGCGCTGCCCCTTACGTCCGTCATTTTCCGTATGTGAGCAGCGTTGCGAGACGAACGTCCGCTCTTGCGGGGGGCGGCGGAGATTCGGGGCCGCACCGCGGCGAGCGCGGCGGCGGCCGAGAGTTCAGATCAAGCGGCTCTATTCCGAGCGGGAATTGCAATGGGAAGACCACGTAGACACGCCGCGCCGGCCGAGGTTGGGCCGGCCGCCAGCACGGGCGGCTTCGCCCCCGACGGAGCCCCGGCCCCCCTCCCCACGAGGAACGGCACCGCCGCCTACGGCGAAGGGCGCGGGGCCACCGTGGACCTCGAGCGCGTAGTGAAGCGGCAGGCCCGCGAGATCCGTCGCCTCAGCAGGGAACTCAACCTGGCCGAGCGGCACGAGCGGGACCGCATCGCGCGGATCCTGCACGACGACTTCCAGCAGCTCCTCTACGCCCTGAAGATCCGCCTCGACGCGGTGTCGGCCGGCGCCTCGATGGAGGTGCACGGGCGCGTCATACGCGACCTGGTGGAGCAAGCCAGCGCCCTGACGCGCACCCTCGTCGTGAGCCTGGCGCCTCCCATCTACGAGAGCGACGACCTCGCGGCGGCCCTGGACTGGCTGGCCGACTACGTCGGGGATCGGTACGGGGTGCAGGTGGGGGTCCGCTACGAGCGGCCCCTGCCGGTCTTCGACGAGGAGCGGCGGGTGCTGCTGTTCGAGGCCGCCCGCGAGTTCCTGTTCAACGTCGTCAAGCACGCCGGCGTCGAGCGGGCGCGGGTGGCGGTCCGCCGGGAGGCGGGCCGGCTCCTCGTCGTGGTGGAGGACGACGGGAAGGGGTTCGACGCCGGGGCCGCCGTGCGGGGGCGGCCGGGCGGCGGCTACGGCCTCCCGCAACTCCGGAGGCGCCTCCGCCTCATCGGGGGGCGACTCGAGCTCGACTCCGCGCCCGGTGCGGGGACCCGGGCGACGGCGGCCGTCCCGCTCTGATGGAGCCCGTGGTTCCGCGTGGCCGCCCCGGAGCCGTCTCGTCGCCGAGACTCAGTTTATGGCGCACCGGTGGAGATAAAGCTGAGCCAAAGCCTCGGATGCCCTAAGGGTATCATCCCCCGGCCGATAACCGTACGGCTCACAAGACCCCCATCCGAGCCCCACCTACACCTGCCGATCCTGCGGCCACACGCTCCTTTCCTACCCAAGAGCCTCCCGGTCCGTCTCCGCGCCGTGCCCGCGGGTTCATCAGGGCACATGCGCAGGGAGTGACGGGATCTGGGACCCACGGCGAGCCGGCCTCGCCGTCGCGGACCCGTCCAGGACACCCCCTCTCGTCAAGCAGGACACCCTCTCTCGTAAAGGATGCCCCCCGTGAAAGACGATCACCCCCGTACGGCCATGACCTCCACGTCGAAGCTCACCACCCGCACGCGGGTGCTGGTCGTGGACGACCACCCCGCCATCCGAGACGCCTTAGCCGCCGTGATCGCGGACAGCAACGACCTGGCCCTGTGCGCCGAAGCGAAGTCGAGCGAGCAGGTGTTCCGGGCCGTCGAGCAGTTCCACCCGGACGTCGCCGTCGTCGACATCGCGCTCCCGGACGTCCACGGCCTCGACCTCATCGCGAACCTCATGGCCCGGTACCCGTCGCTGCGGGTGGTGGTGTTCTCCGTCTACGACGAGCAGGTCTACGCGGAGCGGGCGGTCCGCGCCGGCGCGCTCGGCTACGTGATGAAGCAGGAGCCGGTGCAGGAGGTGCTCGAGGCGATCCGCTGCGCGGCCCGCGGCGAGATCTACCTCAGCCGCAGGATGGCCTCGCGCATCGTGACCCGGGCGGCGCTCCGGCGCTCCACGAAGCCCTCCTCCCCGACGGACCTCCTCACGGACCGGGAGATCGCGGTGCTCCAGCTCCTCGGCGAAGGGAACAGCGTCGAGAACATCGCCGAGCGGCTCCACCTCAGCCGCAAGACCGTGGAGACCCACCGGCGCAACGCCAAGGAGAAGCTCGAGTTCGACACGGTGAACGAGCTGCTCCTGTTCGCCGTGCGCTGGACCGACGCCCAGAACCGCACGGGCGACGCCGAGCGGTCGTGAACGCCGAGCGGTCGTGAACGCCGAGCGGTCGTGACGCCGGCCGGGGTCTCGGCCGGGGCGCAAGCAGGGGTCCGCGCCGGGCGCAGTGGGAGGCGGCGCCTTCGGGGCGGGGAGCCGGTCCCAGGCTCAGGGCCGGTCCCCCGGCCGTCCTCGCCGGAGGGCGCGCTCCGGCCGGGGCCACCCGCCGGACGCGTCCTTCCTTGAAGGATCGTCTGCGCTTGAAGAATTGGAGGAGAGGGAGGGGTGCCGGGTGGTTAGGAAGCCCTGCCCTCGCCGCGCGCGCGGCGCGTCCGCGGCCTCGGGAGGGGCTCTCCGCCCCTACAGCGGGGCATAACACATAGCCCCCATAGTGAGCCAAAGACTTAGTGGGATCAGAGAAGTTGCGCCGGGAGTCGGCGTGGAGGACCGGGCCGGTTCGTTATCGTGGGGCGTCCTCAACCTCGTAGCCGAGGCGATCGAACCACCACCGAGCCGCTCGACCTTCGATGCCACTTGAGCCGCCACCGCAGCCCCCGGCTGCGACCTCCACGATCTGGAGAGCAGACCCTAGCGTTCTCACCGCGCGCTTCGGCAACGACCTCGCCGCGTACCACCTCCGTACCGGCCGGTCGTACCGGTTACCGGGCCTCCCCGAGCGGATCCGCGAGCTCCTGGAGACGGGCTGCGAGCTCGACGTGGCCGCGGCCGCACCGAACGGGGATCAACCCGGGGGCGGCGAGCGGGGCCAGCCCGAGCTCGAAGGCCTCATGGAGATGCTGGAGCGCGAGCAGCTGATCGTGCGGGCTTCGGAGGCGGCGAGGGGGGGAGCACGACGGGGCGACCACTCGGAGCTGTTCCTCGTCATCTCCGCCGACAGGGCGGGGGAAGGGGATCATCGGGACGCCCCGCAGCCGGCGCTCCGGGCCGGCACCGTGCTGCAGCGCGCCCCGAGGGTCGTCGTCGAACTCACGGGGGGCCGCACGCGCGTATCCCTGGGAGGGCATCAGGAGCAGGCCGTCAACGGCGGCGCCTACGCGCTCCGCCTGCTCGACGCCTTCGAGCGCCCGCGGACCGTGCACGAGGTGATCCGCGTGCTGCAGGGGAGGCTGCGCGAGGTCCAAGGCTGGATCGGCCTGATCGAGGCACTCGTTCGGCTGTTCGAGGGGGGCGTGCTGTGCGACGTGAAGCTGGAGGAGCGGCCGGGCTGGACCAGCCGCGTCCCACAGGCCATCTCCTCCCGCTGATTGCCCTCGCTGGTCGGCCGGGCGGACGAGCGCCTGCTCCGCCTCGTCCTCCGTCGCCCGTCTGGGGGACCCACACCGCGCGCGTGACGGGCGCGGGCCGCAGAGGGCTTTCCCCGCCGGGCGTGATCGGTCGGGCGTGAATGGCGGGGCGTGATCGGTCAGGCGTGATCGGTCAGGCGTGATCGGTGGGGCGGGGGCCGGCAGGAGGAGAGCAGCAGGGGTGGGCCTGCGGGCGTCCTCGCGTGGCGTATCGGGCTTCGTCAATTCTTCTCGTGGTCGTCTGACGCCCCCTGCGCTAGCGCCCACCGCACGCTCGCGGGGCGTGGAATGGGCCTAACGATCAACGGGTAACGCCGTCACCCTTCACCTCGCTTGACGGGAATGCCGCCATTACGGAGGCGGCCACTGAGCCAGCGGGCCGTTATCGGCGTCAGCCCGCCTCACGATCCCCCGAATAGTTTCCCGCCACCCGTTTGGCGGGGAGGATGGCGGGGTGCGTCGGCGCCTCGTGCTGCTCCACCCGTACCTGAACACCCGTTACTGGACGTCACTGGAGGACCAGGATGAGCGTCATCGAGAGAGGAGTGAGCACTTTCGGAGGGCGCACCGCCGCCCTCGCCGCGTGTCTGGTCGCGGGGGCGGCGTGCCCGGCCGCACCCGCCTTCGCCCAGGTGGGCCCGTGCCCCGCGGTGACGGGCGAGGATGCCACCGTCGTGGTCCCGGAGAGCGCGGTTGCGCCGGGCACCCCCCTGGCCGCGGGCGACGTCCTCCGCGCCTACGGCGACGACGGCGGTTGCGTCGGGGAGACGGAGTGGCTGGAGGAAGGGGGCGCCGCCCTCACGCTGTGGGGCGACGACGTGGTGACACCGGGGCAGGAGGGGCTGGCCGAAGGGGAGGCGTTCGAACTCCGCGCCGTCCGTGGGGCGGAGGAGGTCGCGCTCGAGGTGTCGTTCGAGCTCGTGCTGTCGGCGCCGCCGGGAACGGGGGCGGAGTACTACCCCGACGCCATCTACTTCGTCAGCGAGCTCGCGGGCGGCAACCCGACCGCAGGAGAGCAGGGCCTGCCGGGGGGCTTCCGGCTCAGCGAGGTGTACCCGAACCCGTTCGCGTCCGCGGCCTCGTTCACGCTCGAAGTCGCGCAGACGCAGCGCGTGACGGCGACGGTCTTCGACGTGCTCGGCCGTTCCGTGAGGCGCCTGAGCGACGGGCGCCTCGAGGAAGGGGCGGTCCACCGTTTCACGGTCGAGGCCAACGGGCTGGCCAGCGGGTCCTACCTCGTCCTCATCAGGGGCGAGCACTTCGCCGAGAGCCGCCGCTTCACGCTGCTCCGGTAGCGGGCTCGTCTGCGCGCCGGGGCCGCGGGCGGCCGGAAGTCCGCCGAAGGCTGGTCGGGGTCCAGCCCCGACTCGGGCCTCCGGGAGCGCTCAGGAGGTCCACACGTGGGTGCCCCGCGCTTGCGGCCGCCGGCAACGTTCCGTAGCGGGAGCCCGTGGAAGCGTTCCGGGAGCCCGTTGGCCGTGTGGGCCGGGTGCCGCGTGGCTCCTGCGCCGGGGCACTCCGCGATTGCGCCAAAAGAGCACGGGCGGCAGGTCATGAGATGAACAGCGCCGCTGAGGCGGCGCGTTACGTTCATCGCCCGATGCTTTGCATTGTACCGGGGTTGCGGGCCTCCGAGATCGGATGTCACGCGGCCCCTCCGGCTGCACGAGTCCACCGGTAACGGAGGAGGGCGCCCCGATCCCCCGGCTCTCTCGCTCAGGCCGGCTCACGTGATGCCTGGCGTTCAGCGCCCATCCCCTCAACGACGTCCCACTCCTCCCCCGTGCTGATCCCTGCCGAAGCGCGCGGGGGCAGCGTGCGTGCCGTAGACCCATAGCCCCGTGCGGTAGGCTACCTGCAGGCCTGTCCACGTCGTGTTCGCAATGACGGAACAAACAACGCCCCCCCCTCACCCCCCAAGCCCTGCCGACGCGTACGCCATGGCGCCGTACCCTGCGGCCACCGCGGGGGAGGGGCGTCGGAAGCTGGAGGGCACGCTGGACTTCGTCTACCGGCAGCGGCTCCTCATCCTCCTCTGCACGGCCGT
>DATGQT010000014.1:0-14576 GCA_035304085.1 Rubricoccaceae bacterium
GTGCGGTGCGGGTCGTAAACTGTGGCCCCCGTCCTCCCCGGAGCCCATGACCCACCGCTTCACCGCCCCCATCGAGGACGCCGGCAACGGCGGCGCCTTCGTCACCGTCCCGTTCGACGTGGAGAAGGCTTTCGGCGCGAAGCGCCCGAAGGTGCGGGCCACCTTCGACGACGAGCCCTACCGCGGCACGCTCGTCCGCATGGGCGGCCCGCACCACATCCTCATCGTGCTCAAGGCCATCCGCGAGCGGATCGGGAAGGGGCCCGGCGACGCGGTGGCGGTGACGGTCGAGGCGGACGAGGCGCCGCGCGAGGTGGCGGTGCCCGAGGACCTCGCCGCCGCGCTCGACGCGGCACCCGAGGCGCGGGCGTTCTTCGACGGCCTCGCCTACACCCACCGCCGCGAGTACGTGCAGTGGATCGAGGAGGCGAAGCGCGCCGAGACGCGGGCGCGGCGGGTCGGGCAGGCCGTCGAGATGCTGCGGGCGGGGCGGAAGGGCCGCTGAGCCGCGCGCCTGTACGAGGAGGTCACTCGCTCGCTCCCGCGCCGACGGCGGGCGCCGAGATCGCCACGTCGAACGAGGCGGTGTCGCAGACGTCGAGCGTGGCGAAGTCGCCGATGTGGAGGTCGAGCGTGTAGGCGCCGCTCGGGGCGCCGTCCGGGATGCGGAGGCGGACGTCGCGGGTGACGGTGCCGCCGGCCGGGAGCGTGCCGCTCCCGAGGCGGATCGTGCGGCTGGCAGGGCCGCTGGCGTCGAGCCAGAGGTCGAGCTGGGCCGGGCTGGCGGCGTCGTTCGTGACCGTCACGGTGAAGGTGACGGTCTGCCCCGGGGCGGGGGTGTCGTCGTCGAGCGTCGCCGTGAGCGTCTGCGCGCAGCCGCCGCCGAGGAGGAGCGCCGGCCGGTACGTGGCGACGATCAGGTCCATCCGATCCGACTGCCCCGCCGTGAACGCGTACATGCACGCGTCGTCGGTGGCGTGCATGAAGTTGTGGATGGGGTCGGGGCCGCCGCCGGGGCAGCTGTCGAGGCCGCCGGCCGGGCAGCCGATGGGGATGGCGCTCGCGGAGGGCGTGTCGCAGACCTGGTCGCCGGTGACCTCGCAGCCGGGCGGCTCGTCGTCGGCGCACCCGCCGAAGGTGTGGAGGAGGCCGAGGTAGTGGCCCACCTCGTGGACGGCGACGTCGCCCTCGTTGAAAGGCGCGGCGTTGCCGCCCGGCAGGGTCTGGTCGAGGACGATGACACCGTGGCGGTAGTCGTCCTCGGGGTAGCTCCACGGGAAGACGGCGGTGCCGAGGACGCCGCCGGAGGGGCGGCACGTGTAGAGGTTGAGGGTGGTCTCGGGGCTGACGGCGAGCGCCTGCTTCATCGCGTCCTCGAACGTGCCGAAGCAGCCGGTGTACCACGCCGCGTTCGTCGTCCGATCCACGCTTTCGAGCGTGAACTGGAAGCTCGTGCTGTCGCCGCCGGTGGTGCCGCCGAAGGCCTCGTTGAGGACCGCGATCTGGTCCTCGATCCACTGATCGGGGACGTCGCCCTGCCCGACGGTCGTGTCGGCTCGGACGACGTGGAAGGCGACGGGGATGGTGACGGTGCCGCCGGCCTCGACGGTGCCGCCCTGCTGGGCGAGGAACGCGTCGACCTCGGCCCGCACCGCCGCCATCTCCTCGGGAGTCGCGTCGGGCACGGCGCAGCGCGTAGGGAAGCCGGGCGGGGGGACGGTGGGGAGGTGCTGCGCCGGTGCGGGCATCGCCAGCATCGCCAGCACGAGGGCGGCGCCCCATCGGAAGGAAGCAGGCATGGCTAGCACGGATGATGTGACTCGCGGAAAAATAAGGGCGTAGAGCTCGGGCCGGAGCCTCCTCGCCGGGCCTGCCCGAATGCGGCGCGCCCGGGTCCCTCGCGGGGCCCGGGCGCGCCGGAAGGGTGGCCGTTCGGGACGGCCGTCTCTGGTCGCTCAGAACGCGAGCGTCATCCGGCCCGTCTCCACGTCGTTGCCGACGACGAGGCGGTAGATGTACGTCCCGGCCGAGAGCCCGCTCGCGTCGAACGTCGCGGCGTGGGTGCCGGCGTCCTGACGGGCGTCCACGAGCACGGCGACCTCGCGGCCGAGCACGTCGTAGACGGCGAGGCGGACGTCGGCCGTGGCCGTGACCTCGTAGCGGATGGCGGTCTGGCGCGTGAACGGGTTCGGCGAGACCGTCGGCGCCGTCGCCGGGGCGGACGCGGCCGCCGCGACGGAGAAGTCGATGGCCTCGACGTCGAAGAGCTCGCCGCTCACGGCCTCACCGCCGAGCCGCGGCGCCGAGATCGAGATCGTCTCGGCGTACTCGTCGCAGTCGGTGCCCGAGCCCGGGTCGACGAGGCGGAGCGTGAAGTTGTAGTTGCCGGCGGGGGCGGCGCCAGGAACGGGGACAGTGATCGTCCGGGAGACCTGGGCGCCGGCGGGGAGGGTGCCGGAGCCGAGGACCTTGGTGCCCTGGGGCGCGCCGCCGTTCCGGTTGTAGTCGAGCTCGAGGCGGGCGCCGTTGGCGGAGGCCCCGTTGTTGCGGACGGTGACGTTGATGGTGAGCCGGCGCGTGCCCGCGTCGTAGGAGAGGTCCGCCGACACGAGCTCGATGTCGCAGCCGCCGCTGCCGCCCGCCCAGATCGTCGGCCGGTACGTGGCGACCAGCTGGTCCATCCGCGTGGACTGCCCCGCCGTGAACAGGTGCATGCACGCGTCGTCGGTGTAGTCCATGAAGTTATCGATGGGGTCGGGCCCGCCGGTGCCGCAGGTGTTCCGGCCGGCGGGGCACCCAAAGGCGGGGCTGGACTCGGCGGCGGTGTCGCAGACCTGGTCGCCGCCGCTCTCGCAGCCGGGCGGGGTGTCGCCGCCCGCGCAGCCGCCCTGGAAGGTGTGGTAGAGGCCGAGGTAGTGGCCGACCTCGTGGGTGGCGGTGTCGCCCTGGTTGTAGGGGAACGCGCTCCCGCCCGGCACCGAGGAGTGGAGGATGACGATGCCGTGCATGTAGTGGTTCTCGGGGTACATCCACGGGAACGTGGCCCAGCCGAGGAGGCCGCCGGAGGGGTTGCACGTGTAGATGTTGAGGTGGGTGGCCGGGCTGTGGCTCAGCGTCTGCTTCATCGTGGCCTCGGTGCCGCCGTTGGCGCAGCCGGAGAACCACGAGGCGTTCGTCGTCCGCGTGACGACGTCGAGCTCGAACCGGAAGGTCGTGTTGTGGCCGCCGGTGGTGCCGTCGTAGGCCTCGTTGAGGACCTCGATCTGGTCGTTGATCATCTGGTCCGTGATGTTCCCCTGTCCGACGGTCGTGCCGGAGTTGACGACGTGGAAGGCGACGGGGATGGTGACGGTGCCGCCGGCCTCGATGGTGCCGCCCTGCTGGGCGAGGAACGCGTCGACCTCGGCCCGCACCGCCGCCATCTCCTCGGGAGTCGCGTCGGGCACGGCGCAGCGGACGCCCGGCTGCCACGCGCCGCTGGCGGTCTGGAACTGGGTGTCGGGGGCGAGATCCTGGTGGCTAGGCGGGGCCTGCAGGCGCTGAGCCTGTGCGCTCAGCGAAAGTGACGCCGCGAAGACGAGGGCGAGGCTCCAGCGGAGGGCCGGAGCGCTGAGAGGGGCAAATCGCATGGTGCCGGGGGGCTAGGGTTGAGGTTGCGGCCGGACGGCGTGCGCGGGGGCCCGCGCCGGTCGTGTCCGTCCGGCATAGCCAAACAGTTCAAGTTAGTGCGAAGGGAAGGCGAAGGCCAGAGGAAGACCACATTAACGCCGGAGCCCTGAGCCGCTCCGCCCCCACGGAATGCCGACATAACCGATGCGCCCACAGATTATGAAGGCACCAGTGCGAAGCCACCCGGGCGGCGCGGCCGGACGGCGAAGGCCCACGCGGGATGGGCTGCCCTCTCACCAGCGGAAGTCGCCGTAGTACCAGTACCGGACGCCTTTCTGCTGCCCGTTCGCCGAGGGGGCGAGCCGGACCGTCAGGGCGGACCTCCCCGCGAAGACCTCGGGGCCGAACCAGCACAGCGCGTCCACCTGTGGGAGGTAAGCGACCACGGCGTCGATCTCTTCTCCTGTGTACCCGTTCGACGTGAGGATGCGGTCGTACCGCACGTCGAGCACCGGGATGCTCAGGACGCCTCCCTTCTCAAGGGCGCGGCGGTCGAACGCGAGGCACGCTACGGCTGCCTTAGCGTCCGTCGCTATCCCGTGAACCTCTCGCTGTGAAGCGAAGTGGAGCTAAGCGGATTCGAACCGCTGACCTCTTGAATGCCATTCAAGCGCTCTACCAACTGAGCTATAGCCCCATCGGGACACGAAAAATACAGCCTCCGCGGAGGGGGAGTCAATTGAGGGATGGCGAAGAGTGAGCGCCTCCGGGCGGGGCGCCGCGCTGCGTACCGCCTCCGTACCTTCCGCCGCCTCTCGCCCCGCCCCATCCATGCCCGCAGCCGCCCGCCCCGTGCACGTCGCCAAGTTCGGCGGCACCTCCGTCGGCACGCCGGAGCGGGTGCGGCGCGTCGTCGAACTCAGCGCGGCGACGCCGAAGCACTACCGGCGCGTCATCGTCGCCTCTGCCTTCGGCGGGGTGACGGACCGGCTGCTGGAGGCCCTCGACGCGGCGGAGGGCCGGACGGACGAGCACCGCCCCCTCCTCGACGAGGTCCGCCGCCGCCACCTCGACGCCCTCGACGCGCTCGCGCCCGAGGGCGAGCGGGAGGCGCTGCGGGCCGAGCTCGACGGCCTCTTCGACGGCGTCCGCGAACTCCTCGACGGCGTCTACCTCCTCCGCGAGTGCACGCCGCGCTTCCGGGACGCCGTCGTCTCGCTCGGCGAGCGGGCCAGCGTCCCGCTCGTCGCCGCCGCCTTCCGCGCCGCGGGCCACGACGCCCGCGCCCTCGACGCCCGCGCCTTCGTCCGCACCGACGACACGTTCGGCGAGGCGGCCGTGGACTTCGACGCGACCGGCGGCCTCGTCCGCGAGGCGCTGGTGGCCCTGCCCGACGACGCCTTCGCCGTCGTCACCGGGTTCATCGCCGCCACCGAGGAGGGCGTCACGACCACGCTCGGCCGCTCGGGCTCGGACTACACAGCCACCATCCTCGCCGGCGCCCTCGACGCCGAGGCGTGCGTGATCTGGACCGACGTCGACGGCGTGCTCTCGGCCGACCCCCGCCTCGTGCCGGAGGCGTTCACGCTCCCGCGCCTCTCCTACGAGGAGGCCGGCGAGCTCGCCCACTTCGGCGCGAAGGTGCTCCACCCGCGCACGATGCGGCCGCTCCAGCGCAAGGGCATCCCCCTCGTCATCAAGAACACCCTCAACCCCGAGCACCCCGGCACGCGCATCGGGCCGGAGCGCGGGGGAGGGGGCATCAAGGCCGTCACGGCGGCGCGCGGCGCCGCGGTCGTCCGCCTCGCCGGCGCCGGGGTGCTCGGGGTGTCCGACCTCGCCGCGCGCGCCTTCGCCGTCCTCGCCGAGGCCGGGGTGGAGGTGCTGCTGGTGGCGCAGGCCTCCAGCGAGGGGAGCCTCTGCGTCGTCGTGAAGGAGGGGGCGGCCGCGGAGGCGGTGCGCCTGCTGGAGAGGGCGTTCCAGCGGGAGCTGGAGCGGGGCGACCTCCGCGGCGTCGAGGCCGAGGGCGGGGCCGCCGTCGTCGCGGCCGTGGGCGACTTCGTGCGGGAGGCGCCGGGGCTGGCCGGGCGGATGTTCGCCACGCTCGGGCGCGCCCACGTCAACTGCCGCGCCCTCGCGCAGGGCGCCACCGAGCACAACCTCTCGGCGGTCGTCGCCGACGCCGACGCGCCGACGGCCGTGCGGGCGCTCCACGAGGCGTTCGCCCTGCGCCGCCTCCGCGCGCACGTCTTCGTGATCGGGGCCGGCGCGCTGGGGCGGCGGCTGCTCGACCTCCTCGGCCGCCAGGCGCCGGCGCTCCGCGAGAAGCACCGGCTGAACCTCCAGCTCGTCGGCGTCGCCACGTCGAGCCGGCTCGCGTTCGAGGAGACGGGGCTGCTGCCCGAGGAGGCGGTGGCCCGGCTGGAGGAGGGGGAGCCCGCGGCGCTGGACGAGCTCGTGCGGCGGCTCGTCGAGGCGCGGCTGGAGCGGCTCGTCGTCGTGGACGCGACGCCCTCGGAGGCGGTGGCACGGCGGCACGCCGACCTCCTCCGCGCCGGCGTCGCCGTCGTCACGCCGAACAAGGCGGCGACGCTGGTGGACGCGGCGGCGTGGGCCGAGGCGCAGCGCGCGGCGCAGGAGGGCGAGGCGCCCTACCTCTACGAGACGACGGTCGGCGCCGGCCTCGGCGTCGTCGCCACCCTCCGCGACCTGCTGCGGACGGGCGACGCCGTCCGCAGCATCGAGGGCGTGCTCTCGGGCACGCTCGCCTTCGTCTTCAACCGGATGCGCGAGGGCGCGGCGTTCTCCGAGGCCGTCCGCGAGGCGCAGGCCCTCGGCCTCACCGAGCCCGACCCCCGCGACGACCTCTCCGGCCGCGACGTGGCGCGCAAGCTGGCCCTGCTCGCCCGCGAGATCGGCCTCGCCGCCGACCCGGCCGACGCTGCCGTCGAGAGCCTCGTGCCGGCGGCGCTCCACGACAAGCCGCTCCCGGCCTTCCTCTGGAGCCTGCCGGCCTTCGACGCCGCGTGGCGCGAGCGCCTCGACGCCGCCGACGGGCAGCTCCAGTACGTCGCCCGCCTCGACGCCGACGGGCGCATCCGTGCGGGCGTCGAGGCCGTCGCGCCGGGGGCGCCGCTGGCGGACCTCCGCGGCCCGGCGCTCGTCGTCGCCTTCCACACGGCGCGCTACGCGCCCGAGCCGCTCGTCATCCAGGGCCCCGGCGCCAGCGCCGACGTAACGGCCGCCGTGCTGCTGGCCGACGTCGTCCGCGCCGCCGAGGCGATGCGGTAGCCTGTGCCGGCGGCGCGCACCGGGCGTGGGTTACCCCCCCAGGGTGAGGTTGAGGTCGTTGGTAACCTGTTGCCCGGAGCTCAGGCCGTCGTTGCTCCGCGAGTCGAGGACGTCGCCGTCGAAGACCACCCGGATGGTGAGTCCGACTTGGTTGGCAGGACCGATGGCCTGCGCGCGGAGGTAGAGCCGGACCTGCTCATCGTCCTCGAAGCGCACGATCTTGCTCCACGGCAGCGTCACGTCGGTTTCCGCGTAGATGAGGCCGTCGGCGTCGCGGTACTGGATGCTGTTGGCCGTCGTGGCCGGGTAGGCGCCGAAGCCCCGGACCTCGTAGCGGTAGGCCTGCACCGGGTCGGGCGGCGGCGGCGGCGCGGGGTCGGCCTGGTCGCAGCCGGCGACGACCAGCAACGTGGCGAGGAGGAGGAACGGGTATTTTGCGAAGGCGCGCATCCGAGTGAACCTGATCGAGTTTCAGCGAATCGGCGCGAAGCTACGTCGCTCCGCTGCAACCTCCCAACCCCCTCCGCATGAACCTCGCCCTCGTAGGAACCGGCCGGATGGGCCAGGCCGTCGAGGCCGTCGCCGCCGAGGAGGGCCACGCCGTCGTCGCCCGGTTCGATTCCTCGAACCCCCTCCTCGACGCCCGCGGCCCCGAGGCCCTCGCAGGCGCCGAGGTCGTCGTGGACTTCTCGCTGCCGGCCGTCGTCCTCGACCACCTCCACCGCTACTGCTTCTGGGGCGTCGACGCCGTCGTGGGCACGACGGGCTGGTACGACGACCTGGAGAGGGTGCGCGGCTGGGTGGAGGAGGGGCAGAACGGGCTCCTCTACGCGCCCAACTTCTCGCTCGGCGTCGCCATCCTCGTGCGTGCCCTGCGCGGGGCGCTCCCGCTCCTCGACAAGCTGCCGGCCTACGACGCGTGGGTCCACGAGACCCACCACACGGGGAAGGTGGACAGCCCCAGCGGCACGGCCCGCCTCCTCGGCGACGAACTGGTGCGGGGGCTCGCGCGTAAGGAGCGCCTCGAGACCGAGACCGTCCACGGCCACATCGCGCCCGAGGCGCTCCACGTGACGAGCACCCGCGCCGGCGCCGTCTTCGGCGAGCACACCGTCGGCTTCGACAGCGCCGTGGACCAGCTCCGCTTCACGCACGTCGCCAAGGACCGCCGCGCCTTCGCCTACGGCGCCGTCAAGGCGGCCGAGTGGGTGCGCGGGCGCTCGGGCCTCTTCACGCTCGACGACCTGCTCGACGGATCGGGTGATCGGGTGATCGGATCATCGGATCATTGATCACCGTCTGCTGTCCCCGATCCCTCAATTCCCCGATTCCCTCCGGTAATCTCGCTCCGCTCGATTTCCCCATGCACCAGCCCCTCTTCCGCGGCACCGCGCCCGCCCTCGTCACCCCCTTCACCGACGACGACCGCGTCGACGAGGCCGCCCTCCGCCGCCTCATCGACTTCCAGCTCGAAGGCGAGGGCGGCTACGCCGGCGTCGAGGCGCTCGTCGTCCTCGGCACCACCGGCGAGAACCCGACGGTCACGCCCGGCGAGCGGCGGCGGGTCGTCGAGCTGGTGATCGCGCACGTCGGCGGGCGGGTGCCCGTCGTCGTCGGCACGGGCACCAACGACACGCGGCAGAGCGTGGCGTTCTCGAAGGAGGCCGCCGCGGCCGGGGCCGACGGCCTCCTCGTCGTCGGGCCCTACTACAACAAGCCGACGCCCGCCGGCCTCCTCGGCCACGTCGCCGCCATCGCCGAGGCGGCCGACCGTCCCATCGTCTTCTACAACGTGCCCGGTCGCACCGGCCTCAACGCCACGGCCGAGACGCAGCTGCGGCTGGCCGAGGAGGTGCCGGCCGTGGTGGGGCTGAAGGAGGCCTCCGGCAACCTGAACCAGGTCGCCGACATCCTCGCGCACCGCCCCGACGGCCTCGCCGTCTACTCCGGCGACGACGACCTCACGCTGCCCATGCTCGCCCTCGGCGCCGACGGGCTGGTGAGCGTCATCGCCAACGCCGTCCCCGGCGCCGTGAGCGAGCTCGTCCGCCGCGGGCTCGCGGGCGACTTCGACGGCGCGCGCGCGCTCCACTTCCGCCTCCTCGACGCCATGCGGGCGTCGTTCTACGAGTCGAACCCCGGCCCGATCAAGGCGGTGCTGGCCGAGATGGGGCTGATAGGCCCGCGCCTGCGCCTCCCGCTGGCGCCCGTCACCGAGGCCACGCGCGAGCGGGTCCTCGCCGCGTACCGCCCGCACGTGAGCGTGCACGAGCGCGTGCCCGCAGGCGTGTAAGCCTGCGCTCCTGCACGCCTGCGCTCCTGCACACTCCCGACCATGTCCGACCTCGACGCCCTCCGCACGTCCATCGAGCACCACGCCGGCCAGGCGGCCGACGCCCTCGAGCGCGCCGCCGCGCGCGAGGCGTTCGACCGGTTTCTGGAGGCGCTGGAGCGCGGGGAGGTCCGCTCGGCGGAGAGGGGCGAGGACGGGCGGTGGCGCGCCAGCGCGTGGGTCAAGCGCGGCATCCTCCTCGGCTTCCGCCTCGGCGAGATCGCCGACTTCTCCGCCCCCCCGTTCTCGTTCCTCGACAAGGACACCTTCCCCGCCCGGTCGTTCACCGCCGCCGACGGCGTCCGCCTCGTCCCAGGAGGCTCGACCGTCCGGCGCGGGGCCTACGTCGCGCGCGGCGTGGTTTGCATGCCGCCGATGTACGTCAACGTCGGGGCGTACGTGGACGAGGGGACGATGGTGGACAGCCACGCGCTCGTGGGGAGCTGCGCGCAGATCGGGAGGCGCGTGCACCTGAGCGCGGCGGCGCAGGTCGGCGGCGTGCTGGAGCCCGTCGGCGCCGCGCCCGTCGTCGTCGAGGACGACGTGTTCGTCGGCGGCGGGTGCGGGATCTACGAGGGGACCGTCGTGCGGGCGGGCGCCGTGCTCGCCGCCGGCGTCGTCCTCACGCGCTCGACGCGGGTCTACGACCTCGTGCACGAGCGGGTGCTCCGGGCCGAGGGAGAGCACAACCTCGAGATCCCCCCCGGCGCCGTCGTCGTCCCCGGCGTGCGCGCGGTGGACACCGACTTCGGCCGCCGGCACGGCCTCGCCCTCGCCGCCCCCTGCATCGTGAAGTACCGCGACGCGAGCACCGATGCGGCGACGACGCTGGAGGAGGCGCTGCGGTGAGGTCTGAAGTTTGGAGTTTGGAGTTTGGTGTTTGAAGTTTGAAGTAGTGAACTCCAGACTTCAAACTACAAACACCAAACTATGAACTGCCGCGCTAGCGGCTCCGGAACAGCGCGCCGATGAAGGCGACGGCGGCGGTGTAGAGCGCCGACCCGAGCCAGAGGCCCGTGACGAGGAAGAGGTTCCGCGTCTCCTCGCCGAGGGCGAGGACGATGACCATGAGCCCGTTGTGGACGAGGGTGACGACGAACGCGCCGGCCGCCGCCTGGGGCGGGTAGATCCGGAGGTTCTCCCCCTGCTCCGAGCGGAAGACCCCGATCACGAAGCCGAGCAGCGTCTTCAGCGTCATGAACAGGCCGAGCGGGGTGCCCGGCGCCGTGAGGTCCATGAGCAGGCCGCCCGTGAACCCCGCCACCGTCCCGGCGGCGCGGCCGTAGCGCACGGCCACGAGCGCCACGAACAGCAGGACCACGTCGGCGTACGCCCCCCACAGCCGGAGGTGGTTGAAGACGAGCCACTGGAGCAGCACCACGCCGAGCCCGAGGAGGACGAAGCGGACGGGGTTCGGCATCGGGGGTGTGAGGGGCGGGTGAGCGGGTGAAGGGCGGCGAGAAGTTACGCGCCCGCTGCGAACGACGGGCGTTGGGGCGGATCCCGAGATTTCCTCGCCCCGGCGGGGATGAGCGGGGAGCCCCGCCGCGTTATGTTCCGGCCCATCGGCGGGCAGCGCTGAGCCTCCCATGGACAACCCCCTCATCCTCACCGTCGTCGGCCCCGTCGTCACGGCCCTCGTCGGGCTCGTGGTCGTGTGGCTCCAGGACTGGCGCCGCGAGCGCGACGCCTACACGCAGCGGGCCCACGCGCGCCAGGAGGCCACCGAGCTCGTCGCGTTCTACGAGAAGTGGATCAAGACGCAGCAGCTCGTGGCCTCGCCCGAGGACTACGAGGCCGCGCGGGAGGTCGTCCAAGACCGCCTCGACCGCCTCGCCGCCGCGATGCCGGAGCCGGAGGAGGTGGACCCCTCGCCCTCGTTCTCGATGCGCCGGGCCCTCCTCCTCTACCGCCCCGCCAGCACCGGCGGCTGGGTCGCCCACATCGCGTTCTACACCCTGTTCGTCCTCACGGTGATGGGCACCTTCGGCCTCCTCATGCCCGAGGAGGACGGCTCGTTCCTGCACTGGACCGAGATCGTCGGCCCCAGCGCCGCCTTCGTCCTCTTCACCCTCGTCCTCCGGTCGGTGGCGGTAGGGGTGGACGAGCGGGACCGCCGGCGCTACCTCGCCGCCCTCAGGGCGCAGGCGCCCTCGATGGCCCGACGGCGGGTGGCGGGCGGGGAGCGGGCGGGCTCACCCGTGCCGCACGTGTAGGGTTGCGGGTTCCGTGTTTGCGCGTTCCGGGTTGCAGCGTCCGAACCTGCGAACGCGCTAACCTGCGACCCGTCAACCCGAAACCTCAGCCCTCCGCCGCCGGCACGCGCTGGCCCGTCGCCAGCGCCCGCACGATCCGGTCCATCGCGCTCGCGATGGCGCTCCCGTTCGTGGTGTAGTTGTTCGCGATGACGGAGAACGCGTAGCGGTGCCCGTTCGGCGCCGTGACGTAGCCGGAGAGCGCGCGGACGTACTCCAGCGAGCCGGTCTTGGCGCGGACGGGCACGCCGCTGAGGCGGTTGCGCAGCGTCGAACTCGCGCTGCCCCCCTCGGGCAGCGACGCGAAGAACGCCGCCCGCGCCGGGTGCCGGTTCATCCGCTCGAGCAGCCCCACCATCGAGGCGGGCGTGACGAGGTCCTTCCGCGAGAGCCCGCTGCCGTCGCGGATCGAGAGCCCGTCGGTCTCGACGCCGGCGTTCTCGAGGAAGGCGAGCACGCGGCGGGTGCCGCCCCGCGTCGAGCCGTCCTCGGAGAGCGTCCGGAAGACCTGCTCGGCGTAGAAGTTGTCGCTCCGCTGGTTGACGCGCCGGACGATCTCGGACAGCGGCGGGGAGACGTGCGTGAACAGCGGCTCCTGCCCGTCGTAGCGCGGAGGGCTGTCGAGGTCGTCGACGTCGTAGCGCCCGGCGTCTACCGTGATGCCCTCCTCGCGGAGGGCCTGGGTGAAGGCGTGGAGCGCGAACCGCGTCGGGTTGTCGATGGGGATGAGCATCGTGCCGCGGTAGCGCGACGACACCGCGCCGTTGAGGTAGATCGTGTTCGTGCCCAGCTCGCGCTCGACGGAGAACGGGCTGTAGCCGCCGCCGCGCCGCGTCCGCGGCCGGCTGCGGACCTCGACGTAGCCGGCGGGGTCCGTCCGCACGTTCGACCCCGAGAGGTTGAGCTCGACGAGGTTGTCGGCGTAGGCGAGGCCGCCGGCACCCGGCGCGTAGCTCTCCGTCGCGATGTGCCACACGTCCCACCCCTCGGCGTAGGGGTTGTCCTCGAACGCGTCGTCGTCGCCGATGAGGCGGCCCTCGACGCGGCGGACGCCGCTCTCGCGGAGCGCCCGCGCCCACGCCTCGAAGGGGTCCTCGCCCGCGGCGTGGCGGCTGCCGAAGGTGGGGTCCCCGCTGCCGCGGATGACGAGGTCGCCGCGGAGGGTGCCGTCGGCGGTCGTGCTCCCGTCGAAGTAGAGGCGGGTGACGTAGCGGTAGTCCGGCCCGAGGACGTCGAGGGCGGCGGCCGTCGTGAACAGCTTGAGGTTCGAGGCCGGGATGAGGTTCTTGTCGGCGTTGTGGCTGTAGACGGTGCGCCCGGACTCGAGGTCGCGCACGTGGATGCCCCAGATGGCCGAGGGGAGGTCGGGCTCGTTGAGGATCTCGTTGATGGCCGCCTGGGTCCGCGTCTCCAGCGGCGCCTCGTCGTCGGCCGCGAGCGGATGCACGGCCAGGGCGACGAGGAGCAGCGCCAGCGGCGCTGCAGTCAGGAGCGCGCGAGGGGCGAGGGCGGTACGTCGAGCGGGCATCGGATCGAAAGGACGGCGTGGGGGACGGGGGAAGGTAAAGGATGCAACGGCTCGCGCAAGACTATTCTGATGGGGCGAAGGTCGAAGGTCGAAGGTCGAAGGTCGAAGGTCGAAGGTCGAAGGTCGAAGGTCGAAGGTCGAAGGTCCGACAGGGAGCGACGGAGAAGTTCCTCTGACCTCTGACCTCTGACTTCTGACCTGTGACCCCTGACCCCTGACCCCTGCCCACCGATCCCGGGGTATCTTGCCCGCCCGACCCCACGCCCTGCTCATGGCCAAGCGCAAGCCCGCCCGTTCCTCCGCCGGCCGCTCCACCCGCGCGGCACGCTCCGCCCGCTCGGGCCCGGCGCACCTCGTCTTCGGGCGGCGGAACTACGTGCTCCTCCTCGGCAGCGTCGGCCTCATCGTGCTCGGCTACGCGCTCATGGCCTTCGACAACGCGCGGGGGCTCGACGCGCGCGGCGTCCACCTCTCCCTCGAGAGCGCCCTCTCGCTCACCGTCGCGCCGATCCTGCTGCTCGCCGGCTACCTCGGCATCTTCGCCGCCATCCTGTGGCGCCCGAAGCAGACAGAAGGCGCGCCGGCACCGGCCGCGGGCTGAAGTCCGGCCGGGGCGCCGTAGGTTCGGGAGCGATCACCCCACTCGCACCGACATGCGCCTGCCCCTCCTCGGCCTCCTCGTCGTCGTCGCGGCCTGCGCCGCCGAGCCGGAGGCCCCGGCCGTCCCCGCGTCGCCCGCCTTGGCCCCGCCCGCCCCGACCGAGGCGGCGGCCGACGAGCCCATCGAGGCGTTCTTCGCCCGCTTCCAGGCGGCCGTCCGCGACCACGACCTCGACGCCCTCACGGCCATGGCCCGCTTCCCCCTCGGCGGCGCCGAGGCCGACCGCGAGGCCTTCGTCTCCGACCTCTACCCGGCGTACCTCCAGGAGGGCGACTTCCGCGACGTCCTCCTCGCCGCCACCCCCGACGATCTGGAGCCGACGGACGACGGGGGCTACACCTACCAGGCCCTCGTCAACTACAATGAGGACGGCGAGGTCGTCGAGCACGGCGACTACGAGTCGGCCGTGATCTTCGTCTTCGAGCCCGACGGCGCCGGGAGCTGGCAGCTCACCGAGGTCTGGTTCGCCGGATGAGGCCGCTGGTCGTAGGGGCTCGGCGCGCCGTGTCCCTACTCGTAGAGCAGGTACGGCGCCCGCCGGCGGCGGAAGGTCGCCACGTCCTCGGCCCACGCCGCGACGATGGCCTCGGGCCGCGCGCCCGCGACGAGCATCCGCCGCAGCCGGTCCGTCCCCGCCAGCTTCGCCAGCCAGTCGGCGTTGAAGAAGTCAGCGACGTCTAAACGTGGGTCCCGCCCGAGGGGACCAGCGCCGAAGTACGCGATTGGGAGAAACTGGTGGTAGAACGCGTGGAGGAGGTAGACGCCCGTCTCGACCGGCCGGAACGCCGTCGGGTCGGTCACGACGAGGCGGACGCCCTCGACGCGGCGGCCCCGGTGGGTCGGGTTCGACGCCATGCCGGGGATGGCCTCGGGCGTGTAGGCTACCGCCTCGAAGCGGAC
>DATGQT010000015.1:0-11003 GCA_035304085.1 Rubricoccaceae bacterium
GTCAGACGGCCTGATGCCCTCGGCCCTCCCGGAGCACGACGACGCCTTCTGGGAGGCGCTCGCCCGGCGCCCCTGGCGCCGCGTGAAGTGGCGGGCGACCGCGGACGCCCCCGAGGCCGTCTGCGTCGCCTTCGGCACGCCGATCCACCGCCCCGGCACCTACTACCTCCGCCCGGCCTACACCGACGGCGAGGCGTGGCTCTCTCAGCAGGCCTACGACGAGATGATCCGGCGGACGCGCCGCCGCCGCGCCTCACGCGCCCGCCGCGGCACCCCGCCGGATGAGGGAACGAGCCCGTAGGTGCCCCATAGCCTGTAGGGACACGGCGCGCCGTGTCCCTACGTCCGCGAGGCCCCCGTCAATCCTCGCTCTTCGGGGCCGGCTTTGCGGCCTTCTCGGTCTTGGCCTCGGCCTTCGTCTCCTTCGAGGTAGTCTCGCCGCCCTCCTTCTCGGCGCCGCCCTTGCGGACGTAGTCGGTGAGGTAGAAGCCGGAGCCCTTGAACTGGAGCCCGGCGCCGCCCGTGATCACGCGGCGCACCGGCTGTCCCGTCTCGGGGTCCTCGGTGAGGGGGGCGTCGGTGATGTTCTGGAAGACCTCGAAGACGGTGCCGTCCTCGCGGCGGTAGACGTACGTCGGCATCGGGTTCGGGAAGTCGGGTGAAGCGGGCCGTGCAACCGGAGGGAGGATCGGCTGTTCCCTCGCGCTCGTGAAGCTGCGGGTGAGCGCCTGCGGGGACCGCCCCCGTCCCCGCTCGCTGGACGGCCGTCCGCTCACACGGGACGGCCGTTCCAGGCCCGGGGCGGCCTACGGCCGCAGCAGGTCGTCCGGTGGGATTCCAAAGCCGAGGGCGATGAGCGGGTCGCGGGCCTCGTCGCGGATCGAGCCGGCCACGGCGTCGGCGAGGGCAGTGCGGACGGGGCCGATGCGGCTGCGCTCCCGGCTCGGGTGGACCCGGTTCGTGAGCAGGATCACGAACAGCTCGCGGTCGGGGTCGATCCAGATGGACGTGCCGGTGAAGCCGGTGTGGCCGTAGCTGTTCGGGCCGAAGCGCGTCCCGGCCGAGGACTCGCCCTCCTCGGGCGGGCGCCACGTCATCCAGCCGAGCGCCATCGGGTACTGCCCGCGCGGCGAGACGCGGCGCGTGAACGCGCGGATCGTCTCGGGCTGGAGGAAGCGGCGCCCGTACGCCTCGCCCCCGTTCGTGAGCATGAACGCGAACCGGGCGAGGTCCTCGGCCGTCGAGAACAGTCCGGCGTGGCCGGCGACGCCGCCGAGGAGCCACGCGGCCTCGTCGTGCACCTCGCCCTGGAGGAGGCGGTGGCGGAAGTAGTCGTCGTCCTCGGTGGGCACCACCTCCGGGTCGGTGCGGCCGGTGGCGCGGTAGCCCGTCTGCGTCATCCCCAACGGCTCGAAGAACGTCTCGCGCACGTAGACGTCGAGCGGCCGGCCGGTGATGGCCTCGATCACGTCGCCGAGGACGATCATGTCGAAGTCGCTGTAGACGGTCTCGGTGCCGGGCGCGTAGCGGGGGGCGTCGCGGTAGATGAAGGCGCGGATGGCCTCGGGCGAGCGGAGCGCGGGGTCCTGGTGGAACGGGTGGAAGGCGCGCTGGCCGGCCTGGTGCGCGAGGAGCTGGCGGACGGTCACGGCGGCCTTGCCGTTCTGGCCGAAGGCCGGAACGTAGCGGGCCACCGGCGCGTCGAGGTCGAGCCGGCCTTCCTCGACGAGCCGCATCGCGGCCGTCGTCGTGGCGACGACCTTGGTGAGGGAGGCGAGGTCGTAGACCGACTGCGCCGTCACGCGGTCGAGGTCGGAGTAGGTGAAGTGGCCGTAGCCCCGGAGGTGGACGAGCGCGCCGCCGCGCCCGACGGCCACGGCCGCGCCGGGGAAGGCGTGGCTGGCGAGCCCCTCCTCGATGACGGCGTCGATGCGCTCGATCACGTCGGCGTCCATGCCGGCCTCCTCGGGCGGGGCGGGGCGGAGGGCCTGCTGCGCGATGCGCTCGCCCTGGCCGTAGCGGTAGCGGCCGGGGATCGAGACGGGCAGCCGCCCGCCCACGGCGATGCGCCCGAAGAGGGCGTCGGCGGCGGCGCGCTGGACCTCGGACGTGGCGCCGTAGCCGGCGATGAAGGCGGCGGGCCGCGGCAGGCCCAGCGGCACGTACGGGTTGCCGAAGGCGAGGAGGACGACGGGCCGCGGCCCCACCATCAGCCGCTCGACGAGGGCCTTGTGCCGCGCCGGCAGCTCGATCTGGCCGCTCCACGAGCGCACGCGCACGAACGCCGCGACGAGCACCACGTCGTGCAGCGGCGCCTGCGCGAGCGCCTCGTCGTAGCGCTGCGCGGGGTCGCCCACGCCGAGGCGGCGGTGCGTCGCCCGCCCGCCCTCCGGCACCGCCGCGGCGACGGCCTCGACGAACGGCGCCCCCGTCGCCTCGTCCTCGCTGTCGTCGAGGACGAGGGTGAGGTAGCGGCGCGGCGCCTCGGGGCCGACGAACGGCACCGGCCCGCCCGACGGCTGGACGACGGTGACGGCGCGGCGGGCGATCTCCTCGGCCAGCCGCTCGGACCTGCGGCGGACGTCGGGGCTCGGGGCGGCGAGGCGGGCGAAGCGGGTGCGGCGGACGGCCTCGGGGTCGGCCTCGGGCTCCGGCCCGCCGGGGCGCTCGGCGGCCGGCGACGCCGGGGCCACCCGCTGCGGCACGGGGGCGGCCAGGCCGGCCCACGCCTTCGCCCGGAGGATGCGGCGGACGGACGCGTCGATGCGGCGCTCCGAGATCCGGCCGCTACGGACGGCCGAGACGATGGCCGCGTGGGCGCGGTCCTCGTCGCGCGTGAGGACGAGCTGGTCCGCGCCCGCCTCCAGCGCGGCGACGGCCACCTCGCCCGCGTCGCGCCCGGCGCGCACGCCGGCCATGTCGAGGCCGTCGGTGACGACGAGGCCCCCGAAGCCGAGCTCCTCGCGGAGCAGCCCCGTCACGATGCGGCGCGAGAGGGTGGCCGGCAGGCCGGGGTCGAGGCGGGGGAGGTCGAGGTGCCCCGTCATCACGCTCATCACGCCCGCGCCCACGGCCGCGCGGAAGGGCACGAGCTCGACGGCGTCGAGGCGGGCGCGGTCGAAGGGGAGGCGCGGGAGGGCGTTGTGGGAGTCGGTCTCGGTGTCGCCGTGGCCGGGGAAGTGCTTGACGGTGGCGATGAGGCCGCCGTCCTGCATCCCGCGCACGTACGCCGCCGTCATCGCCGCCACCAGCGCCGGGTCCTCGCCGAAGGAGCGGACGTTGATGATGGGGTTGAGCGGGTTGTTGTTGACGTCGGCGACGGGGGCGTAGTTCTGGTGGACGCCCATCGCGCGGGCCTCCTCGGCGACGGCGCGGCCCATGAGGTAGGCCAGCTCCGGGCTCCGCGTCGCGCCCAGCGCCATCGGGTTCGGGAACGCCGTCGCGCCCTCGACGCGCATCCCCGCGCCGTACTCCATGTCCTGGGCGACGAGGAGGGGGAGGTCCGCGCGGGCCTGGAGCGCCCGCGTCGCCTGCGCCTGCACGTCGGCCTCGCCCCGGAGGAAAAGGACGCCGCCGACGCCGACGTCCTCGACGAGGTGGACGAGCCGCCGCCACTCGGCCCCGGTCGTCCCCTCGCGCGTGCCGTTGGCGTGGGTGACGAGGAGCTGGCCGACCTTCGCCTCCAGCGAGAGCGTGTCGAGGACGGCCGCGGCCCAGGCGGCCGTGCCGGGCCAGAGGCGCTCCAGCGCGTCGGGGGCCGGGTCAGGGGCCGGGGCCGGCGACGCGGCGGCGGGCGGGGGGAGGTCGGGGCGCACGAGGCCGCTGCTCAGCCCGCAGCCGAGGACGAGAAGCAGTAGGGCTACGGCGAGCTTGGGCATCGGAGGCGGGGCCGGGGGACGGGGCCGTTCGCCTCGGAAAGTAATGTGCGACGGCCCCCGTACCAACGGGGCCGTCCCGCCGGATCGCGTGTCCGCCGGCCGACGTCAGCGCTCCACGATCGGGAACGACGCCGTGCCGACGGCGATCGGCTCCCCCGCGGCGTCGTAGGCGCGGACCGTCACGTACACCATCCCGGCCTCGTCGGCGAGGAGGCTGACGATGCGGTGGTGGCCGTCGGGGTCATCCGGCTCCGCGAAGACCTCACCCGAGCCCGAGAACGTCCACCGGTAGTGATCGACCCCGTGGAGGGGCTCGGCCCGGGCACCCGCCGTCTGGCCTTCTCGCAGCTGGTAGGGCGCCTTCACGTAGATCGAGCGGAGGTCGGGGTCGGGGTCCAGCACCGGCGGAATCGCAGGGTCGTCCCCGGCATCCGGACCGAGCGGGCTCGTCAGGGACTCCCGGCAGCCGGCGAGGGCGAGGGCGGCGACGAAGAGGAGGGGTAGCAGACGCAGCATGGCAGTACGGGAAGCGGTGAGGAGAGGCAAGGAAGGGTACGCTTTAGACACCAAACCCGCAAGCAGGGGCATCCCGAGATGCCCTACTACCGCGTGAGGGTGAGGACGCGGGCATCGGCGAACGTCTCGCCCACCGCGCGCACGACGTAGCCACCGCTCGGCAACCCCGACCCGTCGAACGTGAGGCGGTGCCCGCTGCCAGCTGCCCGGCGGTGGCGGAGAAGGCGGCGAGGCGCTTGGCGAAGGCGGCAGTGGTCTTCTCGTCCATGGCGCAGAGGGAGCCGAGGCGCAGAAGCAGAAGAGGCGAACACCCTCACGATAGGATGACGGCCGCTACGGATCAAACCCCATAGCTCCTTGCTCCTCAGAACAGCTCGCGGAGTGCCGTCTGCATCTCGTGCGTGCTGCCGGCCGGGCGGCCCCTGCGCATGGCCGCGAAGAAGTCCTCGTCATAGCTGCGCGTGCGGAGCGTGATGGGCATGGGCACGGCGTGGCCGAGGAGGAGCGCCTGCTGCTTCGAGTCGAGGGAGGCGAGGATCTGGCGGAGGCCGGCGGCGCCCGGTGTGCCCACGAGTGCGGCCCCGATGTCCTTCTCGTCGTTGAGCTGCGCGACGACCTTCGTCCCGATCTGGCTCAGCACCTCCTCGTCGATCCCGCTCGGGCGCTGGTCCACGATGAGCAGGCTCACGGAGAACTTCCGCATCTCGCGGGCGATCTTGCCGAAGGGCGTCTCGCGCGCCGTCTCCGGGCCGAGGAATTTGTGCGCCTCCTCGATGGTGATGAGGAGCTGCTGCGGGCGGTCGGCCTCGCTCTGCGTCCGCTCGTACGTCTCGTACTTCGCCTCGTAGCGGTCGCGCAGCCGCCGCGTGATCACGTTGGCCACGAGGAGGTAGACCAGCAGCGCGTTGTACCGCCCGAACTCGAGGACGATCGACTTCCCGGCCTCGATGGCCTCCAGCAGCTCGTCGAGCACGTCGCGCCGGCCGGCGGCGGACTCGAGGTGGAAGAAGGGGAGGCCGTCGAGGCGGTCGAGCTTCCGCTTGAGCGCCGAGAGGCTGCCGGGGTGGGTGCCCGTCTCCTCGGCCATCGCCTCGACCTCGGCGGTGCCCGCGCCGAGGAGGGCGCTGAGCCACCGCGCGCCGTACTTCTTCTTGAGCTGGAACGTGCTCTCGGTGGCCGTCTGGTTGAGGTTGAGCGTCTCGCGGAGCGGGAGCACGTCCTCGGGCTCGACCTGGTCCGCGTAGAGGTGGACCTCGACGTCGGGCGCGCCGCCGCGGCGGCGCGTGCTCTCGGGGTCGAGCGAGAAGATCTGTACCCGCGACCCGAAGAGCTGCTTGAGGCCGGGCACGAACTGGGCGTCCTGCCCGTCCGACTCCTTCCGCGCCTTGAACCCGTACTCGTTGTGCATGTCGAAGACGAGGTTCACCGCGCGGCCCGTCTTGATCGTGCCGCAGAGGAGCAGCCGCGTCAGGAAGCTCTTGCCCGTGCCGGTCTTGCCGAAGACGGCGTTGGAGCGCTCGACGAACCGCGCGAGGTCGAGGCAGACGGGCGTCTCCATCCCGAGGGGGTCGCCGACGTGGAAGAAGCGGTCGCCGCCGTCGGCCGCCTCGCTCCCGAACACGCGCGCCACGTCGTCCTCCGTCGCCTCGCCGACGGCGGAGAAGTGGGCGGGCACCGTCTTCACCGGGAGCACGGCCGCCCGGTCCTCGAGCTGGTCGCGCTCGACCATGAGCATGGGCTTGAGCGAGACGGTGGCGTAGGTGCTGGAGCCCTGGAGGATCTCGCGGAGGAGCTCGTCCTCGCGCCCGGGCGGGTGGAGGAGGATGGCCTCGTTGGCCGCGTCGATCCGGAGGTCGGTGATGAGCGAGAAGAAGTCGTAGCGGGCGCCCTCGACGACGACGAACGTGCCGGCGCGGACGGTCTCGACCGCCCGCTCGGGGTCCAGCTTCATCTCGACGCCCTGGCCGAGCGAGCCGTGGGTGATGACGCCGACGCGGGCGCGGCGGGAGGGAGGGGGACTTTCCATGCCGGGAGGGTACGAAAAAAGGGGCAGCCGACGGGCCACCCCTCTTCAGCGGGCAGGAGCCAGGGGCCGGGCGCAGGGTGCCTCCGTCTCCTGCTTCCTGGCCCCCGCCTCCTGAACCTAGCCTACCGGTTCACCTTCGTCTTGAGGGCGCCGTCGGTCTGGCCCTGCTGGCCGAAGAGCCGGTCGAGCACGCCCTCCTTCGTCAGCAGCGCCGTCAGCCCGACGAAGATCGCCTCGCCGATGAGCCTGCGCACGATGCCGAGCCGGAAGATGCCCGCGAGTACGCGGAAGGCCAGGGGGAGGATGAGGAGGACGGCGAAGAAGCCGAGCGCGGCCTCGATGAGGGAGCGGGTCGTGGCGTCGTCGTTCAGGTTGGCCATCGGAGGTGCGAGGTGGGGGGAGAGGCAGGCGTGGTACCCACGCGGTTGGGCTCGGGGTTCCGCCCCTGTGGGAAGTGAAAAAGGGTAAAGTGAGAAGGGAAACGATCGGGCGTCACCTTCACCCTTTACACGTTCTCGGCGTAGCGGCTCGCCAGCGCGGCGAACTCCTCCTCGAAGGCGTGGACGAGCGCGACGGGGTCGGCGAGCGTGGCGTCGGAGGCCACGCCGACGAGGACGCGGCCGTCGTAGGAGAGGATCGAGAGGCCGAGGGCGAGGTCGCCCGCCTGGGGCACCCAGAACATGAGGTCCTCCAACGGCACGCCCGCGAGGTGGAGCTGCGACGTCGGGCCCGGCACGTTCGTCATCACCGCCGTCGCCTTCGTGGCGAACAGCTTCACGACGAGGTGGTGCACGAAGTGCGGCGTCAGCCCGATGGTCTGGAGGACGCCGTACGTCACGGCCGGCTCCGCCGAGCGCTTGATCCGGTCCATACGCGCCTTCAGCAGCCGCAGCCGCTCGGCGGGGTCCTCGACGCCGACGGGGAGGGGGAGGAAGACGAGGGCGAACGCGTTGCCGAGCTCGTGCGCCCGCTCCAGCGGCCGGACGTTGAACGGGACGGCGGCGCGGATCTCGACGCCGTCCGTCGGCTTCCCCTGCGCCGCCATGTAGCGGCGGAGCGCGCCGGCCGCCGCCGCGAGGAGGACGTCGTTCACCTTGGCCCCCGTCGCGCGGCCGACGGCCTTCACGCCGTCGAGGGGGATGGGGCGGGTCCAGGCGGCCCGCTTGTGCGGCGACGTCGTGCCCTTGTAGGGCGTCTCGGGGTCGCCGGGCATGAAGGTGAGGCGGGCGAGCGTCCCCGCCCCGAGGACGGCCGCCTTCGCGCCCCTGCCGATGCGCGCCGGGTGCGCGACCGCCCCCTTCGCCGCCGTCGCCAGCCGCTTCGCGAGCGGCTGTTTCGGGCGCGGCGAGGTCGGGCTCGTCACCGCAAGCGGGTCCCACAGCTCGTCCGAGATCGAGAGGAGCACGTGCATCAGCGCGATGCCGTCGGCGATGCAGTGGTGGAGGCGAGCGACGACGGCCGAGCCGGGTCGTCCCGATCCCTCGTAGCGCTCGACGTGGTGGATCTGCCAGGGCGCGTGGGCGAACGAGAGCGGCGTGCTCATCAGCTCGCTCACGGCCTCCTGGAGGGCAGCCTGGTCGCCCGGCGCACGGAGCGTGAGGGGGACGACGTGGCGGTCGAGGTCGAAGGGGTCCTCGAGCACCCAGCGCGGCGCGGCGGCGGCCGGGTCGTCCACACGCATGCGGAAGCGGCGGTGGACGAGGAGCCGCTCGCGGAAGAGGCGGAGGAGCGTCTCCCGCGCCATCGGGGCGGCCGTCGTCAGCACGGCCGTGATGGTCATGGGGTTGGCGCGGTTCTCCATCCGCAGCCAGGCGACGTCGGCCGCCTTCATCCGCTCGGTGACGGGCATCGGGGCTGTGGCCAGTGGTCCGTTGTTCGCTGTCAGTGGTAGGGTAACACCGACGACTGACCACGGACTACTGGCCACTGACGACGGACTCCCTCACCGCCAGCTGCCCGCACGCCGCGTCGATGTCCTGGCCCCGGCTGCGGCGGACGGTGACGGTCACGCCCTGGGCCACGAGCGCGCGGATGAACCGCTCCAGCTCGGCCTCGGAGGGGGAGCGGAAGGGGGCGCCCTCGACGGGGTTGTACACGATGAGGTTCACCTTGCTCGGCGCCCACCGCGTCACGGCGGCGAGGTGCCGCGCGTCCTCGTCGGTGTCGTTGAGGCCCTCGAAGACGCAGTACTCGTAGGTGACGCCGCGCCCCGTCTTCTGGTGGTAGTACCGTACGGCCTCCTTGAGGGCCGTGAGGTCGGTCTTCTCGGAGCGGTTGACGGGCATGATCGCGCTCCGCTGCGGGTCCGTCGGCGCGTGGAGGCTGATGGCGAGGCCGAAGGCCGGCGCGCCGGCGGCCTGGTCGTCGGCGAGCTGGCGGATGCGCCGGGCGAGGCCTACGGTCGAGACGGTGATCCGCTTCGGGGAGAGGCCGAGGCCCTCCGTCAGCAGCGCCGTGCTCTTGAGGACGGGGCCGTAGTTCTGGAGCGGCTCGCCCATCCCCATGTAGACCACGTTGGTCACGCCGCGCCCGAAGCGCTCGCGCGCGACGGCGTCCATGGCGCGGACCTGGTCCACGATCTGCCCGGCCGTGAGGTTCTCCTGGAAGCCCATGAGCCCCGTCGCGCAGAAGTGGCACCCCATCGCGCAGCCGACCTGGGAGGAGACGCACACCGTCAGCCGCTTCGCCGCGCCCGTCGCCGCGTCGAGGTCGGGGATGAGCACGGCCTCAACGTGGCGGCCGGAGGGGAGGCGGAAGAGGCTCTTGACCGTCCGGTCCGTGGCCGTCTGCCGGCGCACCTCCTCGATGGCGCCGATGCGGGCGAGGGCGGGGAGCCGCTCGCGCAGCGCCCTCGGGAGGTCGGTCATCTCCCCGAACGACGTGGCGCCCTTCTCGTAGAGCCAGCGGAAGAGCTGGCGCCCCCGGAAGGCCGGCTCGCCGACGGACCGGGCGAACGCCTCCAGCTCCGCCCGGTCCATCGTCTTGAGGTCCGGGCGCGCGTCGCGGGCGGCAGGGGCGGCGGTCGGTGGCATAGGCTCCGTCAACGTCTCGCCGCTCCGGGGGTGCCGGTGAGGGCGGGAATTGGCCGCGAAGAGGCGGCCACGCGGCCGTCGCCGTCGTCACCGCCCGAAGAGCGGGCGGCGGACGGTCAGCGTCGCCAGGCCGAGGAGGAGGAGGGCGAACAGCGCGCTCACGCCGAGAGCGAGGCCGAGGGGCAGGCCGGCGCCGGGCGCCTCGGCGGGCCAGTAGAGCCCCTGGCGCAGCGCCGAGACGCCGTAGAAGGCGGGGTTCGCGTACATCAGCGCGCGCAGCACCGCCGGCGCCCCCTCGGCGGGGAAGAACGCGCCCGAAAGGAACCACATCGGGAGGAGGAACAGGTTCATCACGGCGTGGAAGCCGCGCGTGGTCTCGAGCCGCCACGCGATCACGAACCCGAGCGCCGTGAACGCCAGCGCCGTCGGCACCGCCGCCGCCGCGACGATGCCCAGGCCGGCGAGCGACGGCGCCAGCCCGACGAGGGGGGCCAGCAGGAGGAACAGCGCCGCCTGCGCCAGCGCCAGCGTGGTGCCGCCGAGGACGTTGCCGAGGACGATGGCCGCGCGCGGGACCGGCGCCACGAGCGCCGCCTGCAGGAACCCCTGCTGCCGCTCCTCCACCACCGAGATCGTCGAGAAGATGGCGGTGAAGAGGAGGATGAGGGCGACGATGCCGGGGTAGAGGTACTCCAGGTACGGCACCGACGCCTCCGCGCCGGGCATCCGGAACGTCCCGCCGAAGCCGAGCCCGAGGAGGACCCAGAACCCGAGCGGCTGGGCCAGCGCCCCCACGAGCCGGCTCCGGTCGCGGACGAACTTGACGACCTCGCGGGTCCACAGGGCGGCGACGGCGCGGAGCATCGGTGGGTCAGTGGTCCGTAGTCAGTGGTCCGTTGTACCCGCCTGGTGCTCAGCAAACCCCGACGGACCACGGACCACGGACGACGGACGCTCTTCCGAGAACGCACGCCCCGTCGCGGCCATGAACACGTCCTCCAGCGTCGGCTTGCGGACGGTGGCCTGCTCGATGAGGGGGCCGCACGCCTCGTAGACGCGCGGGAGGAGGGCGGCCGGCTCGGCGCCCTCGACGAGGACGGTGCGGCCGACGAGGCGGGAAGAGACGTCGAGCCGGGCGGCGAGGGCGTCGCGGAGCGCGGCGGGGTCGGGCGTGTCGAGCCAGAGGGTTTCGGTGCCGAGGCGAGCCTTCAGCGCCTCGGGCGGGCCGAGCGCCACGAGCCGCCCCCGGTCGAGGACGCCCACGCGGTCGCACCGCTCGGCCTCGTCCATGAGGTGTGTCGCCACGATTTGCGTGGTGCCGTCGCGGCGGCGGAGGGCGTCGAGGGCGTCCCAGAGGTCGCGGCGGGCGACGGGGTCGAGGCCGGCCGTGGGCTCGTCGAGGAGGAGGAGGGCGGGGCGGTGGAGGAGGCCCCGCGCGAGTTCGGTGCGCCGGGCGAGGCCGCCGGAGAGCGCCTCGACGCGGCGGTCCACATGCTCCTCCAGCCCGAAGAGCGCCACCACCTCGTCCACACGTGAGCGGACCTCGGCGCG
>DATGQT010000016.1:0-11662 GCA_035304085.1 Rubricoccaceae bacterium
TCAGAGCCGGACGCCGAGGCGGGCGAAGTAGAACCGCCCGCTGAACCCCATCTGCACGGCGTCCCACAGCCCGCCCGTCTCCGTCTCCGTGTCCTGCATCGTCGGGTAGACGTCGAAGAGGTTCGAGCCGCCGATGGTGAGGCGGACGGCCTCGCTGAGCTCGAAGCCGAGCGAGGCGTCGGCGGTGAGCTTGGCCTCGTAGACGTCCTCGGTGTCGAGCCAGTCGATGAGCGTGACCTCGCCGAAGCGGACGAGGCGGACGTTCGTCGAGACGGGGCCGCGGCCGTAGTCGAGCGTGAGGTTGATCTTGCTCGGCGGCGCCGAGGCCAGCAGGAACGCCTGCTCGCGCGCGCCGAAGTAGATGTCCTCCTTGCCGGCGAGCTGCGGGCTGGTCCGCACCTCGCCCAGCTCCATGTCGTTGAAGTTGCCGGCGAGGGAGAGGCGGAGGTCGTTCCGGCCGAAGGTGGTGGCGTAGGTGAGGATGACGTCGAGGCCGAGGGTCTCGGTGTCGAGGGCGTTCGTGAAGAACTGCGCCGCGCCGACGCCGAGGGCCTGGAGCTCCTCGCCGATGTCGGGGTCGTCGTCGCCGAAGGCGCCCGTGAGCACGATGCGGTCCTCGATGGCGACGTAGTACCCGTCCACGGTGGCGGTGAAGGGGCCGTAGGCGGCGGTGAAGCCGAGGCTGGCCGTGCGCGCCGTCTCCTCCTTCAGCGCCGGGATGCCGAGGGCGCGCGTGATGGGGCTGTTGTTCCGCGCGATGAGCTTGTCCACCGGCTGCCCCGCCACGAAGTCGGTGAACGTGGAGTTGAAGTAGATCTGGGCGAGGCTCGGCGCGCGGAAGCCGGTGCCGACGGCGCCGCGGAAGGCGAGGTTCGGCAGGACGGCGTAGCGCGTGGCGAGGCGGGCCGTGAGCGTGTTGCCGAAGTCGGAGTAGTGCTCGCCGCGGACGGCCCCGGCCAGGAGGAACTGCGGCGTCACGTCGAGCTCGACGTCGACGTAGCCGGCGAGGTTGGTGCGCGTCTCGTCGACCTCGTTGTCCGGGCGGAAGCCCGGGAAGCCCTGCGCGCCGCCGGGCCGCCCGAGCGTGTCCACGGGCACGACGACCCCGTCGACCACCATCTCGACGACGCCGTAGTTGCGCCACGAGGCCTCCTCGCCGGCGAAGATCTCGTAGTTCTCCAGCCGGTACTCCGTCCCGAAGGCGACGTTCATCCCGTTGAGGACGGTGCCGAGGTAGCGGCTCGCGCCGACGCCCGTCGTGTTCTGGGACAGCCGGAAGCCGCCGGCGTCGAACCGCGTCGGGGAGCGCTCCAGGAGCGAGGCGTTCAGCGTGCCGTCGACGAAGTAGTGGAAGCGGTTGGAGCCGAAGGTGTTGTTGAAGTCGACGTCCCAGCCGTGGAGCCGGGTGCGGAGGCCGGTGGAGACGGAGGCGTCGGTGATGGCGGAGAGGATGCGGGGGTCGAAGCCGTCGGGGTAGATGGCCGGCACGTTCCGGTCGCTGTCGGGCTCGCGCGTCCAGGCGTAGGCGTCGGTGTCGCGGTAGTTGAGGCCGCCGAAGGCGTAGAGGCTGGCCTGCTCGCTGAGCGGGGCGGCGGCGTTGAAGAAGCCGGCGAAGTTCCGGAGCTCGGCGTCGCCGAACTGCCGGCGGTAGATGGCGAACTCGCCGGGGTCGGCCGGCCGGTTGGTGCGGCCCTTCGAGAGGTAGTCGAACGTGAGGTTGAGGAAGCCGCCGCGGCCGCCGACGGGGACGCCGTAGTTGGCGCTCACCTGGGCCTGCTCGCCGTCGAACGACTCGTCGGTGCGCATGCTCGCCTCGTGGAGGCCGCCGGAGGCGCTGGCCGTCAGCACGTCCACGTCGTCCTTGAGCACGATGTTGATGACGCCGGCGATGGCGTCGGAGCCGTACTGCGCGCTGGCGCCGTCGCGGAGGATCTCGATCCGCTCGATGGCGGCGGCGGGGATGGCGTTGAGGTCGGTGCCGGTGTTGCCGCGCCCGCGCGAGCCGAAGATGTTGATGAGCGACGACTGGTGGCGGCGCTTCCCGTTGATGAGGACGAGCGTCTGGTCCGGCCCGAGCCCGCGGAGGCTGGCGGGGTCCACGTGGTCGCTGCCGTCGGCGCCGCTCTGGCGGTTGGCGTTGAACGACGGGGCGGCGTACTGGAGGAGCTGGTTCACCTCCACCTCGCCCACGTCGTTCGTCAGCTCGGCCACGTCGAGGATGTCCACGGCCACGGGGGTGTCCACGGCCGAGCGGTTGTAGGAGCGGGAGCCGACGACGACGGCCTCGCCGAGGTCGACGCCCTCGGCGAGCACGACGTCGAGCGTCGTGCGGCCCTCGACGGCGACCTCCTGCCGCTCGAAGCCGACGTAGCTGAAGGCGACGAGGGCGGTCGGCGAGGAGAGGCGGAGGCTGTAGCGGCCGTCGCGGTCGGTGCTCGTCCCGTTCATCGTCCCCACCTCGAGGACGTTGGCGCCGACGAGCGGCGTGCCGTCCTCGGCGGTGACGGTGCCGGTGAGCGGGTGGGACTGGGCGAGGGCGGGCCCGCCGAGGGCGAGCAGGCAGAGGAGTAGCAGGGGACGCATGGTGGTTGGGGGACGTGGGGAAAACCCCGATGGGGATGCGCGAAGCTTACGGCGCTGGCGCCCCCCGCCGCGCCATGTGCAACCCGCCGAGCACCGTTTTTTTGCGTCCCCTCACTTCCCGATGCAGAACCGGGAGAAGATCGCGTCGAGCACGTCCTCGGTGGTGACGGCGCCGGTGACGGCCCCCAGCTCGTGGAGCGCCGCGCGGAGGTCGAGGGCGAGGGTGTCGCCTCCGGTGCCGCGATCCAATGCCGCCTGCGCGCGGCGCACGGCCGCCCGCGCCCTTTCGAGGTGCTGCCGGTGCCGCTCGTTGACCACCAGCGCCGAGGCCTCCGCGTCGGAGAGCCCGGCGGCGACGGCGTCGAGGAGGGCGCGGCAGAGGGGGTCGAGGAGGGCGGGCTCGGCGAGGGCGGCGAGGGCGGAGAGGAGGAAGGCCCCGTCCGCCCCGGCACCGCCCGGCAGCAGGTCCGCCTTGTTCGCCACGCGCAGCACCGGGAGTGCCGGGGGCTCGGCGGCGAGCTTCTCCAGGAACGCTTCCTCCTCGGCGTCGAGGCCGGCGGTGGCGTCGTAGACGTAGAGCAGCGCGTCGGCGGCGGCGATGGCGGCGTGGGTGCGGCGGACGCCCTCGGCCTCGATCCGGTCGGCGGTGTCGCGCAGCCCGGCGGTGTCCACGAACCGGAAGAGCAGCCCGCCGAGCTCGCGCTCGGCCTCGACGACGTCGCGCGTGGTGCCGGGGGTGTCGTCCACGATGGCGCGGTCGCGCTCGACGAGCGCGTTGAGCAGCGTGCTCTTCCCCGCGTTGGGCCGCCCGCCGATGACGACGCGGACGCCGTCGCGGACGAGGGCGCCGAGGCGGGCGCCGGCGAGGAGGTCCGAGAGCAGGCGGTCGGCCTCCGAGAGGAGGGCGGCCAGCGCGTCGCGCCCGGCGAAGGCCACGTCCTCCTCCGCGAAGTCGAGCTCGAGCTCCACGAGCGCCGTCGTCTCGACGAGCCGCTCGCGGGTCCGTTCCACGAGGTCGGAGAGGCGGCCCTGGAGGTGGCCGAGGGCGGCGCGGTGGGCCAGCCCCGCCTGCGCGTGGATGAGGTCGGCGACGGCCTCGGCCTGCGCGAGGTCGAGCTTGCCGTTGAGGAAGGCGCGCTGGGTGAACTCCCCCGGCGCCGCCGGCCGCGCGCCCGCGTCGAGGAGGGCGCGGAGGACGAGCTGCGGGACGACCGCGCCGCCGTGGCACGTCACCTCGACGACGTCCTCGCCCGTGGCCGAGTGCGGCGCGCGGAAGAGCGTGACGACGACCTGGTCGAGCCGCTCCCCCGCCGCGTCGAGGAGGAAGCCGACGTGGGCGGTGTGGCTCGGGGCCTCCGCCAGCGCCGGGTTCGAGAACCGCGCG
Organism: Rubricoccaceae bacterium; assembly: GCA_035304085.1. Lineage (GTDB taxonomy): Bacteria > Bacteroidota > Rhodothermia > Rhodothermales > Rubricoccaceae > DATGQT01. The sequence goes on from DATGQT010000016.1 coordinate 3,968, forward strand.
GCCACGACGGGCACGGCCTCCGGCCCCGAGACGCGGACGACGGCGAGGGCCGCCTGCCCCCGCGCCGTCGCCAGCGCGGCGATGGTGTCGGGAGGGGCGTGGGATCGTGGGAGCGTGGGATCGTAGGACGTGCTCATACCCGGCCTCTCAGAGGGCGCTTGGGCCGGGCGAGCGTCGAAGCCACCGTCCCCCTCGGGGGGCTGTCGCGCAGCGACTGGGGGGGGTAGTCGGCGCCCCTGAACCCCCTCCGATCCGCCTCCGGGGCACTTCCCCGAGGGGAGGAGTGGCCCCGTCCCGACCGCAGCGTTCGCATCCCGAACAGCCTCTCACACGCTCCCGCGCTCATACACTCCTGCGCCCCTGCCCGCCCTCACCGCCGGGCCGGCTTCGGGCGCTTCTTCGCCTGCCCGTTGCCGGCGGCGCGGCCGTTGCCGCCGGCCGGGCGGACCTTCTCGCGCGCCGGCTTCATCTCCGCCACCCCCGCCGGCTGGAGGTTCTTGTTGATGAGCCGCTGCTGCGCGATGGTGAAGATGTTGAAGCCGAGGTAGTAGAGGCTGAGGCCGGAGGGGAACCCGTTGAAGAAGAGGAAGAAGATGGCCGGCATCATGTACATCATCACCTTCTGCTGCCCGGAGACGGCGCCGCCGGGGCTGGCCACCTTCATCTGGACGATCATCGCCACCCCCATCAGCAGCGTGAAGCCCGCCACGAAGTCGCCGTAGAACGGGATCGCGAACGGGAGGTGGAGGATGGGATCCGGCGCCGAGAGGTCCTTGGCCCAGAGGAAGCTCTCCTGGCGGAGGACGAGCGTGCTCTGGAAGAACCGCCACATCGCGATGAGGATGGGGTACTGGAGCAGCATCGGGAGGCACCCGCCGAGGGGGTTGACGCCCGCCTCGCGGTACATCTGCATCATCGCCTCCTGCTGCTTCTGCGGGTCGTCCGAGTACTTCTCCTTGATCGCCTCCATCTTCGGCTGGAGCTCGCGCATCCGCGCCATGCTCGTGTAGCTCGACTTCGTCAGCGGCCACAGCAGCAGCTTGATGAAGAGGGCGAAGAGGATGATGACGAGGCCGTAGTTCGGGATGAACGACGACAGGAGCGCGAAGGCGGGGGCGATGAAGTACTGCGCGATGGGGCGGATCATCCAGCCGATCCACGCCCCGAAGTCGACCATCTCGTAGAGCCCGAGGTCGTAGTCGTCGAGGCGGCGGAGCTCCATCGGGCCGAGGTAGAGGCGGAAGGCGGCGGCGGCCTCCGTCTCGGGGCGCGGCATGTCGAGGCGGGCCGTGTAGTCGAGCGCGAAGGCGTCGAGGTTGTCCGTGGTGCCCACCTGGCTCCCCTCGAGCTCGGCCCCCTCCGTCTCGCCGTCGGGGATGAGCACGGCGGCGAAGAACTTCGTCTTGACGGCCACCCACGCCACGGCGCCCGTGGCGACGAACGGCTCGGCCTCGCCCGGCCCCGTCAGCCGGAGGACGTCGGTGTCCCCGCCCCAGTGGACGAAGGCGCCGGACTGCTGCACCTCGGCCTCGGGGTTGTCCTCGGCCAGCGGGATCGCCCCGTCCCAGATCACCTCGTAGCCGCCCGACTGCGCGAGCACGTCCGTCCCCGGCGTCTCGACGCGGAACGTGACCTCGTAGGAGTCCGGGAGGAAGCCGTAGACGAACCGGAGCGCCCCCTCCCCCACCGGCGCCTCGAACGCCAGCTCGACGGGCGCCTCGGCGTCCTCGGGCACGACGAGCGAGTCGCCCGCGAAGACGGCGCCGTCGACGACGGGCCGGAAGTAGAGCGTGCGGGTGTCGACGATGCGCCCCTGCGGGGGGTTGAACAGGAGCGCGAGCGCGCCGGCCTCGTTGCTGATGAGCTCGACCGGCTCGTCGCCCTCGGCCACGCGGTAATCCAGCAGCCGCATCGACTCCAGCGTGCCGCCGTGCGTGGAGAACGTGGCGCGGTAGCGGTCCGTGACGACGACGACGTCGCGTTCCTCGCCGCGGACGGCGGCGGCGAACGACGAGTCGGTGGGAGCGACGAGGGCGCCGGTGTCGTCCGGGGCCGCGAGGGCGGGCGCCTCGTCGGCGGCGGGCGGGGCCTCCTGCTGGACCGGCGTGGGCTCGGGCCGCGGCGCGAGGAAGATCATCCACACGCCGAGGATGAGCGAGATCAGCAGGATGCCGGTGAGGGTGCTGCGGTCGGGGCCCTGTTCTTGCACGGGTTCGGGGCTGGGGCGGCGGGCGGTACGGGCGCGGCGGGCGCGGGGTTCGCGGGAGACGGAGAGTTCACGCGGCGGGCGGGGGGCCGCCGGCGCGGAGGCGGGCTTCGAGGCGGCGGAGCGCCTCGGGGAGGTCGCGCCGGAGGTCCTCGGCGGCGGTCTCCTCGCGCCCGCGGAAGAGGACCATGGCGGTGAGGCTGTCGGGCCGGCCGTCGAGGGCGTCGAGGAGGCCGTGCTGGTGGAGCCGGTACGTCTCGCGCATGAGGCGGCGGAGCCGTGTGCGGCCGGCGTTGGTGCGGGCGCGGCGGCCCGGCGCGAAGCCGACCTGGACCGGGGCCCCCGTGCCCGTCTCCGCGCGCGGGACGAGGCGGTAGCGGACCTGGACCACCCCCACGCTCACGCGGCCCACGTCGGCGCGGTCGCGCTCGAACAGCGGGCGGATGAGGCGGCGGCGCTTGAGGCGGTGCGCGCGGGGGAACGTGTTGCGGCGCTCGGCCACGGGCGGAGGTGAGAGAGGGAGAACGGGGGAACGAGGGAGAGGGGCGCCGTCTGCGCGTGGAGCCGTTCCATAGCTCCCGCTCCCTTCCCCCCTCTCTCCCCTTCTCCCATCCTCACTTCCCGGGCTTCGCGTCGCTGATGCTGAGGCGGTGGCGGCCCTTGGCGCGGCGGCGGGCGAGGACGCCGCGGCCGGTCTTCGACGCCATGCGCGCGCGGAAGCCGTGCTTGTTGGCGCGCTTGCGGCGGCTGGGCTGGTAGGTGCGCTTCATCGGTCTGGGGAGGGTGCGGGGGCTCGGGGCGCTTCAATCCGCAGCCGCCCGGGGACGGTCGCGGGGGCGCGGACCGGGCGGGCGGCTGCAAGCGGAGCAAGATACGGTGCCCCTCCCCGGCGGCCCCCCACTCTTCATGAACTCACCTTGACTTCCGGCGCGCCGGCCCCGTAAGTTTCGGGTCCCGAGGCGGGAATAGCTCAGTTGGTAGAGCATCAGCTTCCCAAGCTGAGGGTCGCGGGTTCGAGTCCCGTTTCCCGCTCACTCGATTGCGGATCTCGGAATGCGGATTGCGGAAGGACGGCGCTGCCGATCCGCAATCGCAGATCCGAGATCCGCAATTCGTTTGGGGCGGTTAGCTCAGTCGGTTCAGAGCACCTCGCTTACACCGAGGGGGTCGGGGGTTCGAGTCCCTCACCGCCCACTGTCGGGTTCGATAACGCCTTGTTCGCTATCACCTTGCGCCAAGGCGGGCACAACGATCGCCCACCCGAAGACCGCGGCCTCCACCCTCGGACGGCGTACCCCGCCACGCGCGGGTCTTACGTCCCGCTGAACAGGGCGTCGACGTTCGGCAGTCGTTCGAACCGAGAGAACGTCCCGGCCTCCGCGATTTCCCTGGCGGCCTCTAGGAACCCGGCCCACGCAGTGCGCGCGAGCGTCCCTCCCACGCTGATCCGCCGGACGCCGAGGGCCGCCGCCTCTGCGACCGTCACGAACGGCGCGTTGATCAGCAGGTTCACCGGCTTGGGGGCCACCGCAGCGACGATCGCAGCGATGTGCTCTCTGGAGTCGATCCGCGGGGCGTACAGGCAATCGGCGCCCGCCTCGGCGTAGGCACACAGCCTCCGGATCGTCTCCTCGATGTCGGGCCGCCCGCAGACGAAGCCCTCGGAGCGCCCCGTGAGCACGACCCCGGTGCCGCTCTCGTCGATGGCGGCGCGGGCGGCGCGTACCCGTTCGACGGCGAGGTCGAACTCGTAGAGCGGGCGGCGGGGGTCGCCCGTGGAGTCCTCGATCGAGAGCCCCGCGACGCCCGTGGCCACGGCGAGCTTGACGTTCCGGGCGACGTCGTCCGGCTCGACCGCGAAGCCGCCCTCGAAGTCCGCGTTGACCGGTACCGCCACGGCGTCCACGACCGCCCGGAGGTGACCGAGCGCCTGGTCGAGCGTGATCTGGTTGTCGGCGCGGCCGAGCGTCCATGCGAACCCGGCGCTCGTAGTCGCCAGCGCCTTGAAGCCGAGCTGCTCCAGGGCGCGGGCGCTCCCAGCGTCCCACGGGTTCGGCATCACGAAGCAGCCGGAGGCGTGGAGGTCGCGGAACGACTTGCGGCGATCGGCGGGTGCGTCCATGCGTCAAGGTAGCCACGACGGGCGCTGGAAACGGGGAGCCCCCGCTCCCACCGCCCGGCCGGGGGCGTCGCGTGCTACCGCACGAGCGTGACCTGCCGCGATGCCGCGAACGCCTCGCCGGTGACGCGGACGAGGTACACCCCCGTCGGCAGCGACGACCCGTCGAACGCTAGCGCGTGGGCGCCCGCCGCGACCTCCCCGTCGAGGAGGACGGCGACGCGGCGGCCGAGACCATCGAACACCTCGGCCCGGACGCGCTGCGCCCTATCCACCTCGAGGGTGAGGCGGGTCGTGGCGTCGAACGGGTTCGGGTGCGCCTCGCTGAGCGCGTAGCCGCCGGGGAGGGCCGCCGCCGCGAGCGCAGTGACCGCCTCGGCGGTCCCGCCGTCCTCCTCCCACCCGCTCGGGGTCCAGCCCGCCCCGGCGCCCGCCTCGGGCGGAGAGGCGGCAGCGACGCCCGCCCCCTTCTCGAACGTGAAGCGGCCACCGGCCGTGACGGCCGAGCCGAAGCGCCCGACGAGGACGTGGTACGTATACGTGCCGGGGGGTGCGGCGGCCGGTACCGGCTGCCGCACCGTGCGGACGAGGGTGGCGCCGGGAGGGAGGGTGACGTTCTTCGGACCGAGGACGAGCGCCCGGCTCACCGGTCCCGTGACCGCCGTCCACGCCTGGATCGTCTGCGGCTGGCCCGTCACGTTCGTCAGGGTGACGGTGAACTCGAAGGCGCCGCCGGTGGGGGGGACGACGACGGGCGGGCTCACCGGCGCAGCGTCGACGGTGACGGACGCGCTCGCGCTGAGCTTCGTCACGAACACATCGGCGCTGCCCGCGCTGGTGAGGGTGTGAGGGCCGAACGTGGCCGTGCCGGTGAAGCTGCCGGTGAAGTAGGCCTCGCCGTCGGCGCCCATCGCGGCGCCCTCGCCCTGATCGCGGTCACCTGCAGGCCCGCCGCTCCGGGCCCACAGCACGTCGCCCGCCGCGTCGTACTTCACGAGGAAGATGCTGTGCGCGAAGGGGCCGCCGCCACTGCTGACGAGGGGGAACGCGCCGAACGTGGCCGTCGCCCTGAACGCGCCCGTGACGCAGGCCGCGCCGGAGGCGTCCACCGCCACGTCGTAGCCCTGGTCGTCGCCGCTGCCGCCGCCCCGGGCCACCCGCAGCACGTCGCCCGACGGGGCGTACTTCACGAGGAAGACGTCCTGGGCGCCGGCGCTCGTGAGGGCCGACGCGCCGAACGTGGCCGTCCCCCCGAACTGGCCGGCGACGTAGGCGTTGCCGGAGGCGTCCACCGCCACGCCCTCGCCCTGGTCGAAGAAGCCGGGGCCCCCGCCGCCCCGGGCCCAGAGCACGTCGCCGCCCGCGGCGTACTTCGCGAGGAAGACGTCGGAGCCGCCGCCGCTGGTCAGGTCGAACGTGCCGAACGTGGCCGTCGCCTTGAAGGAGCCGGTGACGTAGGCCTCCCCGGCGCCGTCCACCGCCACGCCCCGGGCGTAGTCGGCCTCGGCGCCGCCGCCGCGACGGGCCCACAGCACGTCGCCGTCGGGGTCGTACTTGACGACGAAGACGTCGGTGGAGCCGGCGCTGGTGAGGACGGTGCTGCCGAACGTGGCGACCCCGTTGAAGGCGCCGGCGACGTAGGCGGCGCCGTCGGCGCCCAGCGCGACGCGCGTGCCGTGCTCGCCGTTGACGCCGCCGCCGCGCCGCGCCCAGAGCACGTCGCCCGCCGGGGAGTACTTGACGACGAAGACGTCGGTGGAGCCGACGCTGGTGAGGCTGAACGTGCCGAACGTGGCCGTCCCCTCGAACTGGCCGGTGACGTAGGCGTTGCCGGCGGCGTCCACGGCGATGCCCTCGGCCTGGTCGCTGCCGTCGCTGCCGCCGTGGCGCGCCCACAGCACCGCGCCCTCGGGGTCGTACTTGACGACGAAGGCGTCGAAGGCGCCGTAGCCGGTGAGGACGGTGCCGCCGAACGTGGCCGCGCCGTCGAAGCGGCCGGTGACGTAGGCGTTGCCGGCGGCGTCCACCGCGATGCGGGCGCCGTAGTCGCCGTCGACGCCGGTGCCGCCGCCGCTGCGGGCCCAGCGCACGTCCTGGGCGGAGGTGGGGAACGGGACGGCGAGGAGGAGGGCCGCCAGCGCGGCGAGGCGGAGAGCGAGAGCGGCGATGGTCATCTCAGGTCGGGTGGGCGAGGGCGGATTCCGTGACTCTCTGAGCACGAAGGGAACGAGGAAGGTAGCTCCCCCCGGCGCCGCCCGTCACCCTCCTCGTAGAGCGCCAGGAAGCCCGGCGCGGCGCGCCAGGACCAGGGCGCCCACGACGCAGCTCCCGAACAGGAGGCCTTCGATGCCGCCGAGGACCACCTGCGTCGTGTGGCCGAAGTGGACCTCGCCGAAGAACCGGCCGAGGGCGTCGAGCTGGAGCCGGGAGCCGTCGAAGGAGCGAGCCAGCAGCTCGAGGCTCCCGCCCATGAGGCGGCCGCCGGCGGCGGGGATGAGCGCCCCGGCCACGGCGCCCGCGACGCCGGCCCCGACGACGGGCCGCCAGCGCGAGGCCGCATCGGGGCCGCCGCCCAGCCGCGCGCCCAGGGCGAGGGCGGCGCCGAGCGCGGCCCCCTCCAGGCCCCCGGTGATCCCGGCGGGCGCCCGCCCGAAGAGGAGGTTGAACGCGTCCACCCCGAGCAGCTTCACCCCCCCGCCCACGAGCAGGCCGCCGAGCGCGGCCCCGGCGACGCTCCACCGGGGCGCGCGGTGGGTGACCCAGCTCACCGCGGCCATGCCGAAGCTCACGCCGGCGCCGCCCACGAGCCCCACGAGGACGTTGAGGCTGAGGAGCACGACGAGGATGGAGGCGGTGCCCATCCCGGCGTCGGCGGGGGTGTAGGCGAGGGCGGAGCCGTAGAGCAGCCCCCCGAGCACGCCGGCGAAGCCGCCGCCGAGCGCCCCGGCGCTCCCCCACAGCGCGGCCCCCTGCAGCGAAAGCCGCGCGGCGTGCCTCGTCGGCGGGCCGCCCGAATGGTCGCCCGGTCCGGCCGGCGGCGAGGGCTCGGCGGGGGCGACGGCCTCGGGGGCGACGGCCTCGGGGGCGACGGCCTCTACCGGCCCGATGAACCGGTAGCCGTGCCGGGGGACCGTCTGGACGTAGCGGGGGTTCGCGGCGTCGTCGCCGAGCTGGCGGCGGACGTCCTTGATGCACTGCGTGAGCGCGCCGTCGCTGACGACGACGTCGCCCCACACCTCGGCGAAGAACCGGTCCTTCTCGACGAGCTGCCCGTGCTCCCGCACCAGGAGCACGAGGGCGTCGAAGTAGCGGGCGTTGAGGTCGATCGGGGTGCCCCCCCGCCAGAGCTGCCTGTTGGAAACGTCGAGGA
>DATGQT010000017.1:0-10438 GCA_035304085.1 Rubricoccaceae bacterium
ACCGTCGTCGGGGTGTTCTGCAACCTCTTCGGGAGCGGGTTCCCGCCGCGCCACGTGCCGAGCTTCTCGTGGGGCGGCGCCGAGGGGCTGGTGCCGTACCGGATCGAGAAGGCGCTCCGCGTGGCCGAGGCCGTCATGGCCCGCCGCGGCGTCCCGCTCACCGAGGCCGACCGCGCGCTGCTGGCCGCCATCGCCGAGGACGCCGGGGCCTCTCCGGCGTGACGGGAGTTAGCTCCGCCGGGAGCGGAGAGGCGGCCGGGGCCGTGGGCGTGCAGATTGGCGGTGTCTTGACCCAAGGAGCCGTTGCTAACGGTCTACTTTCCAGCACGCTCACACCGTCTCCCCATGTACCGCTTTCTCGCCCTCGTCCTCCTCACCCCGCTCGCCGCCCGCGCGCAGGGGCCCGACCTCTACTTCGCCGTCGAGGCCGTCGAGGTGGCGCGGCAGAACGTGCCGGCGCTCCACTCGGGCGCGGCGGCGCAGCACGGCGGGCGGTGGCTGTTCCTCGCCGGCCGCACCAACGGCATCCACGGGCTCATCCCGGGCGAGGACCCCTTCCCGCCGGCGGCGGCCAACGCCGAGGCCGTCGTCTACGACCCGGCGACGGACCAGCGCTGGGCCGCCCCGCTCGACGGGCTGCCGGCGGCCGTGCGCGAGCCGCTCGAGGCGCTCAACGTGCAGTACCACCAGGACGGCGAGACGCTCTACGTCGTCGGCGGCTACGGCTACAGCGCGGCGGCCGGCGGCTACGTCACCTTCGGCACGCTCACGGCCGTGGACGTGCCGGGGCTCATCGACGCCGTGATCGGGGGGACGGCCCTCGCGCCCCACCTCCGCCAGCTCGCCGACGACCGCCTCCGCGTCACCGGCGGCCACCTCGTCCGCCTCGGCGACCGCTACTACCTCGCCGGCGGCCAGCGCTTCGACGGCGCCTACCTCGGCGCCTTCGAGCAGGAATACACCGAGGCCGTCCGCGCCTTCCGCATCGTGGACGACGGGGCGACGCTGGCGCTGGCGGACTACGCCGAGACCGCGGACGCCGCGCGCCTGCACCGCCGCGACGGCAACGTCGGCCCCGTCGTCCGCCCCGACGGCACCCCCGCCTTCGCCCTCTACGGCGGCGTCTTCACGCCGAGCAGCCCTCCGCTCCCGTACCGCACGCCCGTCACCTTCGACGACGCCGGGCTGGACGAGGGCGCGTTCGAGGCGCGGTTCGGCCACTACACCACGGCGCTCCTGCCGATCTACGACGCCGCGCACGCGTCCATGCACACCGTCTTCTTCGGCGGCATGGGCCAGTTCTGGCTCGACGAGGCCGACGGCGTCGTGAAGCAGGACAACCTCGTCCCGTTCATCGACGACGTCGCCGTGCTCTCCGTCGGCGCCGACGGGGCGGCGGGCGAGCGGCTGCTCGACCCGCTGCCGGGCTACCTCGGCACCAACAGCTACGTCTTCCTCGACCCCGCCGCGCCCGTGACGGAGCACGGCGTGATCGAGCTCGACCGGCTGGAGGGGCGCACGCGCGTCGGCTTCTTCGTCGGCGGCATCGCGGCCGACACCCAGCACCCCGGCTGGATGCCGGTCTCGGGGACGTCGTGGGCGAGCGACCGCCTCTTCGCGCTCTACGTGACGCCGCTCCCGACGCCGGCCGTCGAGGGCGGCCGGCCGGCGGGCTTCGCCGTCGCCCTCGCCGGGCCCAACCCGTTCCGCGAGGCCACCCGCCTCGCCGTCACGATCGACGCGCCGGACGACCTGGAGGTGGCCGTGTTCGACGCCGTGGGCCGCCGCGTGGCGCTCCTCCACGCCGGCCCCCTCGCCGCCGGCCCGCACGTGTTCGAGGTGGACGGCGCGCGGCTGCCGAGCGGGGTCTACGTCGTCCGCGTCACGGGCACGCGGGGCGCCGCCGCCGAGCGGCTCGTGCGGCTCCGCTAGGCCGTCCGCTTGAGGACGAGGAGCGTGAGGTCGTCGCCGAAGGGGCGCCCGTCGGCCCAGGCGCGGACGTCGTCGCGGACGGCGGCGAGGAGGGCGTCGGCGGCGCGCGCGCGGTGGCGGACGAGCGCGGCGTCTAGGCGGTCCTCGGTGTACTCCTCGTCGGCCGGGCTGAGCGCCTCCGTCACGCCGTCGGTGTAGAGGGCGAGGAGGTCGCCCGGCGCGAGCGCGGTCTCGCCCTCCTCGTAGCGCACGTGCGGGAGCACGCCGAGGATGAGGCCGCCGGCCTCCAGCGGCTCGACCGCCCCGTCGGCCCGCACGAGGCGGGGCGGGTTGTGCCCGGCGTTGACGTAGCGGAGTCGGCCCGTGGCGGTGTCGAGCACGCCCCAGAAGAACGTGATGAACGCGGTCGCCTCGGTGTTCTCGCACACGACGCGGTTGATGCGGGCGGTGGCCGCGGCGAGGTCGGCCCCGTCGCCGAAGTCGTGGGCCTGCAGGCGGAGCATCGCCTGCACGTTCGCCATGAGCAGCGCCGCAGGCGTCCCCTTCCCCGACACGTCGGCCACGGCCACGAGGAGGCGGTCGCCCGGGAGCGGGAGGAGGTCGAAGTAGTCGCCGGCGACGTGGCGGCTGGCGAGGGCGAGCGCGGCGAGGTCGAGGTTGGCGGAGCGCGGGAGGTCGCTCGGGAGGAGGCGCTCCTGGATCGAGCGGGCCAGCCGCATCTCCTCCTCCAGCCGCTCCTTCTCGATCCGCGCCTCGACGAGCCCGGCCCGCTCGACGGACGTGAGCGCGAGGGTGCCCAGCGCCGTGAGGAAGGCGCGGTCGGCCTCGGTGAACGGCCGCCCCGTGGCGCGGGGGCCGACGAGGAGGAGGCCGAGGACGCCGCGCTGCAGCCGGAGGGGGAGGGCCAGCGCGAGCCCGTGCGCGCGGAGCACCTCGACGGCGGCCCCCTCGACGCCGTCGCGGAGGGGGGCGAGGGCGTCGAGGGCGGCGGCGTCGAGGCGGACGCCCCGGGCGGCGGCGACCTCGTAGGGCGCGCTCTCGGACGGGCGGAGGAGGACGGCGTGGCGCTCGGCGAGGAACTGCCCCATGAGCGTGTAGCCGAGGAGCTTGAGCGCGTCGGCGCGGTCGAGCGTGGCGGCGAAGGCGCGCGCGAGCTCGAACAGCGTGTCGAGCTCCTGCACGCGCGCGGCGAGGTCGAGGTTGACGCGCTGGAGCTGCCCGGCCACGCGGGCGTTGTGGACGGCCGCCGCCGCCACGCCCACGAGCGACCGGGCGAAGGCCACCTCGCGCGGCTCGAACGGCGCCCCCGTCGCCTTCCGCCCCAGCCCGACGAGGCCGACGGCGCGGCCGTCGTGCACGATGGGGAGGAGCAGCGCCACGCCCCGCGCGCGGAGCGCCTCCGGCACGGCGTCGCCCTCGGCCACCCCCTCCGGCGCCCCCACCTCGACCGGGGCGCCGAGCGGGAGGCCGAGCGGCCCCTTCGCCGCCGCCACCCAGAACCCCGGCGGGTTCCCCGCCCTCGCCGCCGCCCGCTCGTGCTCGGCCAGCAGCACCACGCCCCGCCCGACGAGCAACCGGCTCATCGCCACGAGGAGGAGGTTGTTGAGGACGAAGTCGAGGTCGAGCGAGGCGTTGAGCACCTCGCTCGCCTCGACGACGCTCGTGAGGTCGAAGCGGTCGGCCAACGGGGTTAAGTTGGGAGTTGGAAGTTCGGGGTTTGAAGTCGGGTCGCGAGGTGCGGGAGCCGCAAACTCCAACCTCCAAACCCCAAACTCCAAACGCCCCGCTGCATCCGCGATCCGCGTCGCGCGTAGACGGCGCGCCACCGCTCACCTCACCCGCCCCCTCCCATGCGAAGCACCGGAGCCATCGTCGTCGTCATCCTCGTCCTCCTCGTCGGGTTCGCCGGCTGCGCCGGCTGCGGGACGTACAACTCGCTCGTCCAGAAGGACACCGCCGTCGAGGAGGCGTGGGCGAACGTCGAGACGGCGTACCAGCGCCGCGCCGACCTCATCCCCAACCTCGTCTCCACCGTCCAGGGCGCCGCCGACTTCGAGCGGACCACGCTCCAGGAGGTCGTCGACGCCCGCGCCCGCGCGACCTCCATCAACATCTCGGCCGACGACCTCGACGACCCCGCGGCCGTCGAGCAGTACCTCGCCGCGCAGCAGCAGCTCTCCGGCGCCCTCGGCCGGCTCCTCGCCGTCGCCGAGAACTACCCGCAGCTCCAGGCCACCGAGGCGTTCCGCGACCTCCAGGTCCAGCTCGAGGGGACGGAGAACCGGATCAACGTGGCGCGCACGCGCTACAACGAGGCCGTCCGCGACTACAACACGTCGGTCCGCTCCTTCCCGGCCAACCTCTTCGCGGGGCTGTTCGGGTTCGACACCCGGACGCCGTTCGAGGCGGAGGAGGGGGCCGAGGACGCGCCCGACGTCGAGTTCCAGTTCGACTGAGCCCGGCCCGGCGCGCGCCTCCCCGGCGCTGCGCTCGCGCCGGGGCCGCCCATGCCCTTCCGTCCCCCCCCGTGCTCCCCCGTGCGCGTGCTCGCGGCGGCGGTGCTCCTCGGCCTCGCCGGGGCCGCCGCCGCGCAGCCCGCGATCCCGCCGCGGCCGGACCGCCTCGTCAACGACTACGCCGGCCTCCTCGCCCCGGGCGAGCGCGACGCGCTGGAGCGGAAGCTCGTCGCCTACGACGACTCCACCTCCACCCAGATCGCCGTCGTCATCTTTCCCTCACTGAAGGGCGGCGACGCGGGGCAGGTCGCCACCGAGATCGGGCAGGCGTGGGGCGTCGGGCAGGCGGGGTTCGACAACGGCATCGTCGTCCTCGTCGGCGTCGAGGACCGGCAGGTGTTCATCGCCACCGGCTACGGCGCCGAGGGGGCGGTGCCCGACGCCCTCGCCGGGCGGATCGTCCGCAACGTCATCGTCCCGGCCTTCCGCGCCGGCCAGTTCTACGCCGGCCTCGACGCCGCCACGACGGCGCTCATGCAGGCGCTGGCCGGGGAGTACGAGGCCGTAGACCGCGCCGCCGAGGGCGACGGACCGAGCGGGGTGCTCGTGTTCGTGATCCTCTTCATCGTCGTGCTCGTGGCGCTCAGCCTCGCCGGACGACACTCGGACGGCGGCGGTGGCGGCGGCCATCGGCGGCGCCGGGGCGGCCCGGGCGTCATCTTCATCCCCGGCGGCTGGAGCGGCGGGGGCGGCGGGTGGTCCGGCGGCGGCTTCAGCGGCGGCGGCTTCGGGGGGTTCGGCGGCGGCGGCTTCGGCGGCGGCGGCGCAGGCGGCTCGTGGTAAGCGTGCATGCCTGCACGCTTGCGAGCCTGCGCGGGGACGAAACGGCGGGGGCCGCGCGTTCTCCGGTCGCCCTCGCGGCTGCCCGTATCTTCCGCTTCCCCAGCCCGGCCCGATGGACCGCCTCGCTGCCCTCCTCGACTTCCACCGCGACGACCCGGACGACCCCTTCACCCGGTTCGCCCTCGCGCAGGAGTACCTGAAGGCGGGCGCCGACGACCGCGCCCTCGCCTTCTTCGAGGGCCTCATTCAGGATCACCCCGACTACGTGGGCACGTACTATCACCTCGGCAAGCTCTACGAGCGCCTCGGCCGCGACGAGGCGGCCACGGCGACGTACCGCGCCGGCGTGGCGGCGGCGACGCGAGCGGGGGATGCCCACGCCCGCGCCGAGTTGCAGGGCGCCCTCCTCGCCGCCGAGGGGCTCGGCTTCGACGACGTATGACGACCATGCGCTTCCGCACGCTCCTCGCCCTTTTCCTCTTCGCCCCAGCGCTCGCGCTGGCGCAGCCGCGCCCGGCGATCTACGTCGTCCAGCCCGGCGACACCCTCTACCGCATCGCTTCGAACCACGGGATGACGGTCGAGGACATCCGCCGGCTCAACGACCTCGACGGCGACGTGATCGCCGTGGGCCAGCGGCTCCGGCTGACGAACGCGATCCCGCTCCCCGACACGCGGCCCGACCTGGTCGAGGTCGAGACGCCCGGCGGCGGCCCGCCGGCCTCGCCGCCCGCGTTCCAGGGGGGCGCCCCGCCGGCGCGGCCCGTCCCCATCGCCCCCGGCGCGGCGACGGAGCCGGCCCCGCCGGGCGACGGCGAGCGGCAGGTCCACGTCGTGCGGGCCGGCGAGACCCTCTTCGCCATCGCGCTCCGCTACGACACCACCGTCGAGGCGCTCCGCCGCCTCAACGACATCCAGGGCGACCGGATCACGGTCGGCCAGCGGCTCGTGGTGAGCCCCGGCGGCGGCGGCAACACGGGCGCGGCGGCGGCGCCCGCGCGCCCGTGGCGCATCGACGACACCAGCGTGCCCGCCGACCTCGTCCACTTCGTCGAGCCCGGCGAGACGCTCTACAGCATCGCCGCCGCCCTCGGCCTGCGGGTGGACGAGCTGACGGCGATGAACCGGCTGACGACGGCGCCGCTCGAGCCGGGCACGATGCTCCGCCTCCCGCGCCCGGTGGACCCGAGCTGGGGCGCCGAGCCGCGCCTGCTCCCGCCCGCCGACACCGTCGGCCTCGCGCTCGTCTACCCCTCCGTGATGGAGGACCGGCCGATGGCCAGCGGGGCGCCCTACGACCCCGACGCCCTCACGGCCAGCCACCGCACGCTCCCCCTCGGCACCGTCGTCCTCGTGACGAACCCCGCCAGCGGGCGGAGCACGTTCGTGACCGTCATGGACCGCGGGCCCGTCAGCCAGAGCTACCTCATCGAGCTGTCCGAGGCCGCCGCGGAGATCCTCGAGCTCGACCCCAACGCCGCCCGCCGCGTCGAGCTGCGGACGCTGCCGTAGGGTGTGGAGCGTGAGAGGGTAGGAGCGTGGGTGCGTAGGAGGGCTCCCCCTCACGTGCTCACGGTCCCACGCTCCTACCCGGGCGCATCTTCGCCGGGGCGGCCTGCGTAGGGGCGGCGGAACGCACCCGCCCCCGCATGCCCACCGACGCCGACCGCATCGCCGAGCTCGCGCGGCTCACCGATCCGAACCGCCCGCCCGATGCGCCGGGCCCGGCCCGCGTGGTGCCGGCCGGCTACCTCGCCGCGACGAGGACGGCCACCTACGGCTTCCTCGCCGCGCTCCCGCTCCTCGTCCTCTACGAGGTCGGCATCCTCCTCGCCAACGGCGGGCAGATGCACCAGGTCCGCGTCGGCGCCGACGTGTGGCTGAAGGCGCTCCTCGCTTTCCTCGGCGGGACGGGCTGGATGGCGCTGGGGCTGGCCGTGCTCGTGGTCGGGGCGGCGGTGTTCTGGGCCGAGCGGCGGCGGCGACCGCCCATCCGCGCGCGGTTCTTCGGGCTGATCGTGGCCGAGAGCCTCGTCTACGCCGTCGTCCTCGCGTTCGTCGTGGGCGGCGCGGTGGGGCTGCTGTTCGGCGTGTGGGCGGCGCCGGTGAACGCGCTAGCGCAGGTGGCGCGGCTGCCGCTCACGCTCCAGCTCGCCCTCTCCATCGGGGCGGGGCTGTACGAGGAGCTGGTGTTCCGCGTGCTCCTCGTGGGCGGGCTGTTCCTGCTGGCGCGGCGGTTCTTCCCGGCGCGGTGGCAGGCGTACCTCGCGGCGGCGCTCGTCGGCGCGTTCCTGTTCAGCCTCGTCCACTACGTCGGCGCCTTCGGCGACCCGTTCACGCTGCCGTCGTTCACGTTCCGGTTCCTCTTCGGGCTCGCGCTCAACGGCGTCTTCCTCCTGCGCGGGTTCGCCGTGGCCGCGTGGACGCACGCGCTCTACGACGTGCTGGTGGTGACGGGCGCGTTCCTCTGAGCCGGGTCAGCCCTCCGGCTCCATCACGGTCCACGTCCGGTGGCTCCCCCGCGTCATCGCGACGCCGCGCTCCTCGGCCTCGCGGCCGTCGCGGAAGACGGCGCGGGCGTCCCAGCAGCCGGGCTCCAGCGCGAACGTGCGCGACTGCCCCGGCATCACGACCTCGTCCGGCGCCATCCGGTCCGGCCCCCACTCGCCGGCGTCGCAGGGGGAGAGGTAGACGTAGCGGACGGGGATCTCGGCGCGGTTGATGAGGACGAGGACGGCGGCGTCGGGGGGCGGCGCGGCGGCAGGGCGGAAGAGGCCGCACCCAGTCAGCGGCAGCAGGAGGGCGAGGAGGAGCGGGCGGAGGGGCATCGCGGTGGGGGACGGGGGGGAGGGGCAGCCGCAAGATCGGAAACCCCGCGGGGCGCCCGGCGTCCGGCCTTCTCCGATTTCCACGCCCGATGGACCGTTCTGCCACCCCCTCGCTCGACACCCTCGCCGTCCACGCCGGCCGCGACGACCTCGCCGCTCTCGGCGTCCACGCCCTCCCCGTCGACCTCTCGACGACGTACCCCATCGCCGACCTCGGCGCGGCCGTCGAGAGCCTCGACGCCCTCACGGCGGGCGAGGCCACGGCGCCGAACCCGGTCTACGCGCGCCTCCTCAACCCCACCGTCGCCCGCTTCGAGCAGGCGCTCGCCGCGCTCGAAGGGACCGAGGCCGCCGTCGCCTTCGCCTCCGGCATGGCCGCGCTCGCGGCGTGCGTGCTCGCGGCGCGGAGCCCGGAGAAGAACCACGTCGTCGGCGTGCGGCCGATCTACGGCTCGACCGACCGCCTCCTCTCGTCGGGGATGCTGGGGGTGGACGTGACGTGGACCGACGCCGACGGCGTCGCGGCGGCCGTGCGGCCGGACACCGCGCTCGTGCTCATCGAGACGCCCGTCAACCCGACGCTGGAGCTGCAGGACGTCGCCGCCGCCGCCGAGGCGGCCGGCGACGTGCCGCTGCTCGTGGACTCGACGTTCGCCTCGCCCGTGCTCCAGCGCCCGGCCGCCCTCGGGGCCACGCTCGTCATGCACAGCGCCACGAAGTTCATCGGCGGCCACGGCGACGTGCTGGCGGGGGTGGTGGCGTGCCCGGAGGCGTGGGCGAAGCGGCTCCGCGCGGTGCGCGTCTTCACCGGCGGCGTCCTCCACCCCCTCGCCGCCTACCTCCTCCACCGCGGACTGACGACGCTGCCCCTCCGCGTCCGGCGCGCGCAGGAGACGGCGTCGCTGCTGGCCGGGCGGCTGGCGGTGCACCCGGCCGTCGTGCGCGTGCTCTACCCCGGCATCGAGGGGGGCGACCCGCGCGGGCTCCTCGGCCGCCAGATGGCCGGCCCCGGCCCCATGCTCTCGTTCGACCTCGGCACGTACGGGGCGGCCGAGGCCCTGATGCGGCGGCTCCGGCTCGTCACCCCCGCCGTCAGCCTCGGTTCGGTGGACACCCTCATCCAGCACCCCGCCGGCCTCACGCAGCGCGTCGTCAGCGACGCCACGCGCGCCTCGGGCGGCGTCTCGCCCGGGCTGCTGCGGATGTCCGTCGGGCTGGAGGCGGCGGAGGATCTGTGGGCCGACCTCGCGCAGGCGCTGGATCGGTAGGCGGTGGACGGCAATGCCTCCGCCGGTTCACCGTCCCCGTGGAGGCTCGGAAAAGAAACGCCGAAGTGGGCGGGGCTAGGAACCTCCGGCGGCCGGGGCCATACGAGAGGCGCGTGCTGTGCTCAGGACTTTCCGTAGGCCCAGGTCGTAGGATCCCCCCTCTGCCGCACGCGCCCTAACCCGGGACGGCCGCCGCGGTGCTGAACGCCCGCGCCGAGGGCCGCCCGCCTTTTTTATGCCACCAGACCCCGCCGCGACGCCCATGTACGTGCCCCGCTCCCAACGGATGCTCGACCAGTACCTCCAGGAGATCGGGCAGGTCCCCCTGCTCACGCCGGAGGAGGAGGTCGAGCTCGCACGCCGGATCAAGCAGGGCGACCAGGTCGCGCTCCACAAGCTCGTCCGGGCCAACCTCCGCTTCGTCGTCTCCGTCGCGAAGAAGTACCAGGGCCAGGGGCTCTCGCTCGCCGACCTCATCAGCGAGGGGAACTACGGCCTCGTCAAGGCGGCGCAGCGGTTCGACGAGACGCGCGGGTTCAAGTTCATCTCCTACGCCGTCTGGTGGGTGCGCCAGTCCATCCTCAAGGCGCTCTCGGACCAGGTCCGCACCGTCCGCCTCCCGCTCAACCGCGTCGGCACGCTGTCGAAGATGCGGAAGGCGAGCGCGCGGCTCCAGCAGGAGCTCGGCCGCGCCCCCACCACCGAGGAGATCGCCGAGGAGCTCGGGATCAAGGAGGACAAGGTGCTCGAGGGCATGCAGCACGCCCGCCGCTCGCTCTCGATGGACGCCCCCTTCGACGACGACGACGGCAACAGCCTCCTCGACGTCCTCACCGACGACTCGTTCGAGCAGCCCGACGAGGACCTCACCAACGAGAGCCTCAACATCGACATCGAGCGGGCGCTCTCGACGCTGCACCCGCGCGAGGCCGAGATCACCCGGCTCTACTTCGGCATCGGGCACGAGCAGCCGCTCACGCTCGTCGAGGTGGGCCAGCGGTTCGGGCTCACGCGCGAGCGCGTCCGCCAGATCAAGGAGAAGGCGCTGCGGAAGCTCCGCCAGAAGCACCGCCGCGAGGAGCTCATGGCGCACCTGAACTAGCTGTCGGCT
>DATGQT010000018.1:0-2621 GCA_035304085.1 Rubricoccaceae bacterium
GCCAGCCCCCGCCCGTCCACCGTGAACCGGTGCGCCGTCCCCGCCGCGAGCGCGCCGTCGTGCAGCTGCGCCACCCTCCGGCCGAGCGCGTCGTAGACCCCGACCCGGACCACCTGCGCCTCGGACACCTCCAGCGTGAACCGGGCCTCGTCCTCGAACGGGTTCGGGTAGGCCCGGCTGAGCCGGAACGCCGCCGGCGCCTCGGGGCCGCCCTCGACGCCCACCCCCGGCGGCAGGTCGAACGCCTCCGTGTTGTCCGTGTTGATGGCCGAGGAGCCCTGGGTGGCGGAGAAGCCGAGGCCACGGCGGGCGAACCCGATCCAGAGGAGGTCGGAGTACTTCCCGCCGTAGAGCAGCGTGTCCGCCTCGAGGATGCCGTTGCGGGCGTCGACGAAGCCGGGGCTGCAGTTGGTGTACTTCATGCCCTCGACGAGGAGGCGGAGCATGACCTGGTTGCCGGCGGTGCCGTCGGCGTCGTAGATGTCGGGGTCGAACCCGTGCTCGTGGACGAGCTCCCAGAGCGCCTCCCAGACGATGGTGGCCCAGGCGAAGCCGATGCCGTGGGGGACCGTGAGGCCGCCGGTCTGCCCGGCCGTCCGGGTGTCGCCGTAGGTGAAGTCGTTGATGGCGGGGTCGGTGGAGTAGGGGGCGGGGCGGATGCCGGGGCCGTCGTTGGGCTGGAACTCGACGTAGGTGCCGACGCCGCGGCGCTGGCCGGCGGTGTCGCCGGGTCGCATCGTGAGGATGGCGCCGAAGAGGTCGCTCCACCCCTCGCCCATCTGCTCCTGGTTCCCGAGGCAGCCCACGTTGAAGGGCCCGCCGACGAGGCGGTTCGAGACGCCGTGCCCGTACTCGTGGGAGATGATGCCGGCGTCGAGGTCGGAGTCACGGAAGACCGTCGCCGTGTAGAGGTGGGCGGTCACGCCCGGCGTCGGGAGGTGGTCGAGCATGTCCAGCCCGGCGCGGCGCTGGGCGAACACGGGCGGGATGGTGACGCTGGCGCCGTCGACGCCCGGGGCCATCGTGACGAGCTCTTCGCCGCTGGTGGCGCTGCAGTCCGTGGCGCCCACCTCGCAGTTGTAGATGATGACGCCGACGGCGCCGGCCTCCTCCGCGTTCAGCGCCTTGGTCCCGAACTCGCAGGTGCCCCGCTGGATGAGGGCGATCTTGCCGACGAGGTCGGCCTCGTTCTGGAACGGCTCGGCGCAGCCGAAGTCGTTCCCGTCGGCGTCGATGACCTGGACGACGTCCTCGGTGAGGTCGAACGTCGGGGGGCCCCAGCCGGAGGCGCTGGCGAGGGCGTACTCGCCCGCGATGTCCGGCGGCGACAGGACCTCGAGGACGGCGCCGGGGCTCCACCGGTACATCTGCATCCGGGGCGGGGAGCCCTCGGCAGGCGTGAAGAAGTTGGCGTTGTCGATGCCGCTGCCGTCCTGCGCCTCCGCGTTGACGGCGTCGTTGCCGACGCCGCCGTTGGGCCCGTTGTTGGCCTGGAAGTTCCCGCTCGGCTCGTCGAAGCCGTGGTGCCACATCACGTCGTGCATGATGTTGTTCCAGTAGAACAGGCTCGTGACCGCGAGGGGCTGATAGTCCGTCGGCTGGAGGTTGGGGTCGAAGGGGAAGTCGAAGACGAGGCTGGGGCCGCCGTCGGGGCTGAAGCCGGGGTTGTTGTCGGCGTTGAAGTCCTCGTAGGCGTAGGCGTTGTTGCCGCGGGTGATGGTGTAGCTGTCGAGGCCGGTGTCGTGCCAGCCCAGCGGCGAGGCGTCAGGGTCGGCCGGGTCGTTGGCCATCGTCTGCGGGCCGTGGCTCGGGCTCTCCATCGGGAGCGGCCAGACGTTGTAGGAGGAGCCGCCGGCCCGGGCCGCGAGGATCGGGGACGGCTGGGGTGCGAGAGGGGCGAGGCTGGGCGCCGCGGCGCCGGCCCTGACGGCCGCGACGCTCGGGCTCGGCCAGTGGTCGTGGTCGACGAGGTCCTCGAGGGCGAGGACCCGACCCGTCTCCGCGTCCACCCGCGCCGCGAAGTGGTGCCGCCCGTCACGCGCCGACGCCTCCACCGACCACGACAGCCGCACCGCACCCCCCTCCGTCACGGCGTACACCAGCGCCGCCCGCTCCGACTCCGGCGTGAGGTACCCCGCCGGCACGTCCCACTCCCCGGGCGTGTCGGCGATGACGCCGGGGCGGTACCACTCCCGCCCCGTCCGGACGAGGTGGGCCACGAGGGCCTCGGCCGCCGCCTGCGCCGTCAGCGAGGGGGCCGTCGCGTTCACGCGCTCGGCCAGCCCGGCGACGAGGCGGGCGTGGGGCGCCACGACGCGGCCGTCGGGGGCGTAGGCCGCCTGCGCGGTGGCGTCGTGGACGGGGATGCCTTGGTGGGCCTGGCGGAGGTAGACGTGGACGGCGCCGGTGGCGCGGCTGGCGTAGGCGCTCGTGACGACGAGGTCGGTGGGGGAGGCGAGGTCGCCGGGGTGGGCGCCGTAGCGGGCCTGGTGGTGGAGGAAGTGGTCCTTGACGGCGTCGACGGCGCGGGCGACGGCGTCGTCGTGCTGGGCGCTCGCGGGGGCGGCCGCGGAGGCGAGCCCGAGGGCGAGCGCGACGAGGAGGTAGCGCTTAAGCATGGC
>DATGQT010000019.1:0-15537 GCA_035304085.1 Rubricoccaceae bacterium
GGCCTCGATCCCGGCTGGCTCGCCGGTAAGGAGCCGCCCCGCGCCCCGCTGCGGAGGGGAGGGGGGTAGTTCCGTAACCGTCGGGCGTGCCGGCCGCCCGGCCGCGGTCCCCGCGCCACTCGCCCGAACCCATGTCCGCCCTCACCCCGCCGGCCCGCGCCGCCCTCGCCCTCGTCGTCCTCGTCACCGTCGCCGGCATCGGCGCGCTGGCCGTCCTGCTCGCCGACCGCTGGGCGGCGGCCGAGGACGCCGCCCGGGCCGAGCTCACGGCCACGGCCGGCACGCTCGCGGCCTCGCTCGATCCGGGAGGCACGCAACGTGACCTCGAACGTGGCCTGCGCAGCGCCGCCTCGGAGACCGGCCTCCCCCTCGTCCTCTTCGACGCGCGGGGCCGTGTCGTGGCCGCGAGCGACCCCGGGCTGAGCGGCCTCGACGCCGCGCTGCTCCCCGAGGCCGACGGGGTCGCCCCCGCGCCCGCGCTGCTGGGAGGCGAGGAGCACCTCCTCGCGCTCGCGACGGTGCCGGGCGGGGCGTACCGGGTCCTCGCCCTCCGGCCGGTCACGGAGGTGATCGCCCCTTACAAGGCCGCCGCCCGGCGCACGGTCCTCCTCGCCCTGCTCGTCTGGCTCGTGAGCCTGGGCGGGCTGGCTGCGCTGGTATGGTACGCCGGGCGCCGGACGACGGAGCGGATGCAGGGGCTCGCCCGCGACCTCGCCGCGCTCGACCCCGCGCGGGGCGGGGACGCCGCCCAACTGATCGAGCGTGCAGGGGCCGACCTCGGGCGCTTCGCCGAGCCCTTCGGCGCCCTCGCCGAGGCCCTCCGCACTGCCCACGCCGAGACCGCCGAGGCCCGGAGCCACGTCGCCGCCCTCCTCCAGATCAACCCCCACTACGTGCTCCTCTGCACCCTCGACGGCCACATCGTCGACGCGAACCCCGCCTTCTACGCGATGTCGGGGTTGCCTTTCGAGGCCGTCCGCGGCAACCGGATCGAGGTGCTCAACGAGGTGATGCCGGTCGAGCCGCTGTTCGAGCTGGCGCGCCGTTCGGCCCGCGAGAACGCCTCCATCGGCGGCGTCGAGTACGCGCTCATGAACCGGGACGACGTGCGGCGGCCCGTGCAGGTGTCCGTGCGCGCCGTCCACGTCGAGGGGAAGGAGGCCGTGATGATCCAGGCGACCGACGTGGCGAACCAGCGGAACCTCGAGCGGCAGGTCGCCACCTTCAGCGACGCCCTCGACCTCATGGTGGACCAGCGCGTGGCGCAGCTCACGGCCGGCAACGCCTCGATGAGCCGGCTCCTCGACGAGGCCGCCGTCATCGTCGTCTCGTTCGACGACGGCGGGAGCACGCGGCGCTGGAGCCGCGCGGCTGAGGCGCTCACCGGGCGGCGCCTCACGCAGGTCCCCCACTTCATCGCGTTCACGAGCGTGCTCGGCCTCTCGCCCGAGGCCCGCACCGCGTTCACCGAGTGGTTCTGGAGCGGGGAGGACGGCGCCGTCACTCTCGACGTCGCCACCGGGGGGGGAGCCCCCCGCCGGCTGCTGTGGAAGAAGGCGACCACCGCCGGGGCGGGCCGCGCCGAGCGCCGCGTCCTCGTCGGCATCGAGCTGAGCCGGATGACGGCGCTCGCCGGCGCGGCCGCTGGGGACGGGAGCCCGGCCTTCGGAGCCATGGAACTGGCCGCAGGTGTATGAGCGTTTGCGTTAAAACGAGATGGAATACCGCCCTCGCACTCATACACCCGCAGGCGGAATAGGGAGATTCCTTACCTTCGAGTGACCCCACCACCACGCCATGCACGACGGCTACGCCCACGGGCACCCTCACAACGGGCACACGAACGGGTCGGTGCGGCCCCCCGTGACGCTCCTCCTCGTCGAGGCGGACGGGGAGCGCGCCGAGCGGCTGGAGCGGCACCTCGCCGGCGCCCTCCCCGGCCTCGTCGCCACGCGGTGCGGCACGCTCGCCGCCGCGCGTGCCTACCTCGCCGGCACCGCCTTCGACGCCGTCTGCACCGCCGACGAGCTGCCCGACGGCGCGGGCGTGGCGCTCCTCGAGCTCCGCGACGCCCTCGGCCTGCGCGCGCCCGTGTTCGTCTGGCCCCGGCAGGCCCGGCGCAGTCCGGCGGCCCGCCCGCGCGTCACGGGGGCCGCGTGCTTCGTCCTCGACAGCGAGGGCGAGGCCGAGGCCGCCGCCGCCGTCGCCCGCGCGCTCGGGGGGCACGCGCCGGAGGCCGACGAGGACGTCGCCGCGGGGCCCGAGGAGGGGGCGACGAAGGGCGAGGCCACGGTCCTGCTCGAGGCGCTCCGCGCCGAGACGGGGGCCGTCGCGCACGCCATCAACAACCCGCTCACGGTCATCGCCGGCAACGCGCAGCTCCTCGGCGAGCTGGCGCGGATGGGCGGCCTCGACGCCACCCTCGCCCGGCCCATCGAGGACATCGAGGCGGCCGCGCAGCAGCTCAGCGCGGCGCTGGGGCGGCTGGCCGTGCTGCGCCAGCGGATCGCCGCCTCGCTCGGCGTGGCCGACCGGCTCTGAGGGGCCGCCGCCGGGTGGCGGGGCGTGGGCCGTAAGGGTGCTCCCGAAGGGGGGGCGCCGAGGCTTAAGAAGGCGGCGGCGGGGACGATACCGCCCTCGGCTCCGGTCAAGCTTCTGAGCGTGCGCCTCCGGGCGCGGGAAAGCCGGGCCGCGTCGAATCCCCCAGCGATCCCTCCCTATGCCCTCCGTCCCGATGCTGCCGGCCCACGAGCGCGAGCACGTCGCCCGCGCCGCCGAGCACCTCGCCCGCCTCCCGGCCCCGCTCCAGCAGCGCTGGGCGCGCGCGGTCGAGCACGTCGAGCAGGCGCGCGTCTACGACGCCTTCCTCGCGTTCAACGAGCTGCTGAAGGCGTCCGAGCTCGACGCGGTGGGGCGGACGCACGTCCAGCTCCAGGCCGTCCGCTGCCTCCGCGACGCCCCCATCGAGCGGGTCAAGACCGAGCTCGCGCTGATCGAGCCGCAGGACGACTACCAGACCGTCGTCCTCGACTACCGGCTCGGGTGGCTCATGCGCCACCGGCTCGCGAGCCTCGCCGCCGCCCACCAGTACTTCGACCGCGTCCGCGAGGAGGCCCGCCGCCTCGGCGTCCGGACGTGGGAGATCGCTGCGCTCCTCCAGAAGAGCGGCACGCAGCTCTCGCAGGGCCACTACGAGCAGGCCATCGAGGGGTTCATGCGCGTCTACAACCTCAGCCGCCGGAACGGGTACGTCGAGTACATCCCGAAGGCGCTGATGTACAAGGGGTACGCCCTCGTCAAGACGGGGAAGCACCAGCAGGGCGAGGAGGGCCTCCAGAAGGCCTACGAGCTCGCGTGCCGGAACGAACTCGTCCCCGAGCAGGGCGTCGTCCTCCACATGCTCGCCCAGATCTACCACCACGACTTCCGGTTCTACGGCCTCGCCCTCGAGTACTACGAGCAGGCGCGGCAGACCTTCTCGAAGGTGCCGGTGTGGCCGTCGCTGGCCGAGCGGCTCGAGGAGGACGCCGCCGCCTGCCACCGCGCCCTCGCCGAGCTCGACATCGCGAAGATCCTCGGCCCCATCCCGATCAACAAGCTCCGCCAGGAGTACCTCACGAGCCTCGTCAACGGGTTCGTCGGCATCCCCGGCATCGACAACCGGAGCCAGCTCGGCGAGCGGATCGGGCTGACGCGGCAGGCGATCCACCGGAACATCAACAGCTAGGCCGGAAGGGAGCGGCGCGACGCGGCGGGGTGAGCCGCGTGCGCTGACCGGCTAGCACGGCCCCGCGGCACCGCCACCGCGGGGCCGCTGTGTTTCGGGTTAGCGGGTTCCGGGTTAGCGGGTTTGCGAGTTGGGTAGGACGGCCGGCTGGTGCTTCCCCCCCGGTCCGTCGTCCGTGGTCCGTCGTCCCCGCGGCGGCCGTCGCCCCGTCTCAGGGCAAGAGGAGATCCGCTGAAACGCCCGCAGGGGGGGCCGTTGCACCTTGTGCCCGGCGGAGGGCGGCCCTATATTCGCCGCCCGTTGCGTTACGGTCACGATCTCCCTTCGCTTATCGGGAACGGTGCTACGCCCCGGCGGCCCTGCCGCCCCTGCTGTCAACGACCCCCGCTCCGGCCGCTGCGGCCGGCCCGCGCCCGCTCCCTCCGATGACCGTACCCCCGCGTTCGCGAGGCCCCTTCGCAGGGCTGTGCGCCGTCTTGGTCGGCGCGCTCGCCCTCGCGCTCGCCGCCGCGGTGCCGGCCGGGGCGCAGGAGCGCCAGGTGCCGCCGCAGCGCGAGGGGAGGGCGCCCGCGGTGCGAGCCGTCCCGGAGAGCCCGGAGACGCGCGCGGCACAGGCGACCGCGCAGGTGCGGGGCGACGCGTCCGCAGAGGGCTTCGTCGCCGAGGCCGCGCGCCGCGACCCGCCCCGGATGCGGCTCGTCGAGCAGCGCGACGGCCGCCTCGTCTACGAGGTCCGCACCGACTGGGAGGGCGGGCTCGCCGAGGCCGTCCGCCGGCACGGCGGCGACCCCCGTGCCCTCGTGCTGGCCGCCGTCCGCGGCTGGGCGACGGTGTCGGAGCCGGTGCCGCTCGGCGCGTTCGAGGCGCCCGCCGTCGAGGTCCTCGCGGCCGACTACGACGAGGTGCCGCTGCCGCCGCGGAGCCCCGTCGAGCGCGTGCCCGAGGGGGCCGAGGAGGGCTTCGAGCGACTCGACGGGCCGGCGGCCGAGGTGGTGTCCGTGGGCGAGGAGCGCCGCCGCCCGATGGGCACCCTCGTGGCGCGGCTGCTCCAGGTGGACCGCGAGCGCGGCGTCGTCCGCCGCAACCGCCGCCTCCTCATCGCCGTCCACACGCCGGCCGTGCCCGAGGGGGCGGCGTTCCTGCGCGGCGGTGCCAGCCCCCACGTCGGCGTCACGCGGAGCGTGCTGGCCGAGGGGACGTGGTTCAAGATCCCCATCCGCGAGGAGGGCATCTACCGGATCGACCGCGCCTACCTCGAGGGCCTCGGCGTCGAGGTCGCCGGCCTCGACCCGTCCCGGCTCCAGGTCTACCACAACGGCGGCGCCATGCTGCCCGAGGTCAACAGCACGCCGCGCCCGGCCGACCTCGTCGAGAACCCGGTGTGGATGCTCGGCGGCGACGACGGCACCTTCGGCGCGGGCGACGCGCTCCTCTTCTACGCCGAGGCCCCGAACGGCTGGCGCTGGGTGCCGGACCCGGCCGTCCCCGGCGACGGCAGCTGGGAGCACTACATCAACTACTTCTCGGCCGAGAGCTACGTCTTCCTCCGCGTGGACGGGGCGGGCGGCGCGCGCGTGGGCGGCGGCGGCTTTCCCGGCTGGCCCGACGCCGCGCGCCAGGACCGCTTCGACGGCCGCATCTTCAAGGAGGAGGACCGGCTGAACCTCCCCCAAGACGGCAGCGGCTCGGGGCTCGAGTGGTTCGGCGAGGAGGTCTCCGACGGTCGCCCCGTCACCACCGTGCTCGACACGGTCCCGCCGGGGCTCGCCGGCGGCACCGTGCGCTGGCGCGCCCGCGTGGCCGGCCGCGCGCGGCCGGCCGTGACGATGGCCCTCCGCATCGGCGGGGAGACCGTCGCCTCCGCCCTGATCCCGCAGCACAGCCTGAGCCCCGAGGCCCCCCTCGGCTTCGCCCGCGAGCTCGAGTTCGAGCAGGACGTCGCCGGCGGCGCGCGGCTCGCCCTCGACATGGCGCTCGTGGACGTCCGGGGCCAGGCGACCGGGTGGCTCGACTGGCTCGAGGCCGTCTACCCCCGCACGTTCGACGCGCACCAGGGGATGCTCCGGTTCCACACGCCCGGCGGGCAGGCCGGCCGGTTCGAGTTCGCCCTCGGCGGGTTCGCCGCCGAGCCGCAGGTGTGGGACGTGACCGACCTCGGCGCCATCCGCCGCCTGGGCGTCCGCGGCGAGGGGGGGCGGTGGCTCGTCCAGGTCGAGGCGACGGACCCCGACGCGCCCCGGGAGCTGATCGCCTTCGAGCCGTCGAGCCCGCGCGTGCGGACGCCCGCCGCCGCCGTGCCCGTGCCGAACCAGAACCTCCACGGCCTCGCCGGCTACCCGGACTACGTCGTCGTCACGCACGCGGCGTTCCGCGAGGCGGCCGAGGACCTCGCCGGCTACCGCCGCACCCACGACGGCCTCTCCGCCGCGGTCGTGGACGTCAGGGAGATCTTCAACGAGTTCGCGGGAGGGATGGTGGACATGCGCGCCGTCCGGGACTACATGAAGTTCCTCTACGACCGCGCCCCGTCCGAGGGCGAGCTCCCCCGCTACCTCCTCCTCTTCGGCGACGGCCACTACGACTACCGCGGCATCGAGCCCGGCAGCGCCGAGAGCAACTTCGTCCCCGTCTACGAGACGCTCACGAGCCTCAACACCATCGCCTCCTACACCTCCGACGACTACTTCGGCCTCCTCGGCGACGACGAGGGCACGTGGGGGTACCTCGGCCGCACCACGCCCAACCCGGAGCGGGTGGACGTCGGCATCGGGCGGCTCACGGTGCAGACGGCGGAGGAGGCCGCGGCCGTCGTCGCCAAGATCCGCCGCTACGAGGACCCCGCCACGTTCGGCGCCTGGCGCTCCCGGTTCACCTTCGTCGCCGACGACGCCTTCCCGAACTCCTTCGACGAAGACCTCCACATCCAGAACGCCGACGTCGTCGCCGAGGTGGTCCGGGGCGGGTACCCGAGCGTGGACGTCGAGAAGGTCTACACCGGGGCGTACCCGGCCGTCGTCACGGCGGCGGGCCGGCGCATCCCCGAGGCCGCCGCCGACATCGAGCGGATCCTCGAGGAGGGCACGCTCATCTGGAACTACAGCGGCCACGGCGGCCCCGAGGGGCTCAGCGACGAGCGCGTCTTCACCAACGAGGACGTCGAGCACCTCGACAACTTCGACCGCCTCACCGTCTTCGTCACGGCGACGTGCTCGTTCGGGCGCTACGACATGGTGGAGCGCCGGAGCGGCGCCGAGCTCCTGCTGGCGAAGCCCGACGGCGGCGCCGTCGCCCTCCTCACCACCCACCGCGTCGTCTACACCGACGACGACACCGCCAGCCTCAACCTCGGCCTCAACCTCCGCCTCACCCGGGAGATGCTCGAGCGCGACGCCGACGGCCGGCCCCGCCGCCTCGGCGACGCCCTCCGCCTCACGAAGAACACCGATGTGGGCGCGCAGGGCAACAACCACAAGTTCGGCCTCCTCGGCGACCCCGCCATGCGGCTCGGGCTGCCGGAGCGGCCCGTCGCCATCACCGAGGTGAACGGGGCGCCCGTCTCGAGCACCGGCGGCGGCCTCCCGCCGCACCGGAGCTCCGTGCTGCGGGCCAACGAGCTGGCCGAGGTCCGCGGGCAGGTGCTCACGCCCGCCGGCCTGCCCGACCCCGCCTTCGACGGGGTGGTCGAGGTCGTCGTCTTCGACGCCGCGCGCGAGGTCGAGCTCGACCCCGAGCTCTACTGCTGCTACACGGACGGCTCCTTCACCGTGCGCACGGACCGGATCTACCGGGGCCGGGCCACCGTCCGCGGCGGCCAGTTCGTGGCCCGCTTCGTCGTCCCGCGCGACGTGTCCTACTCCGGCCTGCCCGGGCGGATCTCGGCCTACGTCGCCTCCGACGGCGCCGCCGTCGACGGCGTGGGCGCGACGGAGGACGTGATCATCAGCCCCACGGCCGGCCCCCCGCTCGACGACCACGAGGGGCCGCGGATGCGCCTCTTCCTCAACGACTCGACGTTCGTCGACGGCGGCCTCGTCGGGCCCGAGCCGACGCTCATCGTCCGCCTCTCCGACGAGCACGGCATCAACACCGTCGGCTCCGGCGTCGGGCACGACCTCCTCGTCACGTTCGACGACGACCCCGCGAGCGCCGTGGACGTGAGCCGGTTCTACGAGGGCGACCTCGACTCGTACCAGTCGGGGACCGTCCGCTTCCCGCTGCCCGAGCAGGCGCCCGGCCCCCACACCCTCCGCGTGACGGCGTGGGACGTGGCGAACAACTCGTCGAGCGCCACGCTCTCGTACGTGCTCGGGGAGGGGGGCACCCTCGCGCTGCGGAACGTGTACAACTACCCGAACCCCACGCCCGGCCCGACGCGGTTTATCTTCGAGCACAACCAGGCGCCGGGGACGCTCGCGCGGGTCCAGCTGCGGATCTACACGCTGGCCGGCCGCCCCGTCCGCACCATCGAGCTCGAGGAGCCGCTGTCGGGCGGCCTCGTCCAGATCCCGTTCGACGGGCTCGACGAGGACTTCGACCGCCTCGCCTCGGGCGTCTACCTCTACCGCGTTCGCGTGGCCGTGGACCAGCCCGACGGCGGGACCGCGGTCACGGAGCACGTCGAGCGACTGGCCGTCATCCGCTGATCGCGATCTCTCTCTCACTGAACACCCCCCGGCCCCGCGCGGCGGGACCGCCTCCACCGACCAACCCGTTCATCCCGAGGATCTCCATGAACCTCCGACGCTTCCGCCCGGCGGCCCTCGCCGCCCCGGCCTCCGCCGCCCTCCTCGTGGCAGGCGTGCTCCTCGCCGGCGCCGCGCGTCCGGCCTCGGCCCAGATCGTCCAGACGACGGCCGTGCCGTTCCTCCAGATCGAGCCCGACAGCCGCGCCGCCGGCATGGGCATGACCGGCGTGGCCGTGGCCGACAACGCGAGCGCGCTCTTCTGGAACCCCGCCGGCCTCGCCGGCCAGGAGGGCGCCGAGGTCACGTTCACGCACGCCCCCTGGCTCCCCAACCTCGGCGCCGACCTCTTCTTCGAGTACCTCGCCGGGAAGTACGCCGTCCCCGGCGTCGGCACGTTCGCCGGCCACATCACGTTCCTCAACCTCGGCGAGCAGACGGCGACCGACCCGGATGGGAACGAGCTCGGTGAGTTCAAGAGCTACGACCTCGCCGTGGGCGCCTCCTACGGCCGGCAGGTCCTGCCCACCCTCTCCGTCGGGGGTGGCGCGCGCTTCATCTACTCGAACCTCTCCGGCAACTTCAACGCGGGTGGAGAGGCGACGAAGGCGGGCACCGCGCTCGCCCTCGACCTCGGCGTGCTCTGGCGGCCCGACGTGGGCTCCGAGAACATCCATCCGTCGCTGGGGCTCAACCTCGCCAACATGGGGCCGCACATCTCGTATTCCGTCGCCAGCGATCGCGGCGGCGATGCCATCCCGTCGAACATCCGCCTCGGCGGCGCCCTCGAGTACGAGATCGACGACTTCAACCGGGTCACGTTCGCCGTCGACGCCAACAAGCTCCTCGTCGCGCGCAAGGAAGAAGGCAACGACGGCATCGACAACGACGGCGACGGCGAGGTCGACGAGGCCGACGAGGGGGGCTTCGAGCCGTTCACCTCGGCGCTGTTCTCGTCGTGGAAGTCCATCACGGTGGACCTCGACGGCGGTGAGCCCGATAACGCCGAGACCGTAGGGCTCTTGCGGCAGTTCACCTACGGGCTGGGGGCGGAGTACTGGTACAACGACCTGTTCGCGATCCGGACGGGGTACTTCTACGAGGACCCCCTCAACGGGAACCGGCAGTTCCTCACCTTCGGCGCGGGCATCCGCTACAGCCTCGTCGGCGTGGACCTCTCCTACATCTACGCCCTCGAGGAGAACTCCCCGCTCTCCGAGCAGATCCGGTTCTCGGTGATGCTCAACGTGAACCGGTGAGCGACGGCGGACCGCAGACCGCGGCACAGACCGCGGACGGCCGCTCCTTCGCCCGAGGCCGCGCACGGGGGCTCCGTGCGCGGCCTCCTCGTTTCGCCCGATGACTGGCATCCCGACAGCGCTCGTGCTCCCCGAGGCCGGCCGGCCGGCGCTCGCATTCGGGGCGGCCGTCGCCTTCGCCGCGGCCGCGTGGCGCGTCGGCTTCCTCACGGCCTCCGGCGCGCTCGCGGCGGGGCTGCTGGCGTGGGGCGTGCTCGCCCTCGGCGGGTGGGCGTGGGCCGCGCCGGGGCTCACGTTCTTCGTCCTCTCCAGCCTCCTATCCCGCTGGGGGCGCCGGCGCAAGGCCGTGGCCTCGCGGCTGGCCGAGAAGGGCGCGCGGCGCGACGCGGGGCAGGTGGCGGCCAACGGCGGCGTGGCGGGGCTGCTCCTCGCCGCGCACGCGCTGTGGCCGCACCCGGCGCTCTACTGGGGCTTCGTCGGCGCCTTCGCCGCCGCCGCGGCCGACACGTGGGGGACCGAGGTGGGCACCTACTACGGCCGGCCGACGCGCTCGGTGCTGACCGGGCGACGGGTCCCGCCGGGGACCTCCGGCGGCGTTTCCGTGCCCGGTACCGCCGCGTCGCTCCTCGGCGCCGCCGTCGTCTTCGGGAGCGCGCTCCCATTCGCGTCGCCGTTCCCCGGGGGCGCCCCCGAGGCGGCGGTGGGGCTGCTCGTCGCCGGGGGCGCGCTGGCGGGCGCCTTCCTCGACTCCCTCCTCGGCGCGACCGTGCAGGCGCGGTACCGCCTCCCCGAGGGCACGCTCACCGAGCGGCGCGAGCACGACGGCCTCCCACTCCCGCTCGCGGCGGGCGTCCCATGGGTGACGAACGACCGCGTCAACCTGGCCTGCACCGCCGCCGGCGCGGCCGTCCCGCTGCTGGCCCTCCTCTTCTGACCGCTGACGGCCGCCCATCGTAGCTTCCGACCCCGCTTCCTTCCGACAGACCCCGATGGAAACGCCCCGCCGGCCCTGGTACACGAAGCTCCACTGGCAGATCATCCTCGGCCTCGCCCTCGGCGTCGCCTTCGGCGTCGTGGCGGCGGCGAGCGGGTGGGGCGGGTTCGTGGACGCGTGGGTGGCACCGTTCGGGGCCATCTTCCTCAACGCGCTCAAGCTCATCGCCGTGCCGCTCGTGCTGGCGAGCCTGATCACGGGCGTGGCCTCGCTCAGCGACCTCCGGAAGCTCTCGCGCATCGGCGGCAAGACGATCGCGATCTACCTCGCCACGACGGCGCTGGCCGTCACCATCGGCCTCGTCGCCGTCAACCTGATGCAGCCGGGGCGGACGCTGCCGCCCGACCTCCGCGACGAGCTCATGACGGCCTACGCCGAGGACGCCACCGGGCGCACGGCCGCCGCCGACGCCGCCACGGAGCGCGGCCCGCTCCAGTTCCTCGTGGACATGGTGCCGGACAACCTCTTCTTCGCCGCCTCCAACAACGCCAACATGCTCCAAGTGGTGGTGGTGGCGCTGCTGATCGGGATCGGGCTCGTGCAGGTCTCGAAGGAGAAGGGGGAGCCGGTGCTCCGGTTCTTCGACGGCCTCAACGAGGTCGTCATCCGGCTCGTCGACCTCATCATGCTGATGGCGCCGCTGGGCGTCTTCGCCCTCATCGCCTCCACCATCACCACGGTGGCCGGCGACGACGTCGGGCGGATCCTCGCGCTGCTCGGCTCGCTGGGGTGGTACTGCGTCGCCGTCCTCGTCGGCCTCGCCGCCCACACGTTCGTCGTCTACCCGACCCTCCTCCGGCTCTTCAGCCCGATGCGGATCAAGACGTTCTTCGCCGGCATCGCGCCGGCGCAGCTCGTCGCGTTCTCGACGTCGTCGAGCGGGGCTACGCTGCCGGTGACGATGGAGCGGTGCGAGGAGAAGCTCGGCGTGAGCGAGGAGGTCTCCAGCTTCGTGCTCCCCCTCGGGGCCACCGTCAACATGGACGGGACGGCGCTCTACCAGGCCGTCGCCACGGTGTTCATCGCGCAGGCGCTCGGGATGGGGCTCGGCCTCGGCGCCCAGGCCACCATCGTGCTCACGGCCGTGCTCGCCTCCATCGGCACGGCGGCCGTCCCGGGCGCCGGCATCATCATGCTCGTCATCATCCTCGAGGCCGTCGGCGTGCCCAGCGCCGGGATCGCGCTCATCCTCGGCGTCGACCGCATCCTCGACATGTGCCGGACCGTCACCAACATCACCGGCGACGCGACCGTGGCGACGATCGTGGCCGCGAGCGAGGGCCAGCTCAACCCGCCCGACCTCGACGAGACCGAGGACCGCATCCGGCTCACGGCCTGAGGCGAGCAAGCGTAAAAGCAGGCAGGCGCGCAGGCATGCAAGAACGCAAGATGGACCATACTCGGATGGAGAAGACGGAGAACGTGAAACGCTCCTGCGCTCCCGCGCTCCTGCGCGCCTGCGTGCTCCTGAGCGTGCTCGCCTCCACGGCGGCGGCGCAGACGTACGGCCCGCACGTGGCCCCCCCCCCCGGCGCCGACAGCACGTACGTGGCCTCGTTCGACGTCCCCGCGCCGCCGGCCTACGGCGCCATGCTCCTCGGCACCGACGCCGGGCGGGCGCTGCTGGACGAGGGGCGCGCCCTCATGATCGCCTTCCGCCTCGACGCCGCCGAGGCCGCCTTCCGCCGGCTCGACCGCGCCGAGCCCGCGAGCCCCGCCGCCCTCTACCACCTCACCACGCTCGCCCTCTGGCGCGCGCTCATGAACGAGCGCGAGCCGTTCTACGGCCGCTTCTTCGCCGTCGCCGACACCCTCGAGGCCCGCCTCGACGCCCTCCCCGCGTCGCCGTGGAAGACCCACTTCGAGGCCGAGCTCGCCTTCCAGCGCGCCGTCGTCTACGCGAAGCAGGAGCGCTACCCCAAGGCCGGCCTCGCCCTCCGCGCCGCCTACAACCGCTACGCCGACAACCTCCGCCGCCACCCCGACTTCTGGGAGTCCTACAAGGGGATGGGGCTCTGCCACGTCGCCGTCGGGGCCGTGCCGCGGGCGTACCGGTGGATCCTCAGCGTGCTCGGGTTCGGGGGGACGGTGCAGCAGGGGATGGACGAGCTCGAGGCGGCGCTCAGGAACAGCGCCTACGGCCGCGAGGAGGCCGCCCTCTACCTCGCCGTCGTCGACGCCCTCCTCAACGAGGGGAAGGCGGGGGCCATCCGACACGTCGCCGCCCTCCACGCGGCCTACCCGGAGAGCCCCATGCCGGCGTACCTCCACGCCTTCCTCCTCCTCAACGACCGCCGCGCCGAGGAGGCCGAGGCCGCCCTCCGCCACGCCGCCGCGCAGCAGGCCCCCGCCGACGTCGACGACGTCCCGTACGTGGACTACTACCTCGCCGAGGCGCTCTTCCGCCAGAACCGGTTCGAGGAGGCGCTCCCCCTCTTCGAGCGCTACGCGCGCACCTACCGTGGCCACGCCCTCCTCGCCTCGGCCCACCTCCACGCCGGCCTCGCCCGCGAGATGACCGGCGACCGCGACGGCGCCCTCGCCCACTATCGCCGCGTCCAGGCCGACCGCGACTACGACTCCGACCGCTCGGCGCAGCGCCGGGCCGCCCGCCTCCTCGAACGGCCCCTGAGCGACGACGAGCGGACCCTCCTCCTCGGCCAGAACCTCTACGACGGCGGCCGCTACGAGGACGCCGTGCGGACGGTCCAGCCCGTCCTCGGTGACCCCGAGGCCGAGGTCGTCCACCGCGCCGAGGCCGCCTACCGCTCCGGCCGCGCCTACCAGGCGCTGGGGGCGTGGAACGAGGCCATCCGCCACTACCGCATCGCCGTCTCGAACCCCGGCGACCCCCTCGCCAAGTGGGGGCCGTGGAGCCAGTACTACATCGGCGAGGTGTACGAGGAGATGGGGGACGCCGAGGCCGCCCGCCGCGCCTACCGCGCCGCCCTCGACTACGAGGCCGAGTTCGACTACCACAAGGCGCTGGAACAGCGTGCCCGCACCGCCCTCGGGCGGCTGTGATGGTCCGTGGTCCGTGGTCCGTGGTCCGTGGTCCGTGGTCCGTGGTCCGTGGTCAGTGGTCAGTGGTCAGTGGTCAGTGGAGCGAGGGCGGAGGTCGGAGAAGTTCCCCTGCCTTCTGCCCCCTGACCCCTGCCTTCTGACCCCTGCCTCCCGTCATCACGGGAGAGAAACGGCGCCCGGGTCGCCTGAGAGCCTTGCGGGGGGCGGCGGAAGCGGCTAGGTTCCGGCGCCTCCGACACCCCCCGCATCCATGCGCCGTCCCCTGCGCCCCCTCCTCGGCCTCCTCGCCGCCGTCCTCCTCGTGGCCTCGCCCGCACGCGGGCAGCACCGCGAGGTGCGCTCCGAGCAGCCGTTCTTCCAGTGCCGGATGCCGCTGCCGGGGCCCTCCGACGGGGCCGGCGCCGGCGCGGCGCACTGGGCGCCGCCCGCAGCCCCCATCCTCGCCCGGGGAAGCGGGCAGCAGGCGGCCGACTTCGAGGTGACCTACGAGGGGTTCTCGGACGAGGCGCGGGCCGCGTTCCAGGCCGCCGTGGACGTGTGGGCGCAGCACGTCACCTCCCCCGTCCCCATCCGCATCCGCGCCCAATGCACGGACCTCGGCGGGAACCTCCTCGGCAGCGCAGGGCCCTACCTCATCAGCGGGTTCCAGGGGGCGCCCGTGTCGGCGACGTGGTTCCCGTACCCCCTCGCCGACGCCATCGCGGGGCGGGACCTGGATGCGACCCGGCCCGACATCGAGGCGCGCTTCAACTCCGGCTACGAGAACTGGTACCTCGGCACGGACGGGGGTGGGCCGCCGGGCCAGGTCGAGCTCTTCACGGTCGTCCTCCACGAGCTCGGGCACGGCCTCGGCTTCATCGGCTCGGCCACGGTCGAGGGCGGGCAGGGCGACCTCGGCCTGACGGGCAACACGGGCGCCGAGTACCCCTTCCTCTTCGACCGATTCACCGAGGACGACGAGGGCCGCGCCCTCCTCGACTACCCCCAGCCCTCGGCCGCGCTGGCGGACGTCCTCACGTCGGCCGTGTTCTTCGGCGGCAGCGCCGTCGAGGCCACCTACGGGCAGCCCGCCCCGCTCTACGCCCCGGGGTCCTGGAACGAGGGCTCCTCGTACTCCCACTTCGACGAGGCCACGTTCCCGCCAGACATCCCCGACGGCCTGATGACGCCGCGCATCGCGCCCGGCGAGCGGAAGACCAGCCCCGGCCCGCTCCTGTGCGCCGCGCTCGACGACCTCGGCTGGCCGCTCGCCGAGGCCTGCACCGCGCTGATCGCCGGGGGATCGGCACAGCCCCCGCCGCCCGTGCTCGCCTCGCCCGCGTCGGCCTCCCGAGGGAGGGTCGGCTCCTGTGCCGGATCGACCACGTCCCCGCCGCCCGAGGAGGCGTACGTGCTTGAGATCGAAGGGGAGAACCCCTTCTCCGGGCAGACCTCGTTGAGCCTGAGCGTGCGGGACGGCCAGCGCGTGCAGGCGTGGCTCTTCGACGCCGCCGGCCGCCGCCTCGCCACCCTCCTCGATGAGACGTTCTCGGACGGCGAGTCGCTGCCCCTCTTCGTGGACGGCACGGACCTCCCCTCCGGCGTCTACTTCGTCCGCGTCGTCGGTGAGGCATTCGAGGATACGGTGACGCTCACCAGCATCCGGTGACGGCATCGGGGAGGCCCTACTGCTCGGATGCGCTCCCCACGAGCACCGGGGCGCCGCGCCCTCGCGTGAAGTCGAACAGCGACGGCCGCTGCGTGCCGTCGGCCTCCGGCGGCGCGCCGAGCACCTCCGAGCGCCCCGCCCCGAACGTCTCCACCGCCCCCGCGCGCACCTCCTCGTAGAGCGCCGGCACCCGGCCCACCCCG
>DATGQT010000020.1:0-2521 GCA_035304085.1 Rubricoccaceae bacterium
CCCACGCCCGACCCGCCCCCGAGGCTCGTGCTTCGGGGGCGGGTCGTTTCTGTGGGCGCCTTCGCGACGCCACGGGGAAACGCGCGCCCCCGGCCGGGGTGCGGGGGAGGCAAGCCCGCTTCGGCCGGACGGGGGAGCGTCACGCCGTGGGCACTCCGGCCCCCGGAAGAGGCCGGGGGCGCCCCCCCCTCTCTGTAGGGGGCGCCCCCGAGGACCGTGGCATTCCTACCACTGCACCCGGCCACGGTCAGCGACGCGGCCCTTCGGCTCCCCGGCCTCCCACTGGGTAGGAGGTGCTCATCTATCGAGGAGCACATCGACCGCATCGTCTAACGTCGGCATTATCGGGAGGCCGCTCGGGGCATCGGGCCGGGGGCGCCCCGGCCGGCGCGTGGGGGCGACGCGCCGTGCGCCGTAGGGCCATCCCCCACACGGGCACGTGGAAGTGTAGCACTCTGGCACGGTCATTTCGGGGAAACACCGTATCGACCGCGTGCTCTATATTTCGCCGTCCCCCTACCGTCGTCCTCCATGCCCTCCCTCTCCACCTCCCCCGAGTACCGCCTACACGACCGATACCCCGACGAGGCTGCCGCCAGCGCGACGATGGCGGGCCGATGCTTGCGCGAGCTCAGCCGCGACGTGGAGCGCCTGAGGGCGGCGTGCGCGAGCGCGAGCCCGCTGCGGCGGTGGTGGCTCCGCCGGCGCCTCCGGGCACTCGAGCGGGAGAAGGTGCTACTCGAGCAGCGCGCCTGGCGCCGGCGGAGGCCGGCCGCGTGGGCGCCGGCCACCGCGTGAGCGGGGCGGCACGGAGTACCCGGCGGCGGCGCCGTCCGTAACGGAACCGTAACGGAACACCCCGGCGGCGAATCGGAACGCCGCTACCCGCCCACGCCGAGCCAGCCGAGGTAGCGCTCCAGCGCCTCGACCACCTCGGGGTCCACCCCCGCCGGGCTGACGGTGTGCCGCGCGAGGGCGAACCCGCCGACGGCGTAGCCGAGGGCGACGGCGAAGCCGCCGACGGCCCAGTACCACCCGAGCGCGGCCCCGCCCACGGCCACCGCCCCCACGGCCGCGCCGCCGACGGCGAGGAACCCCACGCCGAGCCCGCCGAAGGCGACGAGCCCCACGGCCAGCCCCCCGAGCGCCAGCCCCCCCATCGCCACGTCGCCGACGGCGACGACGCCGCGCGCCACGCGCGGCTTCCCCGTCGCCGGGTCCACCCCCTTCACGACGTGGAGCAGCGGCCACCCGAAGAGCGTCGCCTTCGAGCGGTACTCGTAGCCGAGCCCCATCCGCAGCGCGCCCGCCGCGATGTGGACGGCGGGGGCGACGGCCGCCGCGGGCGCGGCGCGGCCGTCGAGGAACTCGCCGCAGTAGCGGCACTTGATCGCGTCGTCCTGGATGGACTCGGCGCAGTAGGGGCACGGCTTCATGGCGTTCGCCGCAGGCGGCGGTCGGCTCCCCGATAGGTACGGCATGGCCCGCTTCGGAGCAAGGGGCGTGCTCATCGGGCACGGCGGAGAGCACCGATGGCCCACGAGGGGTTATCTCACTAGGAAAATGAGGTTTGTCGTTTGAGCCTCGCCCCTTATGTTCCGGTCAACCCCTTCCATTCTGCGCCCTTCCCCCGACGACCTGAGACTCGTAACGGCCTCTCGTGCAGGCGCGTCCCGCGGAGGGCTGCCCGGGCCAGTTCGCCGAGCGGCGGAGGGCCGAGCGGCATGGGCCCTGTTCCAGCTCTAAACCCTTCCCCACCATGCGCTACCGCATCTTCGCCAGCACCTCGGCGCTCCTCTGCGCCGTGACCCTCATCCTGGCAGCGCCGGCTTCGGCTCAGCGTTTCGCCGTCCCGCCGACCCAGGCGGCCCTTCCGATCCCCGAGGGCGGCTGCCCCATCTCGCAGACCGAGTCCAACAGCGCGATCGGCCTCACCCTCGGGTTCAACGAGGCCGTCGGCCAGAGCTTCACGGCCCCCTGCGACGGGGAGATCGTCGCCATCTCGTTCGACATCTCCGCCGTGCTCACGGTGGGCACCCTCGACATGACCGTCTACGAGGGCGCGGGGGACACCGGCGCCGTCATCGGCACGGGCCTCGTCAACGTCACGACCATCGG
This sequence comes from Rubricoccaceae bacterium, assembly GCA_035304085.1. Lineage (GTDB taxonomy): Bacteria > Bacteroidota > Rhodothermia > Rhodothermales > Rubricoccaceae > DATGQT01. The sequence goes on from DATGQT010000020.1 coordinate 2,119, forward strand.
GGTCTACACCGTCACGTTCGACCCCGGCCTCTCCGTCACGGAGGGCGGCGTCTACACGTTCAAGCTGACGATCACGGCGGGCCAGAGCACCAGCGTCAACATCAGCGAGTCCTCGCTGAACCCGTACGCCGGCGGCACCGAGTACAACATCGCCTTCGGCGGCGGCGGCACCGTCTTCGGGTCCGACCCCAACTACGACCTCGTGTTCACCGTCGACATCCAGCCCACAGCGACGGAATGCGACCTGAAGTACCTCGCGGCCGACCTCACCTACAACGCCGGGACCCGCCGCCTCTGCGCCACCGTCACCGTCCGCAACAACGGCGACGCCCCGCGCACGGCCCGCCTCGTCCTCGACTACAACCGGAACGGCGGCCCGCCCCAGGGCTCGAAGACCCTCGGC
>DATGQT010000021.1:0-10664 GCA_035304085.1 Rubricoccaceae bacterium
TGGTTCGCGCTCTGGCCGGCGGGGCTCCCGGACGCGCTGCCCCAGCTGTTCTGGCCCTGGCAACTCGTGACGATGGCGTTCCTCCACGGTGGCTTCGGGCACATCTTCTTCAATATGTTCGGGCTGTGGATGTTCGGGATGCGGATCGAGAACGTGCTCGGCTCGCGGCGCTTCGCCCTCTTCTACTTCACGTGCGTGCTGGGGGCGAGCCTGCTCCAACTCCTCACGATCTCGGCGCCGTTCCTGTTCGGGATCGGCGAGCCGGCGGTGGTCCCGACCCTCGGCGCCTCGGGCGGCGTGCTCGGCGTGCTCGCCGCGTTCGGGCTCCTGTACCCCGACGAGCGGATCTACGTCTACTTCCTCTTCCCCATCCCCGCGAAGTGGTTCGTGCTCGGGCTCGCCGCGCTCGACCTCTACGCCGGCTACGCCGGGACGAACACCGGCGTCGCGCACTTCGCCCACCTCGGCGGGATGCTCGCGGGCGCCCTCCTCATCCAGTTCTGGCGGGGCCGGTTCCCCTTCACACGTCGCCGCGTCCAGAACCGGGCTTGAACAAACCGGGCTTGAACGACGCCGGGGCGACCGACCCGGTCGCCCCGGCGGGGTGCGAGGTGGCCGGCCTGCTCAGGCGAGCGCCTCGTAGAGCGCCACGACCAGCGCGATGACGAGGACGTTGGCGAGGGCGATGGGGAGGAGGTACTTCCACCCCAGCGTCATGAGCTGGTTGTACTTGAAGCGGGGGAGCGTCCAGCGGATCCAGATGAAGCAGACCGCGATGGCGACCACCTTCAGGATGAAGAAGAGCACCTGGAGCACCGTGAGCAGCCACCCCAGCCCGCCGTCGTAGAACCACCCGGCGTAGGCGGCCTCCCACGGGAGGAGGTACCCCCCGAGGAACAGCGTCACGATGACCATGCTCGCGACCCACATGTTCACGTACTCGGCGAGGAAGAACATCCCGAACTTCATCCCCGAGTACTCCGTGTGATACCCGCCGACGAGCTCCTGCTCGGCCTCGGGGAGGTCGAACGGCAGGCGGTTCGTCTCCGCCAGCGCCGTCACGGCGAAGATGATGAAGCCGACGGGGTTGCGGAGCCAGTTCCACGCCAGCGGCCCGAGGGCGGCGTGGTTCTGGTTCTCGACGATGTCGTAGAGCCGGAGGCTCTCGGACATGAGGATCACCGAGACCACGGCCGCCCCCATCGCGAGCTCGTACGAGATCATCTGCGCCGCCGAGCGGAGCCCCCCGAGGAGCGAGTACTTCGAGTTCGAGCTCCACCCCGCCAGCGTCACGCCGTAGACGGAGACCGACGTGAGGGCGAGGATGACGAGGATGCCCACGCTGAGGTCGGCGACGGCGAGGGGGCCGGCGCCGCTGCCCGTCCGCGCCCACGGGATCACGGCCGGCGTCGTCATCGCGATCACCACCATGAGCGTCGGCGCGAGCGCGTGGATGAACCGGCTCGCCTGCGCCGGGATGATGTCCTCCTTGAAGATGAGCTTGAACACATCGGCGAACGGCTGCAGGAGCCCCGCCGGGCCGACGCGGTTGGGCCCGCTCCGCTCCTGGATGAACGCCGACACCTTCCGCTCGGCGTAGACGAGCATCGAGGCCGTGATGAGGAGGCCGTTGAGGATGAGGAAGATGACGAGCGGGAGGTCGATGAACTCCCAGATCGTCTGGATCGTGGCCATGGTCGAGAGAGGGTGAGAGGGGGAGAGGAGGAGAGGGAGATTAGCGTGGAGTGGATGCGGAGCGGGCAGCCCCCTTTCTCCCGCTCTCCCTTCCCTCCTGTCTCAAACGGCAGCGGCTACGTCCTCGAGCGGCACGCCGAGGAGGCCCATCGCGTCGTGGGTGGCGCCGGCGAAGGCGGGGACGCGCTCGGCCACCTCGTCCATGATGCGGGCGGGGCTCTTGTAGCGCAGCGGGCGGCCGAGCCGCTCGGCGAGCTCGGGGATCACGCTCCACCCCGGCAGGCAGTCCACCCGGTTGGAGGCCTCGTACCACCGGTCGAAGGGGACGCCCTGCTGGTCGAGCCGGCTGAGGCCGACGCCCATCGCCCGCATGAGCGCGCGGTTGGCGCCGCGGATCACCTTCGCCGGGCGGAGCAGCTGCGCCCGGCCGTCCTCGCTGACGTACGTCCCGATGGTCTCGACGCTCATCGCCGCGGCGAAGGCGACGTCGGCCGCGGGGAGGGTCTGGTTGGTGGTGTGGTAGTGGTGGAGGATGACCTTCACGCCCGCGAGGTCGTCGGCGGTGACGAGGCCGGCGGCGACGGGGTCGTCGTCGAGGACGTAGAGCACGTCGGCGTCGGCGAGGCGGGCGCGGAGGAGGGCGCCGTCGACGGGCGCGAGGCCGAGGCGCTCGCAGCCGGCGGCGTTGGGCGCGGCGTCGTCGGAGATCAGCCAGCCGTCGCCGCGGCCCTCCTCGCGGTAGGAGACGTAGCCGACGACCTCGCCGCCGGTGGCCTCGGCCAGCCGCGTGAGGAGGTAGTTGTCCTCGACGGTGGCCCAGGCGGAGCCGAGGAAGAGGGCGCGGCCCTCGGCCTTCTTGAGCAGCAGCGCCGCCTCGTCGAAGGCGCGGCGCCAGTCCACGGGCCGGCCGCCGAGCGTGGGGCCCTGCGCGCGGTCCTCGTTGTAGCGGCGGTAGACGAGCCGCGCCGCGTCCGGCATCCAGTACTCGTTGACGGCGAGGTTCTGGCGCGGGGTGATGCGGAGGACCTCGTTGTCGCGGACCCACACGTCCACGTTGATCCCCTTCCCGCCGAAGTCGGAGACCGTCGGCGTCCGGCTCATCTCCCAGACGCGCGCGCGGAACCGGAAGTAGTCCTCGGTGAGGGCGCCGACGGGGCAGATGTCGCAGACGTTCATCGAGTACGGGTCGTCGAAGACCTCCCCCGGCGCCGTCATCGGGTAGTTCTTGTCGCCGCGGTTGACGATGGAGAGCTGGTGGGTGCCCGTGACCTCCTCGGTGAAGCGGGTGCAGCGCGTGCAGTTGATGCAGCGCTCGGCGTCGAGGACGACGTTCGGGCCGAGCTGGACGCGCTTGGGGCGGTGGACCTTCTGGAACTCGAACCGGCTCCCCTCGGCGCCGTACTTGTAGGACTGGATCTGGAGCGGGCAGTGGCCGGCCTGGTCGCAGATGGGGCAGTCGAGGGGGTGGTTGATGAGGAGGAACTCGAGGTTGTCCTCCTGGGCGGCGGCCACCTCGGCGCTGTCGTACTGCGTGTGGACGACCATCCCGTCGGCCATGTCGAGCGCGCAGCTCGGCATCAGCTTGGGGAAGTAGTTGATGACGGGCAGCCCGTCCTCGCCCCGGACGATCTCCCCCGACGCGCGGTCGCGCTGCGGCGTGCCGGCCTTGACGAGGCACTGCCGGCAGTTGGCCGGGATGGACATCGCCGGGTGGTAGCAGAAGTGCGGGATCTCGATGCCCTGGTCGAGGCAGAACTGGAGGAGCTTCGCCCCCGGCTCGAACTCGTAGGACCGGCCGTCGATGATGACCTGCGGCATAGGAAAGTGCGGAATTCGGAGTGCGGAGTGCGGAGTGGGCGGTCGATCCGCACTCCGCACCCCCACTCCGCAATCGAATCAGGCGTTCTGCGGGGTGGCGCTCTCGAGCCGGGCGCCGGTGGCGCTGAGGACGAGCGTCCGCTCCGGCGCCGTGATGGCGGCGACCTCCTCCGCGCTCGCGCCGCGGTCCTGCGCGAGGTGGCGGAGCGTCGCGACGTCGGTCTCCTCGACGGTGAGCGTGCCCTCGACGACGGCGCTGCGCCCGGCGACGTCCTTCGGGAACGTGAACACGTAGCCCTCCTCGTCGCGGGGGACGCTGACGCGGAAGGCGACGCCGGCCTCGTTCTGGAACGTGAACCAGCACCCGGCCATCTGGCACACCTCCGAGACGGTGCCGGCCACGCGTACGGGCATGTTCTCGTACTGCTCGGGGTGCATGACGACCTCGTCGACGAAGACGACGGGCCCGTCGCCGGGGTCCTCGCCGACGACGGTGCCGAGGTCGGCGACCAGCTCGTCGTCCAGCGCGAGGGTCTCCTCGTCGGCGGCGGTGGTCGCCCCGTCCTGGGCGCAGGCGGCGAGGAGGAGGGCGGGGAGGAGGAGGGGGAGGAGGCGTTTCATGGTCGGGCCGGTCAGGGGGTGCCGGTGGGGGTGGTGGTCGTGGGCGGGTGGAGGCCGGCAGGGAGCGCGGCGGAGCCGTCGCCGCCGAGGTCGGCACCGGCGAAGGTGGCCGCCTTGCACTTCGCCTCGAACTCGTCGCGGAAGCGGCGGATGCCCCAGCGGACGGGCCACGCGGCGGCGTCGGCGAGGGCGCAGACGGTGCGGCCCTCCATCTGGTCGCAGATCTCCTGGAGGAGGTCGAGGTCGCGCGTGTAGCCCTCGCCCTCGTCGATCCGCGTCAGCAGCTTGTAGAGCCAGCCGGTGCCGTCGCGGCAGGGCGTGCACTGCCCGCAGCTCTCGTGCCAGTAGAAGTGGGCGATGCGGCGCGTCCACGACACCATGTCGGTGTCCTCGTCGAGCACGCACAGCCCGGCGGTGCCGATGGAGGAGCCGGCCTCGCGGAGGGTCTCGGCGTCCATCGTCACCCCCTCGCACTGGTCCCAGCGCAGCGGCGGCGTGGACGAGCCGCCGGGGACGATGGCCTTGATCTTCTTGCCGCCGCGGACGCCGCCGGCCACCTCGTAGATGAGGTCCGAGATCAGCATGCCCGCGGGGTACTCGTAGACGCCGGGCCTGACGACGTGGCCCGAGATGCCGTAGAGCATGGGGCCGGGGTGCTTCTCCGGGCCGAGCCCGGCGAACCACTGCGCCCCGCGGTTGACGATGAGCGGGACGCACGCGAGCGTCTCGACGTTGTTGATCGTCGTAGGCATGGCCCAGAGGCCGGCCATGGCCGGGAAGGGCGGCTTGATGCGGGGGTAGGCCCGCTTCCCCTCCAGGCTCTCCATCAGGCTCGTCTCCTCGCCGCAGATGTAGGCGCCCGCGCCGAGGTGGACGACGAGGTCGGTCGAGAAGTCGGTCCCGAGGATGTTCTTGCCGAGGTAGCCGGCCTCGTAGGCCTCGTCCACGGCGCGCTGGACGTGGCGGACGTAGTCGACGTACTCCCCGCGGATGTAGAGGTAGCACGTCTTGATCGTCATCGCGTAGCACGCCAGCGCGATGCCCTCGATGAGGAGGTGGGGGTTGTACTCGAAGAGCTGGCGGTCCTTGAACGTGCCGGGCTCGGATTCGTCGCCGTTGCAGCAGAGGTAGCGCGGCTTCTCGGGGTCCACCGGCGGCATGAACGACCACTTCAGGCCCGTCGCGAAGCCGGCGCCGCCGCGCCCGCGCAGCCCGCTCGCCTTGACCTCGTCGGTGAGCCCCTTCGGGTCGAACTTCCCGTTCTTGACGACGGCCTTGAGCGCCTCGTAGCCGCCGTGGTCCTCGTAGACCTTCAGGTTGTGGAGGTCCCTGACGGGCGGCAGCAGCACGCGCTCGTAGGCGCGCCAGTCGCCCGCTTTCGTCTGGCCGGTGATGAGGGAGGGGGCGTCGGGCATGGTCAGGGGAGAAGGTCGGCGACGGAGATCCGAGCGTCCGGCGCATGTAGCGGGGCCACGGTTCCCTCGGGGCCGAACGTGGTCTTGGTGCGGTAAGCCGCGCCGACGGGCTCGCGGTGGACCTCCAGCAGGCGGTCCATGAGGTTCACGATCCAGTACTCCGTGATGCCGGCGTCGGCGTAGAGGATGGCCTTGTGAACGCGGTCGTCCATGAGGCTGGAATCGGCCACCTCGACGAGGAGGACGATCGACGACGGATCGGGGTGGTCGTCGAGGTAGTCACGGACGTTCCCTCGAACGACGGCCACGTCCGGCTCCGGCTCGGAGACCTCCGAGAGGGCGATGGGCAGCTGAGTACGTACGTGAAACCCATCGCCGAAAACGCTGCGGAGGAGGTCGGAAGCCAGGGTCGTGCTCACCGCATGCGGTTCGTTCTGTGACATCTTCTGGACGATCTCTCCGTCGAGGAGCTCCACCCTGTCGGCGGTCGTGAGCACGCCCGCATCGACCGCCCGGTCGTAGCGCTCCCGCGTCCAGCGGAAGCGCTGGCCGGTCTCGGGGCGAAGCGGGGCGGGGGCGACGGCGGGCATGTCAGTGGAGCGTCTCGGCGACGGGGGGCGTCCGGTACGTCGTCACGGCCTCGGCGTCGGAGCGGCGGTTGCCGCCGAGGTCGGCCTCGTCCTGCGGGAGGGTGACCGACTCGAAGGCGGGCATCTTGCCGGCGCGGAGGTCGGCCAGCAGCGCGTCGCACCGCTCGCGCGTGAGGTTGTGGACGTAGGGGCCGTTGGTGACCTGGAGCATGGGGGCGGAGCCGCAGGCGCCGAGGCACTCGGCCTCCTGGATCGTGAACAGCCCGTCCGGCGTCGTCTGCCCGGCCTTCACGCCGAGGCTCTCCTCGAGGTAGTGGAGGACGTCGTAGCCGCCGCAGACCTGGCACGTGAAGCAGGTGCAGACGTCGAGGACGTACTTCCCCTTCGGCTCCTTGAAGTACTGGGTGTAAAACGTGGCGACGCCGTAGACCTTCGCGTAGGGGAGCCCGAGGGTGTCGGCGACGAGGCGGATGACCTCCGGGGCGAGCCAGCCGAACTTCCGCTGCGCCAGCCAGAGCGTCTTCATCACGGCGCCGTCGGCCGTGGGGTACTGCGCGCGGAAGGCGTCGAGCTGCCGCTGCTCGTCGGCCGTCCACACCAGCTCCTCGTCGGCGAAGTGGCGCGGGGGCGCCTCGCCGGGGATGTACTTCGGCTTCGGCGAGACGTCGCGGCGGTGCGGGCCGGGGGTGTCGGGGGTCATTTCGGATTTGGGATTTCGGATTTCGGATCGGGGCGGCCTCAAATCCGCACTCCGCAATCCGAGATCCGCAATTCTACTTGTCGGCGTCGCCCATCACGGGGTCGACGGAGCCGATGAGGACGACGGTGTCGGCCACCATGGCGCCCTCCATGAGGTACTCGAGGCCCTGGAGGTTCTTGAAGCTGGGCGCGTTCATCTTGAGCCGCCACGGGGCGCCGGTGCCGTCGGCGACGACGTAGAAGCCGAGCTCGCCCTTGGCCGCCTCGATGGCGTGGTAGCTCTCGGCCCCCTTCGGCGGGGCCACGCCGACGTCGGTCATGAGGAAGTCGTGGATCATCCCCTCCATCGAGTAATAGACCTCGTCCTTCGAGGGGAAGGCGGCCTTCGCGTTGTCGGCGCGGATGGGGCCCTCGGGGAGGCGGTCGAGGCACTGCCGGATGATGCGGATGGACTGCTCCATCTCCTCGACCCGCACGAAGTAGCGCGCGAGCGAGTCGCCCTCCGTCCGCATCGGCACGTCGAACTCGACCTCGTCGTACTTGAGGTAGGGCTCGACGATGCGGATGTCGTAGGGGATGCCGGAGCCGCGGAGGTTGGGGCCGGTGAACCCGAGCTCGACGGCCTCCTCGGGCGTGATCGTGCCGATGCCGATGTTGCGGTCGAGCCAGATCCGGTTCCGGTCGAGGAGCTTCTTCCAGTCGCGCATCTGGGCCTCGAGGTCGTCGCAGAACTTCCGGATCATGGCGAGCCCGTCGGGGCCGACGTCGGAGGCGAGGCCGCCGATGCGGCAGTGGCTGACGGTGAGGCGGGCGCCCGTCACCACGTCCATGATGTCGTAGATCTCCTCGCGGTACTTGAACGTCCAGAGGAAGACGCTGAGGGCGCCGGCGTCCATGACCATGGTGCCGAGCCAGAGGAGGTGGGCCTGGATCCGCGCGAGCTCGCACATCATCGTGCGGATCCACTGCGCGCGCTCGGGCACCTCGATGCCGGCCACCTTCTCGACGGCGAGGCAGAAGGCGACGTTGTTGGCGTAGGGCTGGAGGTAGTCCGTCCGGTCGGTGTACGGCATCCACTCCTGGTACGTCTTCACCTCGGCGAGCTTCTCGATGCCGCGGTGGAGGTAGCCGATGTCGAGGAGGCAGCTCTCGATGTTCTCGCCGTCGAGGCGGAGGACGAAGCGGATGACGCCGTGGGTGGCGGGGTGCTGCGGGCCGAGGTTGAGCACCATCCGGCTCTCGAGGGGGTCCCCGTCGAGCTCGACGTGGACGTGCTTGTTCTCGAGGGCCTCGTAGAGCGCGGCGTTGTGGCGGGGCCAGAACGTGAAGACGTCGCGGTCCGAGCCGGGCTCGGCGCCGTGGGCGCGCTGGGGGCTGGCGGCGGTGGGGACGGCCATGTTCAGGGGTCAGCGGTCAGTAGTCAGTGGTCAGCAGCGGATCTGACGACCACTGGCCACCGACGACGAACTAGTCTTCGGGGAGGTCGCCGTGGGCGCGGGGGAACGGGTCGTAGACGAGGTCGCCGTCGGCCTGCTGCGGGGGGAGGGGGAGGCTGCCGGGGATGCCGAGGACGGGGAAGTCCTTCCGCAGCGGGTGGTACTCGAAGTCCTCCGGGAGGAAGATGCGCCGGAGGTCCGGGTGGCCCTCGAACCGGATCCCCATCATGTCCCACGCCTCGCGCTCGTGCCAGTTGGCCGCGCGGTAGACCGGCGTGATCGAGGGCACGACGGGGTCCTCCTCGTCCACGCGCACCTTGAGGCGGAGCCGCTTCCGGTGGGGGATCGAGACGAGGTTGTAGACGACCTCGAACCGGTCCTCCTCGGTGAACCGGTCGACGGTCGCCATGTCGCAGAGGTAGTCGAAGCCGGCCTCCTCCCTGAGGAACCGGCACACGTCCACGATGGCCGCGCGGTCCACGTAGACGGTGTGCTCGCCGGCGTAGAGCGCCACCTCGCCGAGGGCCTCGCCGAACCGCGCCTTCAGCGCGTCCACGAGGTCGGGGACGTAGGTGGTGTCCTTGGCGTGGGGGTTCTCGCGGCGGAGCTTCTCCATCTCGCCGGCGAGGGCGTCGCGCGGCGTGAAGAAGAACTTCAGCGTCTGCTTCTGCTGGTCCGCGTGGACCTGCGGCGTGGTGTCGGCGGCGCCGTGGGGGGTGTCCTTCATGGCTCCTCGATCTTCGCTCAGGGGGTCTCGACGAGGCGGCGGCCCGCGGCGGGGGCGTAGACGCCCCCGGGCCGCTGGACGAGGGCGCCGTCGCTCTCGGGGACGATGTGGGCGGGCTCGCCGCGGTCGCGGAGGTCGTCGGCGATGGACTGCTCGCGGCGGACCTTCTCCTGGATGTCCATGAGCGCGTGGAGGACGGCCTCCGGGCGCGGCGGGCAGCCGGGGACGTAGACGTCGACGGGGAGGAAGTTGTCGACGCCCTGGACGACGCCGTAGACGCGGTGCGGCCCGCCGGCCGAGGCGCACACGCCCATGGCGATGCACCACTTCGGGTCGGCCATCTGGTCCCAGATCCGCCGGATGGCGTGGGCCATCTTGTACGTGCACCACCCGGCCACGATCATGAGGTCGGCCTGGCGGGGGCTGAACCGCATGGCCTCGCTCCCGAACCGGGCCACGTCGTAGCGCGGGCCGGCGAACGCCATCATCTCGATGGCGCAGCACGAGAGCCCCAGCGGCATCGGCATGAGGCTGTTCGAGCGCGCCCAGTTGACGACGGCGTCGACGGTGGTGGTGAGGAAGCCGCCTTCTTGGCTGGACATGGCGATTTCGGATGGTGGATCGCGGGTTTCGGGATACGGACCGTCGGGTTGCAGGTACGGCTCAGGACGGGCAGGGGTTCTTCAGTCCGCAATCGCCCATCCGCAATCCGCAATCCCCCTCAGTCCCATTCGAGCCCGCCCTTCTTGATGTCGTAGACGAGGCCGACGACGAGGATGAAGATGAACAGCCCGATGACGGCGAGGGCGCCGAGGCCGCCGCCGTTGTCGAGGAACGTCCGGAACGAGACGGCCCACGGGTACATGAACACGATCTCCACGTCGAACACGATGAAGATCATGGCGACGAGGTAGAACTTGACGGAGTACCGCTCGCGGGCCGTCCCCACGGGGTCCATCCCGCTCTCGTACGGGCTCGCCTTGACCTCGCGCGGGCGGAAGGGCCCGAGCCACTCGGCGGCCTTGACGAGCGTGAGGGCCAGCCCGAGGGCCAGCAGCACCATCACGAAGAGGGGGACGAAGTCGGTGAGCATCGCGGAGACGCGGGGGCGGGGAGGGGCAGGGCCGGAAGCTACGCCCGCCGCGGCGCGGCTTCAATCGAAGACGCGGGGGGAAAGGGCTACCGGGTTTATTCCTCCACAGCCAGCGCCTCCCGAAAGGCCGCGACGCCGATCACGGTCACGCGCGGAAAGGGCACGCGTTGCAGGGCGTCGAAGTGCCGGTCCTCGGTCACGAGGAAGGCGGCGCCGGCCGCGACGGCGCAGTCCACGAACTTGCCGTCGTCCGGGTCGGCCTCGATGAGATGCCAGCGGTAGTAACCGTGCACCCACGCGATGTTGCGCGCCACCGAGAGGAAGCTCATGAGGGCCTCCGCCGTCTCGCGTCCCATGTGCCTGGCGACGACCTCCTCGTACTCCAGCGCGATGGACGTCGTCAGGCAGAGCGTGTAGCGCCGCTCGCGGAGCGCGCGGAAGAGGTCGTGGTACGGCGAGCGCTGCGAGAGGGAGACCAGCAGCACGTTCGTGTCGAGGACGACGCGGGGCAGGAGAGGTGCCGAGGGGCTCGAAGTTTCGGCCATACCGGAGTGGAACGTAGGGAAGGCA
>DATGQT010000022.1:0-35939 GCA_035304085.1 Rubricoccaceae bacterium
GGAGGTGCCGGGCGGCATCCCGGTGTACTCGTACCACCGCGGGTTGAGGTACTCCGTGTCGTCGCCGCCCGCGGCGGGGAGGGTGTAGACGATCTGGGGGAGGGCCTCGGCGAGCTGGCGGAAGCGCGCCTCGCTCTCGCGGAGGGCGGCCTCGGCCCGCTTCCGGTCCGTCACGTCGAGGGCGACGCCGGCGATCCCGGCGACGCGGCCGTCGTCGTCGAGGTGGGGCTCGATGACGAGGTCGTACCACCGCGTGCCGGTCGGCAGCGGCACCTCGACCTCCTCCCGGACCCCCGCGCCGGTCTCCAGCACCGCCTGCTTCAGGCGCATCAGCCGCGCGCCGCCCTCGCCGGGCACCAGCTCTGCGTCGGTCCGCCCGATGTTGGCCTCGGGGAACTCGGGGTGCTGGGGGTAGACCCACGTGTAGCGGAGGTCGGCGTCCTGCTCGAACAGCGTCAGCGCGTCGTTGCTGACGGTGAGGCGGAAGCGCTCCTCGCTCGCCCGCAGGGCCTCCTCGGCGCGCTTCCGGTCCGAGACGTCGGCCGCGCTCCCGACGACGCGGACGGCCCGCCCGGCCTCGTCGCGCACGATGTAGCCGCGGTCCCAGAGGTGGACCCACCGGCCGTCCTCGTGGCGGACGCGGTACTCGGCGGCGTAGTGCTTGGCGTCGCTGTCGAGGACGGTGCGGATGAGGTCGAAGACGCGCTCGCGGTCGTCCGGGTGCACGAGGTCGACCCACCACGTCCGCTCGGCGGGGACGTCCTCGGGGCGGACGCCGACGAGGTCGTAGAGCCCCTCGGTGCGGAAGACCTCGTCCGAAGCGACGTCCCAGTCGTAGACCATGCCGGCGACGGCGCCGGCGGCGAGGCGGAAGCGCTCCTCGCTCGCCCGCAGGGCCTCCTCGGCGCGCACGCGGTCGGTGACGTCGAAGGAGGCCGTCGTCGCGCCGACGACGCGGCCGTCGCCGTCGCGGAGCGGCTCTACGGTGACGTCGAAGAAGTGGTCGCCGTCGTCGAGGCGGAAGGCGACCTCCCCGCGGGCGCCCTCGCCGGTCTCGATCACGCGGCGCTGGAGGTCCTGGAGCGCGGCGGCCTCCGCGGGCGTCGTCAGTTCGTCGAGCCGGCGGCCCAGGATCTCGGCCCCACCCCCCACGTCCGGGTAGGCGCTGTAGTACCAGGTGTGGCGGAGGTCGCGGTCCACCTGCGTGAGGACGAGCGGCGCGGCGCCGACGGCCGCGCGCAGCCGGGCCTCCCCCTCGCGGAGCGCCCGCTCGGCCGCCTTCTGCGCCGTGACGTCGCGGGCCACCTTCGACGCCCCGATCAGGACGCCGGCGCCGTCGCGCACCGGCGAGACGGCGGCGGAGACGTCGATGCGTCGGCCGTCCTTGGCCAGGCGGACGGTCTCGTAGTGGTCCACCCGCTCGCCCTGGCGGATCCGGCCGAGGAGGCGGTCCTCCTCGCCGCGGCGCTCGGGGGGGATGAGCATGAGGACGGGCTGGCCGACGGCCTCCTCGGCGGTGTACCCGAAGACCCGCTCGGCCCCGGCGTTCCACGACGTGATCACCCCGTCGAGCGTCATGCTCACGACGGCGTCGTCGGAGGAGGCGACGATGGCGGCCAGCAGGGCCTGGTCCCGCTCGGCCGCCTTCCGCTCGGTCACGTCGCGCTGGGTGCCCCAGGCGCGGACGACGCAGCCGCCCTCGACCTCGCCCGTGAGCGTGTTCTCGAACACGCGGGGCCGCCCCTCGCGGTCCACCTCGTGGGACTCCCCGACGTTCAGGCGGTACCCGTTCTCGATGAAGGCGCGGAGGTAGGCCGTGTTCGCGGGGTCGTCCGGCGGGAGGAGGTCGGGGAGCCGCGCCCCGACGATCTCCTCGGGCCGTTCGAACCCGTACATCCGGGCGAAGGCCGCGTTGCACTCGGCGAGCCAGGCGTCGCGGTACATCCGCGCGATCTGCTCGTCGACGGGGAGGTCGGTCGGGATCGGCGCGTCGAGGTCGAACTGCCAGATGCCCTCCTGGCTGATGGCGAGGAACGTGCGGTAGCGCCGCTCGCTCTCGCGGAGCGCCCGCTCGGCGGCCTTCCGCGCCGTGACGTCGAAGTGGACGCCGAGGAGGCGGACGGACCCGCGCTCGTCGCGGGCCTCGCGGCCCCGGGCGGCGAGCCAGCGCACGGTGCCGTCGGCGTGGGTGACGCGGAACTCGTGCTCGTAGTCGCCGCCGCCGGCGAGGGCCTCGTCGATCTTGCGGAGGAGGCCGGGGAGGTCGTCGGGGTGGACGCGGGCGAAGAAGGCGTCGGTGGTGGGGAAGGCGCCGGGCGGCTCGCCGAGGAGCGCGCACTCCCGGGCGTCGGTGACGCGGCGGCCGGAGGCGAGGTCCCACACCCACGTCCCCATCTCGGCCGCGTCGAGGGCGAGGCGGAGGCGCTGCGCGCTCTCGTGGAGGCGCTGCTCGGCCGCGAGCCGCTCCGTCTCGTCCATGACGACGCCGGCGAGGCGGACGGCCCGCCGTGCCTTCCCCTCGCCCTCGAAGAGCGTGCTGCCCGTGGCCCGGACCCAGCGCTCCTCCCCGGGAGGCCGCACGAACCGGTACTCGACGTCGAACCGGCCACCGCCGGCGGGGTCGGCCGCAGCCCCGAGGGCACGCTCGACGGCGGGCCGGTCCTCGGGATGCACCCGCGCGAGCGCCTCGTCCAGCGTGACCGTGCCGCGGTCGAGGCCGAACACCGCCCGGCAGCGCTCGTCGACGTGGACGACGGCCTCGGCGAGGTCGTAGTCCCACGTCCCGAGCTGGGCCGCTTCGAGGGCGGCGTGGCGCTGCTCGTCGTCCCGGCGGCGCTCGCGCTCGGCGGCCCGCTGCTCCGTGACGTCCATGATGGCGCCGACGAGGCGGGCGGACCCGCCGCGGACGCCGGGGAGCGCCATCCCCCGCGCGGCCATCCACCGCTCGCGCCCGTCGGGCAGGAGGAGCCGGCACTCGACGAAGTGCTCGCCCCCTTCCTCGACCGCCCGCCGGATGGCGTCGAGGGCGGCGGGGAGGTCCTCGGGGTGGATCCGCCCGAGGTAGTCGTCGAGGACGCGGGGGGCGTCGTCGGGGTCGAAGCCGAAGATGAGGTCGGTAGAGACGGAGCGGTGGACGGCCTGCGTGGCGAGGTCGATCTCGAACGTGCCCGCCTGCGCGGCGACGAGCCCCTCCTGCATCCGGCGGGCCTGGACGGCCTCGGTGATGGGGCGGCCCTCGGCGATGAGCAGGTCCACCCGCCCGTCGTCACCGCGCACCGGCTTGACCGAGAGGTCGAGGGTGGCCGGGCGGCCGCCGGCGCCGAGGACGTCGGCCTCGTAGCGGACGAACTCGCCGTGGGCGGCGCGGCCGACGGCCGCCTGCAGCCGCTCCCGCGCCTCCTCCGAGCCCGCCCACCAGGCCCCCTCCCACAGCTTCTTCCCGACGACGTCCTCTGGCCGGAGGCCGCCGAAGTCGAGCGCGGTCCTGTTGGCCTCGATGAGCGTCCCGTCGGGCTCCATCAGCCCGACGAACTCGGCCATCGCGTCGAAGACGACGCGGAAGCGCTGCTCGGCGCGGCCCCGCCTCCCGGCGCCGTCGGGGCCGGTGCCGTTGGGGCCGTCGCCGCCCGCCTCCTCGCCGTTGGCGCCGACCGGCGCGGCGTCGCCCCCCGCCGTCGTGGGGGCCGGGGGGTCGCTGCGGAGGGGTTCGTCCATGGCGAGCGGAGAGGGGCACCCGAATATAGGCCGCCATGTGTGCTAGGGGAAACTCACGCCGCGGCGCGCCGCGGCGTCACGCCGCAGCGTCACGCCGCCTCGACGTACGCCTCGGCCTCGATCTCGACGAGGAGGTCCGGCCGGATGAGCGCCCCGACCTCGACGAGCGTCGCGGCGGGGCGGACGTGCCCGAACGCCTCGCCGTGCGCCCGCCCGACGGCCTCGGCGTCGCGCGCGGCGTCGACGACGTAGAGCCGCGTGCGGACGACGTCGCCGAGTGTGGCGCCGAGGGCACCCAGCGCCGCCTCGATGATGGCCAGCGCCTGCTTCGCCTGGCCGTAGGCGTCCGGCGCGACGGGCTGCCCGTCCGGCCCGATCCCCGTCGTCCCCGACACCCACACGTGCGGGCCGACGCGGACGGCCCGGCTGTAGCCGACGGCCTCCTCCCACGGCGCCCTGCTGCCGATCTGCCGCCGCGCGCTCACAGCCCCACCCGCAGCGTGAACACCGGGACCGCCGCGCCCGCGAGGTCCCCCCCCTCCCCGTCGGCGTCGCCGGCGAAGATGGCGTGGACGACGGCGGCCGTGCCCGCCCCCAGCGCGGCGCCGACGACGATGTCGGTCGGGTAGTGCATCCCGTGCCACACCCGCGCCAGCGCCGTCGCCGTCGCCCACGCCATCGTCGGCACGATGACGTACCACTCGGGGTAGGAGAGGCTGGCGGAGGTGGCGATGGCGAAGGCCATCGCGCTGTGGCCCGAGGGGAACGAGTAGGGGTCGAGCCCGCCGGGCGGCCTGCGCTGGCGCGGGACCACGTCCGCCAGCGTCACGTACGGCCGCGCCCGGTTGACGACGAGCTTGCCGGCGGTCACGAGGCCGAGCGCGCTGACCTCGGCGAGGAAGATCCGGGCGGTCGGCGCCTCGCTCTCCGTCGTCAGCAGGGCCGCCGTGCCGAGGGCGGGCACGACGACGAAGAAGAGCGGGAGCGAGACGTCGTTGGTGTAGCGCATGACGCCCTCGAAGACGGGGCTCTGCGCGTCGTAGATGGCGTAGAAGGCGCGCGCCTCGAGGTCGTTCGGGCGCGGCGGCGGGAGCGTGGCGGGGAGGTCCTCGATGCCGCCCTCCTCTTCGATCTGCGCGGCAGCCGGGGCGGCGAGGACGAGGAGGACGAGGAGGAGCGGGCGGAGGGGCATCGGGAGCGACGGCGCCGTCGGGGAAGGCCGTCTAACGAGCGGGCCGCCCGGCGGTTTTGCCGGGCGGCCCGAAAAGTCAACGGCCGGAGTACGGCACCCGTGCTCAGAGGTCGGCGAAGGTGGCGCGCCCGTTGGTGGCGGGCTCGGCCTCCTCGTCACCCTCGGCGGCGGGGGCGGCGGGGCGCATCCCGAGCGCCTCCTTCACCTTCGCCGTCACCTCGGCGCGGAAGTCGTCGTGCTCACGGAGCCACTGCTTCGTGGCGTCGCGGCCCTGCCCGATCTTCTCGTCGCCGTAGCTGTACCACGAGCCGGACTTCTGGATGATGTCGTGCTCGAGGGCGAGGTCGATGAGCTCGGAGAGCATGGAGACCCCCTCGCCGTAGATGATGTCGAACTCGGCCTCGCGGAACGGCGGGGCCACCTTGTTCTTCACCACCTTGACGCGGGTCCGGTTGCCGACGACGTCCTGCCCGTCCTTGATCGCGCCGATGCGGCGGATGTCCATGCGCACGCTCGCGTAGAGCTTCAGCGCCCGGCCGCCGGTGGTCGTCTCGGGGCTGCCGAACATCACGCCGATCTTCTCGCGGATCTGGTTGATGAAGACGACGATGGTCTTCGTCCGGTTGACGGTCCCGGCCAGCTTCCTGAGCGCCTGGCTCATGAGGCGGGCCTGGACGCCGACGTGGCTCGCGCCCATCTCCCCCTCGATCTCGGCCCGCGGCACGAGCGCCGCCACCGAGTCGATGACGACGACGTCGAGGGCGCCGCTGCGGACGAGCATGTCGACGATCTCGAGGGCCTGCTCGCCGGTGTCGGGCTGGGAGACGAGGAGGGCGTCGATGTCGACGCCGAGTTGGCGGGCGTACGTCGGGTCGAAGGCGTGCTCGGCGTCGATGAAGGCGCAGGTGCCGCCGGCCTTCTGCGCCTCGGCGACGACCTGGGTGGCCAGCGTCGTCTTCCCCGAGGACTCCGGCCCGTAGATCTCGACGATGCGGCCGCGCGGGAGGCCGCCGATGCCGAGGGCGTGGTCGAGCGTGAGGCTGCCCGTGGAGATGGCGTCCACGGAGACCGGCGGGGCCTCGCCCATCTTCATGATGGAGCCCTTGCCGAACTGCTTCTCGATCTGCTTCATCGCGAGGTCGAGCGCCTTCTGCTTGGCGTCGCTCGTCGCGTTCGCGGGGGTGGTGTCTTTGGCCATGGGAGTGGGTCGTGCTGGGCAGGAGGATTCGGCGGGGCGTGCGGGGGGAAGGATACGGCGCCGGCGCTGTCACCGCCGTGTCATCCCGGGCGGAGCGGACATCGGGGCGCCTGAACCTCTAGACACGGCGCCGGCCGAAAACGTAACTCCGCCCCTCTCGAAAGGCTCCGCGGCTTGCCGCGAGGGGGCGTGCCGCCGTACCGTTGGGGCGGGCCCCACCACGGCGACCTCCCCCTCCTCAACCGCTCACGCCGATGGCGATGCCCTTCCCCGTGCTCCAGCTGCGCGACGGCTTCACCGGCCAGAACGAGCACCTCCGCCCCTTCATCACGGAGCTCCAGCAGCTCCTCAACGACGTCAGCGAGTTCACCGTGAAGGTGGACGGCTGGTACGGCAACGACAGCGCCGCCGTCGTGCGCGTGCTCCAGCGCCGCTACGGGTTCTACGACGACGGCGTCGTCCGGCCCGCGCTCGTCCGCTGGCTCCGCCACCTCGAGGACCACCCCGAGGAGCGGGTCGAGCCGGCCGAGGGCGTCACGCTCGTCCAGCTCCTCCAGATCGTCGGCGAGCGGAACGAGGCGCACGCGCGGCGCCACCTCGACGGCCTCAACGCGGCCATGAAGACGTACGCCATCACGACACCGCTTCGCCGTGCGCACTTCCTCGCGCAGGTGGCCCACGAGAGCGGAGGCTTCCGGTTCTCGGAGGAGCTGTGGGGGCCGACCGACGCGCAGCGCCGCTACGAGGGCCGCGCCGACCTCGGCAACGACCAGCCCGGCGACGGCTTCCGCTTCCGCGGGCGGGGCCTCATCCAGCTCACTGGCCGCGCCAACTACCGCGCCTACACCCGCCACCGCCGCGCCCTCGGCGACGCCGACGTGGACTTCGAGGCGACCCCCGACCTCGTCGGGCAGCCGCCCCTCGCCGCCGACGTGGCCGGGTGGTACTGGGACAGTCGGGGGGTCAACGACCCCGCCGACCGCGACGACGTCGAGGCGGTGACGCGGAAGATCAACGGCGGCCTCAACGGGCTCGACGACCGGAAACGCTACCTCCGCCTCGCCAAGCAGGCGCTGGGCGCGTGAGCGTGGAAGCACGCAAGGGGGCAGACGCGCAGGAGGTCTACCGAATCTGCCTCGCGCGCGCCTGCACGCCTGACTACCTGCGTGCCCCCCGCAGCAGCTGCCGCCGCACGAGGTTCAGCGCCGCCGTGGCCGCGAGGCCGACGTTGACGGCGCGGTCGGTCGTGAGCTGGAGGCGGACGGCGTGGGTGCCGGCGGCGTCGGCGTAGCCGAGCCAGACGAGGCCGACGGGCTTCTCCGGCGTCCCCCCCGTGGGCCCGGCGATGCCGGTGGTGGACACGGCGAGGTCGGCGCCGAGGGCGGTGCGCGCGCCCGCGGCCATCTGCCGCGCCACCGGCTCGCTGACCGCCCCCTGCTCGCGCAGCACGGCCTCCTCCACGCCGAGCTGCCGCGCCTTCACGGCGTTCCCGTACGCCACGACGCCGCCGACGAAGTAGCGCGAGGCGCCGGGCACGCTCGTGATCCGCGCGGCGACGGCGCCGCCGGTGCAGCTCTCGGCCACGGCGAGCGTCAGCCCCCGCTCGGCCAGCATCGCCCCCACCACCCCTTCGAGCGTGTCGTCGTCCTCGCCGAAGACGAGGGCGCCGAGGTCGCGGCGGAGGCGGGCAGCGTGGCGGTCGAGCGCCTCCTGCGCCGCCGCGCGGTCGGCGCCCCGCACGGTGAGGCGGAGGCGGACGCCCCCGAGGCCGGGGAGGAACGCGAGCGTGACGCCGTCGGTGAGCACGTCCGAGAGGTCGCCCAGGCGCTCGGCGAGGGCGGCTTCCCCCTCCCCCGCCGTCAGCAGCGTCCGGTGGAGGACGACGGCGTCTCCGGCGCGCGCGCGCAGGCGGGGCAGTACGTGCTGAGTGCAGATGGCCTCCATCTCGTGCGGCACCCCCGGCATCACGACGACGAGGCGGCCGTCGTCGCGCGCGCCCCAGAGGCCGGGCGCCATCCCCCGCGGGTTCGGGAGCGCCTCGAAGCCCTCGGGTACCTCGGCGAAGACGCGGTGGGCCGGGCGCATCGGGCGGCCTCGCGCGGCGAGCTTCGCCTCGACCTCGGCCAGCAGCTCCGGCCGGAGGACGACCTCGCGCCCGAGCCCATCGGCCACCGCCCGCATCGTCACGTCGTCGTGCGTCGGCCCGAGGCCGCCGGTGACGACGACGACCTCGGCCTCGTCGAGCCCCCGTTCGAGCGCGCGGCGGATGGCCGCGACGTCGTCGCCGACGGTCTCCATCCGGGCCACCGTCATGCCGGCCAGCCCGAGCTGCTCGCCGAGCCACGCCGCGTTCGTGTTGACGACCTGCCCGATGAGGAGCTCGTCCCCGACGGTGAGGATGATGGCGTTCATCGCGAAGCGGAGGGTAGGCGCGATCTACCCTCCACCCCGCGAACCGATCCGGCCACGTGTAGGAGATTCTCGCGGCGGGCGCGAAACGCCGTCGGAAGCTCAGCGCCTGGTGACGTAGATGTCGCTGGACCCCGCCCGCGTGGATCCGAAGTAGAGAGAGCGACCGTCCCAGGACAGCGACGGCCTCGTCTCGGACCCGGAGCTGTTGACGTTGGGCCCCATGTTCACCGGCGTCGACCACGGATGAGAAGCCAAGGCGCGCGACGTCGAATAGATGTCGTTGCCTTCGCTGCCGGGGCGATCGCTGTAGAAGAACAGCTCCCGCCCGTCCCGGCGAACGTTAGGCTGACCATCCTGGAACTCGGTGTTCACACCCTCGACGAGCTCGGCCGCTCCGAATGCCCCTCGCTCGAATCGGCTCATGTAGATGTCGTGGTCTCCGGGCGGATCGCCGGGGACTGCTTCCCGCGCACTGGAGAAGAAGAGGACCACTCCTTCTCCGGGCATGATCATCGGGAAGGGGCCGTGTTCGTCGGCGCCGCTGTTCACCTCACATCCCAGATGCCTCACCGGCCCGAACCCGCTGGGACCCAGCCGGCTTGAGTAGAGGTCGGCGTTAGGCGTGGTCCCACAGAATCCCGGCCGGTTGCTCGCGAAGAAGAACGTGCGCCCGTCCCGCGCGAGCGTGGGGCAGAAGTCATTGTGCTCGGTGTTGATCGGCGCGCCCGCGTTCTGCGGCTCGCCCCACGGATCGGAGACGTGCTCCCGGGTCGAGACCCAGATGTCGAGGCCTCCTTCCCCCCCGGCACGGTCCGACGCCATAAAGAACTTCTTCCCGTCCCGGGAGATGAACGGGCATCCCTCCGCTGAGGCGGTATTGAACTCCTCGTGAGCGCCCGGGGGCGCCGACTCGATGTCCAAGGCCGGAATCCAGCCGGCGAATGCGCCCCCCTCCATGGCCTCGGCTTCCTGATTCGCTGGGTCGGTGGATGCGTCGTCCGATAGCGGCTCCGTTGCCAGATCGCATCCGAAAACGAGGAGGCTCGCGCACGCGAACAAGGGTAGGGCCGCCTTGATGTAGTTACTCATTTTTGGCCTCTCGTATGTTTGTGTTGAAGGAGTTATCCCGTGCCCTCAGACACCTGCTGCACCATCAGGCCGCGTGTCCTGGCGCGGTGAGGGCCGCACGGGTCAGAGCCGGGGCGCTACAGACGGTGCGGTCGAACAGCCGTCACGTTACGAGGCCGCGCCTGCGGGCTACGTTACCGTGTTAGGTCCGTCGGTTACCTGTAACCTCCAGGCCACACCCTGTAACGGCAGGACGGACGCGCGCCTTCCCCCCTTCGCTGACGCAGGGGAGCGAGCGCTCCCACGAGGAACGGAGCGGCTCTCCCCCGGAACGCGGTTCGCACCCCGCCACACGCGGAGTCACCCCGGCACCCTCACGCCGCGTGCGTCTCCCCGGCGTAGGCGCTCGGCGTCGTGCCGTAGCGGGCGCGGAACGCTCTCGAGAAGTGCGAGACGCTCCGGAACCCCACGCCGTAGGCCACCTCGCTGACGGTCCCGGCCCGCGCCGCGAGCAGCGCCGCCGCTCGCTCCAGCCGCATCCGCATGAGCAGCGCCGACGGCGCCTCGCCGCAGAGCTCGCGCAACCGACGGAAGAGGTGAACCCGGCTCACCCCGACGGCCTCGGCGAGCGCCTCTACGCCGAACGCCGCTTCCCCCATGTGCTCCTCGACCGCCTGGCGGACCTGCTCCAGGAACGCGGCGTCGGCGGAGGCGACGGCGACGGGAGCGGCGTGGAGCGTCGTCGCGGGGAACCCCGCCGGCATCGCCCCGGGCGCCCCGGGCACCCCGGGCGAGCCCGAGGCAGGGGCGGCCTCCCGCGCCAGCCGCGCGCGGAGCCGCCGCCGGCCGGCGATGAGGTTCTCGACGCGGGCCACGAGCTCGGCCACCTCGAACGGCTTCGTGAGGTAGTCGTCGGCCTCGGCGTGGAGCCCTTCGAGGCGGTCCTCAACCGCCGCCCGCGCCGTCAGCAACACGACGGGGACGAAGTCCGTCTCGGGGTCGGCCTTGAGCGCGCGTAGCAGGGCGAGCCCGTCGAGGACGGGCATCATCACGTCGGAGAGCACGAGGTCGGGGAGGTGCTCGCGGGCCTTCTGCAGCGCCTCCCGTCCGTCGGCCGCCTCGACGACGCGGTAGCGCGGGCGGAGGTGGCGGCCGACGTAGGCGCGCATGTCGGCGTTGTCGTCGGCGACGAGGACGAGGGGGCGGTCGGCCTCGGCTTCGGCCGCCTCGCGAGCCGCTTCCTCGGCGACCGCAGAGAGGTCGGCGTCGAAGAGCAGCCCGTCGCCGTGCACGCGGAGCGAAGGGAGGTCTGGGACCGCGCCCGGCGTCCGGTGGGAATCGGCGGTGTCGGGTTCGAGCACCTCGGCCGCCGCCTGCGCCTCCGCCCGGCCCTCGGGCTCGGCCGAGCCTGAGCCTACCGGTGCCGCCGCGGGGGCGGCCTCGTCGAGCGGGAGGAAGAGGGTGAACACGCTCCCGGACCCGACCGCGCTCTCGACTTCGACCGTGCCCCCGTGCAGCTCCGCCAGTTCCTTCGCCAGCGCCAACCCGATCCCCGTCCCGACGCCGCCCGCCTCGTCCACCCGGTAGAACCGCTCGAAGACGTGCGCGAGCGCCTCCTCGGCGATTCCTGGACCGCTGTCGCGGACGGCCACGGCGGCGAGCGCGCGCCCGTCGCGCTCGGCCCGGCCCAGCCGGAGCTCGACGGTCCCGCCGGGCGGGGTGAACTTGAAGGCGTTCGAGGCCAGGTTTCCCAGCACCTTCTCGACGGCCTCGACGTCGAACGAGGCCTCGAGCGGGGCGTCGGCCCCGACGATGCGGAACGCGACGCCGCGCCGCTCGGCCACCCCGGCGAACGCCTCGCCGACCTCGCGGACGACGCGGGCGAGGTCGCCGGGGCGGGGGGCGAGCCGCATCGCGCCGGCTTCGAGGCGGGCCGCGTCGAGGAGCTGGATGATGAGGCGGAGGAGCCGACGGGCGTTGTGGCGGGCGACGTCGAGCGCCGAGGCCGCCTCTTCGCGCGTCGCCTCGCGATCCGCACCGTCGCCGCCCGTGCGCGCGAGGCGGGCGCGGAGGTCGTCGAGGGAGCCGAGGATGAGCGTGAGCGGGGTCCTGAACTCGTGGGACACGTTGGCGAAGAAGGCGCGCCGCCGCCGGTCCACCTCCCGGAGCCGCTCGTTCGCTTCGGCCAGGGTCTCCGCCTGCTGCGCGAGGGCGTGGGTCTGCTGCGCCACCTCCGCGCGGAGCGCCTCGTTGTGGGCGCGGACCTGGGCCGTGCGCCAGCGGTAACCGCCCCAGACGAGCCCGGCCAGCGCGAGCACGCCCGCGAGCCGCGCCCACAGCGTCTGCCACCACGCCGGCAGCACGACGAGGCGAATCGAGGCGCCTTCCTCGTTCCACACCCCGTCGCCGCTGGCCGCCCGCACGAGGAAGGTGTACGTGCCGGGGTCGAGGTTCGTGTACGTCGCCGTCCGCTCCGTCCCAGCATCCACCCACGTGTCATCGAAGCCGTCGAGGCGGTAGGCGTAGCGGTTCCGCGCGGGGTCCTGGTAGTGGAGGCCGACGAACTCGAACGTCACCGTCTTCTCCGACGACCCGAGGCGGACCTCCGCGGCCTCCTCGATGGGCGCCCGGAGCGGCCCGTCGGCGCTCACGGTGACGGGGTGGTTCGCGATGCGGAGGCCGATCATCACGACGGCCGGGGGATGCGGGTTGCGCGTGATGCGGCCGGGAAGGAAGGCGTTGAACCCGTTGATCCCGCCGAAGAACAGCTCGCCCGTTCGCGTGCTGCGGTAGGCGGCCCCCCCGTTGAACTCGCGCGACTGGAGGCCGTCGTCGGTCCCGTAGTTCGTGAACGTGCGATGCTCGGGGTCGAGCCTGGAGACCCCCTGGTTCGTGCTCATCCAGAGGTGGCCCCGCTCGTCTTCGAGGATGGCGTAGACGGTGTTGTTGGGCAACCCGTCGGCCTCGGTGAAGTGCGTGACCCGCCCCGTCCGCGCGTCGAGGCGGCTGAGCCCCCCGCCGAGGTGGCCGATCCAGAGTACGCCCGGCTCACGTGCCCGCTCGTGGATGGCCTGGACGGTGCCCGCGCTCAGGCTGGTAGGGTCGCGCGGTTCGTGGCGATAGCTCGTGACGATCCCGCTCGCCCGGTCGAGCCGGAGGAGGCCGGTGGCCGTGCCGACCCAGAAGATCCCGGCGGCGTCCTCGAACACGGCCTGAACGTCCGGCTCCTCGGTCTCGCCACGGGAAGCGACGAGGGAGACGCGGGTGAACGACCGCCCGCCTGCGTCCAGGCGACTCAGGCCGCGGCCGGTGCCGATCCAGAGCGTGCCGGCCCGGTCCTCGTAGAAGGCCCGGGCAGCGCCCGGCGCCACGCCGTCGGCAGGCGTGAACCGCGTGCGGCGGCCGACGACCCTGCCCTCCCCGTCAAGCGGTATCCGGTCCACCACCCCCCCTCTCCTGCCCAGCCACAGCGCGCCCGCGCGATCCGTGTACACGTGATGAACGGGGCCGGCGGGATCGGCGGAGTTGCGCGGCTCGATGTGGGTGTAGGTGCCCGTCTTCCGGTCGAGGTGGGCCAGCCCGGCCCACGGCACGAACCACACCCCGCCAGCGGCGTCCTCGGCCAGCGAACGGACCGATGTGACGCTGCCCGCCTGGCTCCCCCCTTCCGGCACGAGCCGCTCGTGGACGAACGCGGCCCCGGCCGGGTCGAACCGCTCGATGCCCTCCACGTTGGTCTGGACCCAGACGAGGCCGGTGCGATCTACGAGGAGGCCCCGGAGGTGCTCGCCCGCGATACTGCTCGGTCGGTCGGGGTCGTGGCGGTAGGACGTGAAGCGCCCCGTGCGCGCGTCGAAGTGGTAGAGCCCCTCCCGGCTCGCCACCCAGAGTACGTCGGGCACGTCGGGGTCGGGTAGCACGGCGGCACCCACGGGTCCGTGGTTGCTGTCGATACCCCGGGGCAGCCGCGGCGGCGTGTAGAGGCGGACCTGCCCCGTGCGCGCGTCGAGGCGGACGAGACCGCCCCCCGTCCACACCCACTGCACGCCGCGCACGGCGGGGTCATCACAGAGCGAGACGATGAAGCCCGCTCGCACTCCGGGCGGGGCTGAGTCTGCGAACTGCGTCTCGCCCGGCCCGAGCCCACCGGGATCGTAGAGGTAGCGCCGGAACGTGCCCTCCACCTGCCCGTCTGGCATCAGACGGTTGAGTCCGTTCGTCGTGCCAACCCACAGCGCGCCGCCGCTGCCGTGGTAGAGCGCCCGGACGACGTCGCTGCTGAGGGAGGTGGCGTCGTGCGGGTCGTGGCGGTAGTGACGGAACCTCTCCGTGCGCGGGTCGAGCCGGCTCAGGCCGTTCGCGGCCATGCCGACCCAGACGGTGCCGGAGGAGTCTACGGCGAGGGCGTCCACCTTCCCCGGAGGGATGCTCGCCGGGTCGCGCGGGTCGTGGCGGTAGTGACGGAACCTTCCCGTGCGCGGGTCGAGCCGGCTCAACCCCGACCCCGTGCCAACCCATAGCGCGCCGTCGGGGCCCTCGGCGAGGGCGAGGACGCCGTCGTCGACGAGGGAGGTGGAGTCGAAGGGGATGGCCTCGTAGACGGTGAAGGTGTAGCCGTCGTAGCGGTTGAGCCCGTCCTCGGTCCCGAACCACATGAACCCCCGGCGGTCCTGAAGCATGCTCCAGACGAGGTTCAGCGAGAGCCCGTCCTCGTTGGTGAGGTGCTGGAAGCGGAGGTTCGGGGCGGCGCGCTGCGCCCACGCCGTCGCCGGGCCCACCAGCCCGGCCGCCGCGAGGCCCAGGGCGAGAAACACGCCCGCCCTACGCCGCGCCGGGCGCGCGGGCGCGCTTTGCTTCCGAGGCAGCAGGCGGGCAACGTGCATCGGAGAGAGGACCGTAACCACGGGAGTATACGTATCCCGCTCCGCCGGCCCGTCAGGCTCAACGGCGGCGGATCTTGCCAACACCCCCGTTACATCACCCGATCCCCCGATGGCCCGATGACCCGATCGCCCGATCCCCACCCTTCCGGGTCCTCGCGCCACGCCCGCAGCGCGGCGAGGGCGTTGTCGTCCAGGCGCCCCTCGGCCCGCGCCACGTCGAGGAGGGTGTCGTAGTCGGTGAGCGTGAAGAGGGGGACGCCGGCGGCGCGGAAGGCCGCCTCGGCGCGGCCGAGCCCGTAGCTGAAGACGGCGACGACGGCGCGCACCTCGGCCCCCGCCGCGCGCAGCGCCTCGACGGCCGCCAGCGACGAGCCGCCCGTAGAGACGAGGTCCTCGACGAGCACGACGCGCGCGCCCTCGTCCAGCCGGCCCTCGATCTGGTTGCCGCGGCCGTGCCCCTTCGCGCTGGCGCGGACGTAGACCATCGGCAGCTCCAGCCGGTCGGCCAGCCACGCCGCGTGCGGGATGCCGGCCGTGGCCGTCCCCGCGATCACGTCGGGCGCGAGCCCCTCGCGGTCGAGCACGGCGAGGAAGCCGTCGGTGAGGCGGCGGCGGACGGCGGGCTCGGAGAGCGTGAGCCGGTTGTCGCAGTAGATCGGCGAGCGGAGGCCGGAGGCCCACGTGAAGGGGTCGTCGGGCCGGAGGAGCACGGCGCCGATGCGGAGGAGGTCGCGCGCGACGGCCTCGCGCGGGGCGTCAGTGGGGGGCATCGAAGGGGGCCGAGGGCGCCACCTCGCCGGGCACGGGCGGCGCCGGCTCGGGGCGGGCGAAGTAGCGGACGCCGGTGTAGACGGTGACGGCGGCGGTCAGCACGAGGAAGACGAGGGGGAAGGGGCTCTCGAGGACGGCGTAGAAGAACCGGCCGAAGGCGCCCCAGAACCCGCCCAGCACGCGCGCGTGCGAGAAGACGAGGAACACCTCGACGGTGATGAGGAACGTGAGCTGCCACGCCGTCTTCCACTTCGCCGCCGAGGTCGTCCGAAGCGGCCGGTTCCGCCGCTCGTAGACCGTGCGCAACGCCGTCACCGCGAGGTCGCGCGCGGCGACGGCGAGGATGGCGGCCCAGGGGAGCCACGCCCCCACCGGCGCGGCGAGCGCGCGGCCGAGCGGGTCGAGGAACGGGATGAGGAAGAAGGCGCCGAGGACGAGGACCTTGTCGGCCAGCGGGTCGAGGAACTGCCCGAGGCGGGAGCCGACGCCGTACTGCCGCGCGAGCCGGCCGTCCCAGTAGTCCGTGATCGCGGCGGCGATGAAGAGGGCGGTACCGAGGAGCTGGCCCGTGAACGTCCCCGTCGCGAGCCCCCACAGGCACAGCGGCGCCGCCACGATGCGGGAGAGGGTGAGGGCGTTGGGGACGTGCTTCATCGGGGGGCCGGGGCGGGCGGGAAATATACCCGCCCCGCTCGATCCTCTACGCGCCCCGCTCGGTCCTCCGTCCGTGCCGGGCGACTCCGGCGCTTCCTGACAATCTGACCAGCGCGCGGGGGTGGCACGGTGCTTGGGCGCCCGGTGGAGATCACCGGGCGGCTGACGCGGCGGCACGCGCGCGCGGCCTGCGGGGCGAACGCTGCCCGCCCGACTCGAACGTCTACCCGAGCTATCCGAACCCCACACGCTCATGGCAAAGATCATCGGCATCGACCTCGGCACCACGAACTCCGTCGTGGCCGTGATGGAGGGCGACGAGCCCGTCGTCATCCCCAACGCCGAGGGCGGGCGGACCACGCCGTCGGTCGTCGCCTTCAAGAAGGACGGCGAGCGGCTCATCGGCGCGCCGGCCAAGCGGCAGGCCATCACGAACCCCCACAACACCGTCTTCTCCGTCAAGCGGTTCATGGGCCGGAAGTACGCCGAGGTGCCCGAGGAGCTGAAGACGGTGCCCTACGCCGTCGTCGAGGGCGAGGGCGGCGTCGCGCGCATCGACATCGAGGAGCGCCACTACACCCCGCAGGAGATCTCGGCGATGATCCTGCAGAAGCTGAAGCAGACGGCCGAGGACTACCTCGGCGAGCGCGTCACCGAGGCCGTCATCACCGTCCCGGCCTACTTCAACGACGCCCAGCGGAAGGCGACGAAGGAGGCGGGCCAGATCGCCGGCCTCGACGTCCGGCGGATCCTCAACGAGCCCACGGCCGCCGCCCTCGCCTACGGCCTCGACAAGAAGAAGGAGGACGAGGTCGTGGCCGTCTACGACCTCGGCGGCGGCACCTACGACATCTCCATCCTCGAGCTCGGCGACGGCGTCTTCGAGGTGAAGTCGACCAACGGCGACACCCACCTCGGCGGCGACGACTTCGACCAGCGCCTCATCGACTACATCGCCGACGAGTTCCAGCGCACCGACGGCATCGACCTCCGGCGGGACCCCATGGCGCTGCAGCGGCTCAAGGAGGCCGCCGAGAAGGCGAAGATCGAGCTCTCCAGCGCCACGACCACCACCGTCAACCTCCCCTTCATCACGGCGACGCAGGAGGGCCCGAAGCACCTCAACGTCGACGTCACCCGCGCCAAGTTCGAGCAGCTCGTCGACGACCTCATCCAGCGGACGATCCCGCCCATGGAGAAGGCGCTCAAGGACGCCGGGCTCACGAAGGACCGCATCGACGAGGTCATCCTCGTCGGCGGCTCGACGCGCATCCCGAAGGTGCAGGAGGTCGTCGAGCGGTTCTTCGGGAAGAAGCCGAACCGGAGCGTGAACCCCGACGAGGTCGTCGCCGTCGGCGCGGCCATCCAGGGCGGCGTGCTCTCGGGCGAGGTCAAGGACGTCCTCCTCCTCGACGTGACCCCCCTCAACCTCGGCATCGAGACGCTCGGCGGCGTGATGACGACGCTGATCCCCGCCAACACGACGATCCCGACGCGGAAGTCCGAGACGTTCTCGACGGCGAGCGACAACCAGCCCTCGGTCGAGATCCACGTGCTACAGGGCGACCGCGCCATGGCCGTCGACAACCGGACCATCGGGCGGTTCCACCTCGACGGCATCCCGCCGGCCCCCCGCGGCATCCCCCAGATCGAGGTCACCTTCGACATCGACGCCGACGGCATCCTCTCCGTGTCCGCCAAGGACAAGGCGACGGGGAAGGAGCAGTCCATCCGCATCGAGGCCTCCTCGGGGCTGACCGAGGCCGAGATCGAGCAGATGCGGAAGGCCGCGCGCGAGCACGCCAGCGAGGACCGGAAGCGGAAGGAGCAGGTCGAGAAGCTCAACACGGCCGACTCCCTGATCTTCTCCTCGGAGAAGAACCTCCGCGACTACGGCGACAAGATCCCGGCCGAGAAGCGGTCCCAGATCGAGGCCGCCCTCGAACGGCTCAAGCAGGT
Source organism: Rubricoccaceae bacterium (assembly GCA_035304085.1). GTDB lineage: Bacteria > Bacteroidota > Rhodothermia > Rhodothermales > Rubricoccaceae > DATGQT01. The sequence continues at coordinate 17,852 of DATGQT010000022.1, forward strand.
CCACAAGGACAAGAACCTCTCGGAGGTCGATTCGGCGATGGACCAGCTCAACGCCGCCTGGAGCGCGGCGAGCGAGGACCTCTACCGCGCGCAGCAGGCCGAGGCCACCGGCGGGACGCCCGACGCCAACGCGCAGGAGGCCGCCGCCGGCGACGGCGGGCCGAAGGTCCAGGACGCCGACTTCGAGGTCGTGGACGAGGGCGAGGACGGCAACAAGCCCTGACCCGCCATCCGCACCGGCTCCCGCGCCCCGGCTGCTCCCGTAGCGGCCGGGGCGCCGTCATTCGCCGGTGCGCGTCGGCGTCCCGGACCGAGAGCCTGGAGGACGCTACCCTCCTGCCCGGCACAAGCGTAACCCCTCCCACTTCAAGGTCTCCATTAGCCCCGTCGCCTGCGCCTCAGCCGCCGCTTCAAGTTATTGTGCTAAGGCCCCTTGCGTTTTTCCTCCGGGCGTCGCATCTTTAAAGAACCTCAGAACAGTGCGGGGCCGGGTGCGGCGATTGTCCGGGGGGACGACAACCAGCGCCCGCTGCCCCGCCGTTCTGGCGGACCCGTAAGGGACTCCCTTCCCTTCTAGTCCCGACGCCGGCGGAAGCCCCTCGCTTCCGCCGGCGTTCTTTTTGGCCCGGTCCGCTCTTCTCTTCGCGTACACTCCGCTCCGCCCGCGCCGCAGCCCGCGCTAGCTTCCCCTCTCCCCATCCCCCTCTCGCGATGCAGGACACGCTCAAGACCACCCCGCTCCACGACGTCCACGTCGCCCTCGGCGCCAAGATGATGCCCTTCGGCGGGTACGACATGCCCGTCCAATACACGTCCATCCTCGACGAGCACCGGGCCGTGCGCGAGGCGGCCGGCCTCTTCGACGTCAGCCACATGGGCGAGGTGTGGGTGCGCGGCCCCGAGGCGCTCGCCTTCGTCCAGCGCCTCGTCACCAACGACGCCTCGAAGCTCTTCCCGCCCGGCGGCGGCCCCGACGGCGCCCCCCACGGCCGCGTGATGTACACCGTGATGTGCCGCGAGGACGGCACGGCCGTGGACGACCTCCTCGTCTACCGCATGGCCGACGACGCCTTCTTCCTCGTCATCAACGCGGCCAACATCGCGAAGGACCTCGCCCACATCCGCGCGCTCCACGCCGCCACCGGCCTCGACTGCGCCGTCGAGGACGTCTCGGAGGAGACGGCGCTCCTCGCCCTCCAGGGCCCCCGCGCCTTCGACGTCATGGCCGAGGTGACGGACCTGCCCGTGGCCGACCTCCCCTACTACCACTTCCTCCGGCCCGAGCCGGGCGCGTTCCTCGGCTGCGAGCGCGCCATCCTCTCCCACACCGGCTACACGGGCGAGCGCGGGCTCGAGATCTACTGCGAGGCGGAGAAGGCGGTCGCGGTCTGGGACGCGCTGACGACGGCGGGCGCGCCCTACGGCCTCCGCCCCGCCGGGCTCGGCGCCCGAGACACCCTCCGCCTCGAGGCCGGCTTCTGCCTCTACGGCCACGAGCTCGACGACGAGACGAACCCGATCGAGGCCGGCCTCGGCTGGGTCGTCAAGCTCGACGGGCGCACGTTCACGGGGAGCGAGGCGCTCCGCCGCGTGAAGGAGGCCGGACCGGCACGGAAGCTCGTCGGGTTCGTGATGGAGGAGCGGGGCATCCCGCGCGAGGGGTACGCCCTCGTGGACGAGGAGGGGCGCCCGCTCGGTGAGGTCACCAGCGGCTCGCAGTCGCCCGTGCTGGGGAAGGGGATCGGGCTCGGCTACGTCCCCAACGACCCCGCCTACGCCACGCCGGGGGCTACGGTCTACGTGGACGTGCGCGGGCGCCGGATGAAGGCGACCGTCACGAAGCCGCCCTTCCACAAGGCCGTCTAGCGCTCCGTTCGGGGCCCCGTTTTCAGGTGGAGCGGCGGGCGCCGCGCGTCTACATTCGGTCTCTCGCGATCCGGTGAGCCCCGCTGCGGGAACGGCATCGGCTCCGGCGCGGCCCCCTCCCCATGCGTGTCGACGTCTACCTCACCCCCCGCGGCTTCTCCGGCGACGCCCTGAAGGGCCGCCTCGTCGTCGTCGTGGACGTGCTCCGCGCCTGCTCGACGCTCACGGCGGCGCTGGTCCACGGCGCCCGCGCCGTCGTCCCCGTGGCCGACATGGCCGAGGCGAGCCGGATCGCCGGCGCCCTCGACCCGGAGACCTCGCTCCTCGGCGGCGAGCGCGGCGGGAAGCGGATCGACGGGTACGCCGCGGGGAACTCCCCCCTGGAGTACGGGCCGGCCGTCGTCGCCGGGCGCACCGTCGTCCTCAACACGACGAACGGGACGGGCGCGTTCGTGGCGGCGCGCGGCGCGGCGCAGGCCGTGGCCGGCTGCTTCCTCAACGCCTCCCGCGTGGCCGACTTCCTCCGGGAGGCCGTCACGACGGGCACCGAGAAGGAGGCCGTGATCCTCTGCGCCGGCCAGGACGGCCGCGTCGCGCTGGAGGACGTGCTCTGCGCGGGGTTCCTCCTGGACCGCCTCTGGGGCGCCGACGTCCCCGACCGGATCTCCGACGGCGCGCACATCGCGCTGACGCAGTACCGCCACGACGCCCGCCGCCTCGCCCGCACCCTCTACGGCTGCGCCCACACCCAGCGCCTCATCGCGCTCGGCCACGGCGACGACGTCGCCTACTGCGCCCGCCTCGACGCCTTCCCCGTGCTCCCCCGCTACCGCGACAGCCGCCTCGTCCTCGACGCCGCCGACCGCGCCTGGGCCGAGGCCCACGTCGCCGCGCTGGCGGACGCCGCGGCGGAGGGGTTGAAGGTCGAAGGTTGAAGGCTACGGGTCGTCGTCTCCTCGACCTGCGACCTTCGAACCTGTGACCCGCCGACCCGATCCCCTTTCGCAGGAACGGCCGGGCGTGTATTTTCAGGCGGGCCCGCGCGCCGCGCCGGCCTCGTCCCCCCACCGTCCCCGCTCCGTGCCTTGAGCAGCACCCGCACGCGCCGCACGAGCCGGAAGAAGCCGAGCCAGCGCGCCGGCAAGGGCACCGGCGCCCTCGTCACGGCCGAACGCAAGAAGGAGATCCTCGGCCTCGTCCTCCTCGCCCTCGCCTTCCTCCTCGCCCTCGCCGTCGTCACCCACTCCCGCGCCGACGACGCGCGCGTGGACGGCGGCGACGCCCTCGACGACCTCCTCGCGCCGGGCGCGAACGGCACGGACAACCTCCTCGGGCCCGTCGGCGCCGTCGTCAGCCGCGCCCTCGTCACCGGGTTCCTCGGCTACCCCGTCCTCCTCCTCGTCGCGGCGCTGTTCGGGTGGGGGTACGTGCTCTTCCGACGGAAGACGCCCGTCTTCCTCCCGCTCCTGACGGGGCTCGCCGCCGTCGGCGCCTTCTTCGTCGCCTGCTTCTTCGGCTGGCTCGACTTCCACTCCGACCTCGGGCTCGACCTCTGGAGCGGGGCCGTCGGGCAGGGCGTGGCGGGGTGGCTCGAAAGCGTCGTCGGCGCCGTCGGGGCGTTCGCGCTCCTGCTGCTGGCGCTGCTCGTGACGCTCCTGCTGGTGGTGGACCGCGACATCCAGACCTCGCTCGACCGCGCCGAGGAGGCGTTCTGGGGCGTGCGCGACTGGCTGCGCGGGGTATGGGCGTCGTTCCGCAGCGGGGCCGAGGAGCGGAAGCGGCTCCGCGCCGAGGCGCTGGAGGCCCGCCGCGCCCGCATCGCCGAGAACCGCGCCGAGCGCGAGCAGCGCCGCCAGGAGCGGAAGGCGAAGCGGGAGGCACAGCGGGAGGCCGTGGCCGCTGCACCCGCGGCGGCCCACGTGCCGGCAGCACGTACACCCGAGCCCCCGGCCCCGTCGCCGACGAGGCCCTCCGCGCCCCCGAAGCCCGAGCCGCTCCCGGCGCCCCTGCCCTTCGCTCCGCCCGTCGAGGACGACGTGCTCGTGGACGACCTCGTCCGCGCCCACCGCGGCGGCCGGGGCGGGCACGCCGCCGGAGACGGGGCCGTCCCCCCGCGTGGCGAGGAGCCGGCGCTCCACGTCATCGGGCCCGTCGAGGAGGAGCAGGCCGACCTCGACGCCGCGCTGGCGCGCGAGGCGTCGGCCGAGCGGCTCGACGCCCACGCCCTCCCCTACACCTTCCCCTCCATCGAGCTCCTCGAGGCGCCCGACCGCAACCAGGAGGTGGACCTCGACGAGATCGAGGAGCACAAGCAGATCCTCCTCGACAAGCTCGAGACGTACAACATCCAGATCACCGAGATCGACGCCATCGTCGGCCCGACCGTCACGCGGTACGAGCTGACGCCGGCGCCGGGCGTCAAGATCAGCCGGATCACCGCGCTCGAGGACGACCTCGCGATGGCGCTGGCCGCCTCCGGCATCCGCATCATCGCGCCGATCCCGGGCAAGACCGCCATCGGCGTCGAGATCCCGAACCGCACGCGCGAGCTCGTCCGCCTCCGCCAGATGCTCGCCACGAAGAAGTTCTCCGAGGCCCGCCACGACGGGAAGGGGATGGCGCTGCCGGTGGCCATCGGGAAGACCATCGAGGGGGAGGTGTTCATCGAGGACCTCACGCGGATGCCGCACCTGCTCGTGGCCGGCGCCACCGGGAGCGGCAAATCCGTCGGCATCAACACCCTGCTGGTCGGGCTCCTCTACGCGTGCCACCCGGCCGACCTCAAGCTCGTCCTCGTGGACCCGAAGAAGATCGAGCTCAACAGCTACGCCGGGCTCCTCGACCACTTCATCGCGATGCCCGAGGACGTGGAGGAGCCGATCACGACCGACTTCGCGCTCGCGACGGGCGTCCTCCGCTCGTGCGAGCGCGAGATGGAGCAGCGCTACGACCTCCTCGCCGCCGCCGGCGTCCGCGGCATCAAGGAGTACAACCAGAAGGTGGCCTCGGGCAAGCTCCCGCCGGGCGAGGGGCACCGCCACCTCCCCCACATCGTCGTCGTCATCGACGAGCTGGCCGACCTCATGATGACCTCGGGGAAGGAGGTCGAGGCGCCCATCGCGCGGCTGGCCCAGATGGCCCGCGCCGTCGGGATCCACCTCGTCATCGCGACGCAGCGCCCGAGCGTGGACGTGATCACGGGCCTCATCAAGGCGAACTTCCCGAGCCGCGTCGCCTACCAGGTGGCCTCCCGCATCGACAGCCGGACGATCATCGACATGGGCGGGGCGCAGCACCTCATCGGCAACGGCGACCTCCTCTACATGAACGGGAGCCGGATCACGCGGCTGCAGGGGCCGTTCGTGAGCGTCGAGGAGGTCGAGCGCGTGGTGGCCTTCATCGAGGGCCAGCCCGGCGCCGGGCCGTACTTCCTCCCACCCGTCGAGGCCGCCGAGGCCGCCGGTCCCACGGGCGGCGGGGCCGACGACGACGAGCGTGACGACCTCTTCGAGGAGGCCGCCCGCGTGATCGTCCGCAGCCAGCAGGGCTCCGTCAGCCTGCTGCAGCGGAAGCTCTCCGTCGGCTACACGCGCGCGGCGCGGATCGTGGACCAGCTCGAGCACGCCGGCGTCGTCGGCCCGTTCGAGGGCTCGAAGGCGCGCGAGGTGCTCGTCCACGACGAGGCCCAGCTCGACGCGCTGCTCCGGGCAACGGACGGGGCGTGAGCCACATGGACCACGGACGACGGACCACGGACAACGGACCACAGGTGACCCCGAGCGAGGGAGCTGCCGCCGCCCGCCGGACGACGGACGGCGTCCCCACCCTCGGCATCCTCGGCGCGGGCCAGCTCGGGCGGATGACCGCGCTCGCGGCCGTCCGCATGGGCGTCCGCGTCAAGCTGCTCACGCCGAAGGCGAGCGGCTCCGAGGCCGCCTTCGCCGACGTCACCGTGGCCGACTGGACCGACCCGGCCGTCCTCCGCGCGTGGGCCGAGGGCTGCGACGCCGTCACCGTCGAGAGCGAGTGGGCGCCGGCCGACCGGCTGGCCGAGGTGCTGCCCGAGGGGACGGCGCTGTGGCCTCGCCCGGAGACCCTCCGGCTCGTCCGCCACAAGGGCCGCCAGAAGGAGGCGCTCGACGCCGCCGGCCTCCCCCTCCCTCCCTTCGCACTGTGCGCGACGCTCGACGACGCCCGCGCCGCCGCCGCGCGCTTCGGCTACCCCGTCGTCCTCAAGCGCTACGAGGGCTCCTACGACGGCTACGGCAACGCGACGTGCCGCGACGAGGCGGCGCTCGCCGACGCCTGGCCCGACCTCGCGGCCGAGGACGGGGCGCTGGTGGAGGCGTGGGTGCCGTTCGAGCAGGAGCTCGCCGTGCAGGTGGCCCGCCGCGCCGATGGCGCCACGGCCGTCTACCCCGTCGCCCACACCGAGCAGCGCGAGCACCGCTGCCACGCCGTCGTGCTGCCGGCCGGGCTGCCGGCGGCGGTGGACGCCGAGGCGCGCCGCGTGGGGCTGGCGGCCGTCGAGGCCGTCGGCGGCGTGGGGCTCGTGGCGGCCGAGCTGTTCCAGCTCCCCGACGGCCGCGTCCTCGTCAACGAGCTGGCGCCGCGCCCGCACAACACGGGGCACTACTCCATCGAGGCGTGCCACACGTCGCAGTTCGAGAACCACGTCCGCGCCGTGCTCGGCTGGCCGCTCGGCGACCCCGGCCTGCGGGTGCCCGCCGCGTGCATGGTCAACGTCCTCGGCCACACCGACGGCCCGACCATCGTGCGCGGGCTCGAGGACGCCCTCGCCGTGGCCGGCGCCGCCGTCCACCTCTACGGCAAGGCGACCGTCCGCCCGCGCCGGAAGATGGGCCACGTCACCGTCACCGCCGACGACGCCGAGGCCGCCCGCGCCCGCGCCGAGCACGCCGCGTCGCTGATCCGGCTGTAGGTGTCCGTGGTCCGTGGTCAGTAGTTTGCGGAGGTAGCCCCAGCCCACCATGCCCGATTCCAACCTCACGGACCACGGACGACGGACCACGGACCATCCGCTCGTCGGCATCGCCATGGGGAGCGAGAGCGACTGGCCCGTGATGGAGGTCGCCGCCGCCGTCCTCCGCGACTTCGGCGTCCCCTTCGAGGCCCGCGTCCTCTCGGCCCACCGCACGCCCGACGCGATGGCCGACTACGCCCGCGCCGCCGCCGGGCGCGGCCTGAAGGTGATCGTCGCCGGGGCGGGCGGGGCGGCCCACCTCCCGGGCATGATCGCTGCGGGCACGACGCTCCCCGTCGTCGGTGTGCCGGTGCCGACGAAGCACCTCGGCGGGCTCGACTCCCTGCTGTCCATCGTCCAGATGCCCGGCGGCGTGCCCGTCGCGACGGTCGCCGTCGGCGGGGCGAAGAACGCCGGCCTCCTGGCCGTGCAGATCCTCGCCACCGCCGACGACGCCCTCGCTGCGAAGCTGGCCGCTTACAAGGACGACCTGAAGCGGCAGGTCGCCGGCATGGACGCCCGCGTGCGCGACGCCGCTACCGGATGACGACCAGGCGACGGCTCTCGGTGAACGTCTCGCCCTGCACGCGGACGACGTAGACGCCCGGGGCGAGGGTGCGCGCGTCGAGCGTGAGCGGGACGACCTCGCCGGCCGCCACCTCGCCGTCGAACACCGCGGCCACGCGGCGGCCCTGCACGTCATACACCTCGGCCATCACGCGCTGCGCGCGATCCACGGTGAGCGTGAGGGCAGCCCGATCGTGCGCCGGGTTGGGACGCACGGACGAGAGGGTGTAGCCCGACGGAGTAGCGTCGCCCTCCACAGCCGCCGCGAGGAAGGAAGCGCTTTCGGCGCCCCAGTCGGCCGGCGTCATCGCCGCGCCGGCGGCCTCGCGCAGCGCCGCCGCGCTCTTCGTGAACGTGAACGTGCCCTCGTCGAGGAGGAGCTCCTCCGGGTACGCCCCCACCCGCAGCCGGACGGTGTAGAACCCCGCCGGGGCGTTGGCCGGCACCTGCCGCGTGAACGTGAGTGGGCCGACGGTCTGCCCGGGGTTCAGCGTGACGACCCGCGGGCCGAGGAACGGCCCGAACACGCTGCCGCCGGGGAGGACGGCGTCGACCCACGCGTCGAACGTCTGCACCTCGGGCGTGGTGTTCGACAGGGTGGCGGTGAACGTGAGCGGGCCGCCGGAGGCGGGGATGTTGCCGGTGCCGACGCGGGTGATCGTGGCGTCCACGGCGGGGGTGCAGTCGCCCCCGCCCGTCATCGTCTGTCGGAAGACGCCGCCCTCCCCGACGGCCTGAATCAGCGTGAACCCGCTGACCTGCACGCTGAAGAGGTCGGCCGTCGTGCCGGGATCGTAGCGGCACCAGATGTCGCCGTCGCCCGAGCTGCGGACCATCGTGCCGTCGTCGCCGACGGCCACGACGCGCGAGCTCCCCCACGCGTGGACGGCGCGGAGCGTGCGGGAGGTCCCGCTCAGGCGCGGGCTCCACGTCTCCCCGTTGTCGGTGCTGACGAGGATCGTCCCGCCCTCGCCGACGACGTAAAGCGTGGCCTCCCCACCCTCGAATATGCCGTAGAGATCGGCCGTCGTGCCGGAAGGCCTCGGCGTCCACGTCTCGCCCCGATCCGTCGTCTTGAGGATGGTCCCGTCGTCGCCGACGGAGAAGCCCGGCTCGAACGTGCCCCGGTACCCGGCGTGGAGGGGCACCCCGGCGCTGTGCTGCGGGGTCCAGCTTTCGCCGAGGTCGTCGGACTTCCAGATGCTCCCGCCGGTCCCGTGCGCGATGGCCTGCCCGCTGCTCTGCGTGGAGAGCACGTAGTCCTCCGTGCTCGGGATGTCGCGGACGTGCCAGGTACCGGCGGTGTCGCGCACGCGGACGGTGCCGCCGACCCCGCTCACCCACGCCTGCCCGCCCGAGGGCTGGATGATGTTGCGGAGGCCCGCCGACGTGCCGACGGAAACGGGCGTCCAGATGAGGTTGTCGGGAGAGGACGCGACGAAGCCGCCGTCACCGACGACGTAGCCGGGGCCGGCGTGGCCACCGCCCTGGTGGTGGACGGCGTGGAGGTCGACCGTGGTGCCGAGGGCGATGGTGGTCCAATCTTGGGCCGCAGCGGGCGGCAGGGCGAGAAGGGCGAGTGCGAGGCGGAGGTAGTGTCTCATGGCAGTGTGGGATGAGGGGAGGATTCGCTCCGATGCAACCGGGGCGGGAAGCACGCGACACCCCCCTATCGCCGTCCGCAGCCGGAATCCCTCACGGCCACCCTGCACGGCCGTTCTACCTGATGCGTCCACGCAGCCGGTCGTCGGCGCCCCCCTCACAAGGCGTGAAGCCGCCCGACGCAGGGGGTGATGACGTGAGACGTGATGACGTGATCTGGCGCCTTCACGTCATCACGTCTCACGTCATCACGTTCGTCATCACGTTCGTCACTCCAGGAAGAGGTCCGTCGTCTCCTCGACCTCGCGGCCGGAGACGCGGTCGCGGATGCGGAGCGTCAGGGTGTAGAACCCCGGCTCCTGCTCGGCCGCGTCGAGGATGACGTACTGCGCGTCGTCGGCGCGGTCGCCCTGGACGGGGTAGCGCGTCGAGACGCCGCGGTCGCCGCCGCCGAAGATGCTCCGGGCCAGGCGCGCGAGGCCCGTCGAGGTGTCCTTCGGGCGGAGTTCGGCCTCGACCTCGTAGTCGCTCCGGCCGCCGGCCAGGCCGAGGTTGTAGACCTCGAAGAAGAGGTAGATCGGCTGCGCGTGGTTGAACACGCTCCACGGCGCCGGCTGGATGGCGAGGCCGTCGCGGACGACGTGGCCGGGGATGCGGTCCTCGTCGGTCTCCTCGACGAGGTAGGCGAGCATGATGCTCGAGAGCGCGAGGCCGGCGCCGCCGTAGGCCGGCACCTCGACCTCCCGGCGCTGCACGGCGCTCGTGCCCCCGCCGACGGTCTCGAACTCGACGGAGACGGTGTGGTGGCCGGGCGGGGCCTCCATGGCCTGGGTGTCGGTCCAGAGCCGGGCCTCGGCGAAGGTCTCGACCTGGCTCGCGTTGAGGCCGTAGAGCGTCCGCCGCCGCTCGACGAGGAGGTCCCGCCCGTCGCTGATGAGGAAGGCGCCGGTCTGGACCGTGAGGTCCACGACGTCGCCGGCCTCGGGGTCGACGCCGTCGGCGAGGGGGATGCCGTAGTGGACGTAGACGTCGGTGCGGCCGTCGTCGCCCTTGAAGGTGGTGACGAGGTAGGGGATGCCGACCTGCCGGCCGGGCGGCTCGTACGCGTAGCGCTCGGGGGTCCGGCGGAACGTCTCCCGCGCGATGAGGGCGTAGTCCATGTTCTCGACGGCCGCCGCGCCCGGGCCCGTGAGCGCGAAGAGGTCGGCCGGGGGGGAGTAGAGCCGGAACTCCCCGTTGTTGAAGGGGTCCTCGAAGACGAACCGGAAGTCCCCGTAGTCCCACACGTTGAACCGGTTGGACTGCATGCCGACCTCCTCGGCCTCGCTGGGGTTGAAGCCGCCACCGTTCTCGACCTCCACCCCGCCGACGCGGCGGCCGAACGCCTCGACGACGGCCTGGAACCCCCCGGTGATGATGACGTCGGCGCGGGGCTCGCCGTAGCGGACGTAGATCTGCCCGCGCTGGGTCTCCCAGCCCGGCAGCCCGAGGTCCTCCGAGCGGAACATGAGGTCGGCGTAGGTGAGGCGGGCGAAGTGTTCGAGGCGGCGCTCGTTGTGGGGGGTGAGGTAGCGGGGGTCCTGGCTCGTCCAGAACCGGCTGGCGACGGCGGCGGAGTCGGCGTGGTAGGCGGCCTGCTCCTCCTCGGGCAGCAGGAGCGTGATGTCCTCGAAGACGGCGCGGCGCTCGGGGGGCATCCGAGCGAGCGCCTCGTCGAAGGAGACGGCCGCCGCGTCGTCGAGGCCGAGGCGGTGGTTCGTCAGCCCGAGGTACCGCCACGTCTCCTCGTCCTCGGGGAAGTAGACGAGCATCTGCGAGAGCATGGCCATGGCGTCGTCCCAGGCGCCGGCTAGACCGTAGAGCCGCATGAACTCGTCGTAGACGGAGCGGCGGCGGGGGTCGCTCTCGAGCGCGCGGCGGAGGTGGAACACGGCGCGGTCGTAGGCGCGGTCGGCCCGCGCGCTGAGGTCCATCACGGTCGCCCCCTGCGCGCGGAGGGTCTCGATGTCGAACCGGTCGTTGAGCGGGATGGCACCGGCCTCCCCGAGCAGCCCGAACTCGTCGACCTCACTCGCGATGGACGTGAAGTCGGCCGCGTTGGGGTCCTGCCCCGGCTCGTCGGGCAGTTCGTCCCCGGGGGGCTCGGGGATGCGGCCGACGTCGCCCACGCTCGTGGTCTGGTCCGCGGGGAGGCCGGCGCTGGCGAAGGTGAGCGTCGGGAAGGCGAGGGCGTTGCGGTAGTAGTGGTAGTCCCGGATGTAGAACGTGCCGAACTCCTCGTGGGCGAAGCCGTTGTCGGGGTCGCGCTCGAGGATCTCCCGGGCGAGCTCGAGCCGCTTCCGCTGCCGGAGCATCTCCTGGAAGAAGTTCCACGTATCGGTGCGGAGCTGCTGGAGCTCGGCGACCATGTAGGCGAGGTTCTCCGGGTCGAGCTCGCGGGCGCGTTCGAGGTGGCGGCCGGCGAGGCCCTCGTCGCGCAGGGGGGTGTCGAAGTAGACGCGGGCGAGGAGGAAGTGGGCCTCGGCGTCGTCGGGGTCCGCCTCGACGGCGGCCTCGAAGACGCGGCGGGCGTCCTCGAAACGGCCCTCCCGATAGGCCTCGATGCCCTCCTGGAGGCGCGGGGCGACGGCCTCCGCCTCCGCGCCCGGCACCTGCGCGCGCCCGACCACCGGCACGAGCAGGACCACGAGCAGGGCGAGGAGGCGCGGGCGGAGGGAGGGCGTCATGGCTGCGGACGTCTGGTCTGGAGGGGATGGGACGCGCGGGACGGGGACGGGTTGCGTGACGGGGGCTACGCCTCAGTAGAGGTCGAGGCGGCGGACGGCCTCGGCCGTGGCGCCGGTGTGCAGGTCGGTGAGGCGGAGCGTGAGGGTGTAGGCGCCGGGCGCCTGGCCGGCGGTGTCGAGGATGACGTACTGCCCCTCGTCGGGCGCCGTCCCGGCGGCGTCGAAGCGGACGGAGACGCCCTCGGGGGCGCGGCGGCCGAAGAGGAAGCGGGCCGCCCGTTCGAGCGGGCCGGCCTCGTCGGCCGGTTCGAGAACGGCCTCGACGGCGTAGCGCGTGCCCCCGTCGCGGACCGTCAGGCCGTACGCCTCCGCGTAGAGGTAGACGGACTCGCCCGCGGCGAAGCGCGCCCGCGGCGCCGGGAGGATCACGAACGGCCCCCGCCGCACGCGCCCGGCCCCGACGGGCGGGGCCTCGCCCTCGATCTCCTCGACGAGGAGGGCCGGGAGGAGGGTGGAGAGCCGGAGGCCGGGCCCGCCGTAGTCCGGCAGCGCGACGGTCAGGCGCTGAACGCCCACGGCGCCCGTCGCCGCCTGCGCGAACTCGACGGCGAGGGTGTAGTCGCCGGGAGGGGCGTCGAGGGCGAGGCCGCCCGCCCAGAGGAGGCCGCCGTCGGCGCGGAGGGTGGCGGCGCGGTCGAGCCGGGCCACGCGCTGCCGCGCCTCGCCCACCACGTCGGCCTCGGCGTCGAGCAGGAACGCCCCGGTCTCGACGCCGAGGGGGGCGCCCTGCGGCGTGCCGTCGGCGAGGGGGATGCCGAGGGGGACCACGACGGCGGTCCGCCCGCCCTCGCCCTTGAAGGTAGCAGCGAGCGTCGGGAAGGGGACGAGCGTGGGCGGGCGGTAGGCGTACCGCTCGGGCCGCCGCCGGAACAGGCTCCGCACGCGCGTGGCCTCGTCCTCCCCCGCCGCCGAGGAGGGGAAGTCGTAGTCGCCGCTTCGGAAGGCGTCCTCGAAGAGGATGTCGAACCCCTCCTCGCCGTCGGAGGGGGCGTAGGCCCAGCGCTCGTAGGCGCCGAAGTCGCGGGCGAGGACGTTGTTGGCGAGCCAGCTGCCGTCGTCGTCGGGGAGGCCGTAGCGGACGACGACCTCGCCGCGGGGGGTGTCCCAGCCGCGCGTGCCGCGGAAGGGGTCGGCGAAGAGGAGGTCGGCGAGGGCGACGCGGGCGTAGTGCTCGAGGCGCCGCTCGTTCCGGGCCGAGAGGAGGCGGGGGTCGCGGCGCTGCCAGTAGCGCGCGGCGAAGCCGGCGGAGTCGGCGGCGTAGGCCGCGCGCTCGTCGTCGCCGAGGAAGCGGTCGAGCGCCTCGAAGGCGGCGCGCTCCTCGGGCGGCATCGCGGCGAGGGCGGCGGCGAAGTGGCGGCCGGCGGCCTCGACGTCGTGGAGGCGGTAGGCGGCGAGGCCGAGGTAGAGCGCCGCGGCGGGGTCGTCGGGCCGGGCGGCGGCGAAGGCGCGGGCGGCCTCGGCCAGCGCCTCGTCGTCGCGGGCGTAGGCGTGGACGCGGAGGCGGAGGCGGTGGGCGCGCGCGGCGGCGGGGTCTGTGCGGAGGGCGGCGTCGAGGTGCTCGGCGGCGCGGGCGAGGGCGCGGTTGGCGGCGCCGCTGTTGCCGCGGGTGGCCTCGGGGTCCCATCCCCCCGTGCGCTGGGCGAGGGACCGGCGCCAGCCGAACTCGCCGAAGGCGCGGAGGGCGAGCTCCTCGTGGGCGAGGGCGCTGGTCGAGTCGAGGGCGAGGATGCGGCGGGCGAGGGCCGGGCGGCGGGTGTCGGAGAGGCTGAAGGCGCGGTTCTCGGGGAGCACGCGGCGGAGCGCCTCCAGCTTGGCCTCGAGGAAGCGCGGGTTCTCGGGGTCGAGGCGGAGGGCGGCGTCGAGGTGGCGAGCCACCTCGCGCTCGTCGGGCGGCCGGCCGGCGGCGTGGGCGAGGGCGAGGCCGTAGTGGGCGACGGGGTCCTCGGGCGCCGCGGCGACGGCCGCCGTCAGCAGCCGCGTGGCCCCGGCGACGTCGCCCGCCTCCAGCGCCGCCATGCCGGCGTGGTAGGGCGCGACGCCGCCGCCCTGCGCCCACGCGGGGGCGACGGCGAGGAGCGCGAGGAGGAGGGCCGGGAGCCGCGGCATAGGGCGACGGGGCACGGGTCGATGCCCCACGTTCCGGCGGGCGCCCGTGATTGTCAAGGCATAACGGCGTCCCGCGCGCCGCCGGGAATCAGGCGGGCCGCAGAACCCGCGCGTAGCGGCGCTTCCCCACCCTCAGCACGAACGGCGCCTCGACGTCCAGCCGGATGACACGCGCCGGGTCTTCCACCCGCTCCCCATCGATGGAGACCGCGCCCTGCTGGATGAACCGGCGGGCCTCGCTGTTCGACGCCGCGAAGCCGGCCTGCCGGATGAGCTCGACGAGGCCGAGCTCGCCGCCCTCGGCCTCGGGCACGAGCTCGGGGACGTCGTCGGGCACGTCGCCCCGGACGACGGTCTTCTCGAAGTGCGCCCGCGCGGCGCGGGCCGCTTCCTCGCCGTGGTACATCCGTACGATCTCGAGGGCGAGGTCGTGCTTCGCGTTGCGCGGGTCGGCCTCGGCGTAGCGGCCCCAGCGCGCGAGGTCCTCCGTCGGCACGTCCGTCGCCAGCTCGACGTAGCGGTAGATCAGCGCGTCCGGGATCGAGAGCGTCTTGCCGTACATCTCCTCCGGCGCCTCGGTGATGCCGATGTAGTTGTCGAGCGACTTCGACATCTTCTGCACGCCGTCGGTCCCTTCGAGGATGGGGAGGGTGACGCAGACCTGCGGCTCCTGCCCGGCCGCCTCCATGAGCGCGCGGCCCATGAGGAGGTTGAACGTCTGGTCCGTCCCCCCCAGCTCGACGTCGGCGCCGAGGTGGACGGAGTCCTGCGCCTGCGCCAGCGGGTAGAGGAACTCGTGGAGGGAGATGGGCAGGCCGGCGGCGTAGCGCTTCGAGAAGTCGTCGCGCTCGAGCATCCGCGCGACGGTCGTCTGGCCGGCCAGGCGGATGACGTCGGCGAACGTCATCGGCCCGAGCCAGTCGCTGTTGCGGACGATGGTGAGGCGCTCGGGGTCCGTGTCGAGGACGACGCCGGCCTGCGCCATGTACGTCCGCGCGTTCTCGGCGATCTCGTCCTCGGAGAGCGGCGGGCGCGTCTTGCTCCGCCCCGAGGGGTCGCCGATGCGCGCCGTGAAGTCGCCCACGACGAGGAAGGCGTGGTGGCCGAGGTCCTGGAACTGGCGGAGCTTGCGGAGGACGACGGCGTGGCCGAGGTGGAGGTCGGGCCGCGTGGGGTCGAAGCCGAGCTTGATGCGGAGGGGCCGGCCCTCCTGCGCCGCGCGCCGGAGCTTCTCGACGAGGGCGTCCTCGGGGAGCACCTCCGCCACGCCGCGGCGGATCTGGCGGAGCTGTTCTTCGACGGGAGGGAAGGTCATGGGTCGGGAGTCAAAGGTCGCAGGCCGCTGGTCCGCTGACCTGGGACCCGCGGACCTCCGACGGCGCGTCAGCGCCGCACGAGGCGGTCGAGGCGGCGCTGCTCGTCGCGCGCGGCGATGTCGTGGCGCTTGTCGTAGAGCTTCTTGCCCTTGGCGAGGGCGATCTCCACCTTCGCTCGGCCGTGCTTGAAGTAGAGCCTGAGCGGGACGACGGTGTACCCCTGCTGCTCGATCCCCTTCCGCAGCGCCTCGATCTCGCGGCGGTGGAGGAGGAGGCGGCGCGGGCGCGTCGGCTCGTGGTTGGCGTACCCGCCCATCTCGTAGGGCGCGATGTGGAGGTTGCGGAGCACGGCGCCCTCGGCGTCCACCGACACGAAGGCGTCCTGGAGGTTGGCCTTCCCCGCGCGCAGCGACTTCACCTCCGAGCCCAGCAGCGCCATCCCCGCCTCGACGGGCTTCTCGAGGTGGTACTCGTGCCGCGCGCGGCGGTTGGTGACGACGGTCTTGATGCCGGGGTCGGACATGGCGTGTTGACCTGATTACGTGAAGTACGTGATCACGTGAGGGAGCCCGACCACGTACTTCACGTAATCATTCTTCCTCCTCGTCGGGCAGCTCCACGAAGGGGAGGGCCGGGAGGTCGTCGAGGACGCGGTGGTAGTAGAGGTGGTTCACGAGCTCGTCGAGGCCGGCGAGGGCGTAGCCGTCGAGGGTGAGCTGGTAGTGGCGGGCCTCGGCGTCCGCCTCGTCCGGCGGCGGGAGGGCGGCGACGGCGTCGGCGAGGGCGCGGGCGGTCGCGGCGTCGAGGGCGCCGGCGCGGGCGGCGACGAGGCCCCACACCATCGGGCGGAGCGTGAGCTCGGCCCACTCCTGCCCGAGGTCGAGCACCGTGACCCCCTCCCCCACCGGCTCCTCGGGCGCCACGAGCGCGGCGTCGCGGCCGGCGAGGCGCTCGGCGAGCGGCGCGGCGGGGTCGGCCGGCACGAACGCGGGCTCGCCGCCGTAGTGCTCGCGGAGGAGGAGCTGCGTGAGGAGGACCTCCTGCGCGTAGCGCGGGTCGAACGCCACCGTCCTCACCGCGTCCAGCGGCGCGGCGACGGCGAGGCGGACCGTCGGGCACCGCTCGCCCACGAGGCCGACGCCGGGCACGAGCGCGAACGCGTCGGGGTCGCGGAGGACGTCGAGCGTGGGGACGAGCGCGAGGTCGGCGTGGCCCCCGCGCACGGCGGCGGCGGCCTCGAACGGCCCCACCTCCGCGACCTCCGTCACCGGCCCGGCCCCCCGCAGCGCAGCGCCGAGCGCGCGGGCGGGAGCGACGGGCCAGACGGCGAGGCGCATGGGGTAGAGGGCGATTAGGGATTAGCGTTTAGCGATTGGAGGGCGTCCACCAATCACCCATCGCTAATCGCCAATCACTCGACCGGCGGGACGGCGGCCGGCTCGTCCTTCCGCGCCGGCTCCGCCTTCGTTTGCTGCCCGGAGCCGGTCTTCTTCGTCTCGCCGGCCTGGAGCGGGGCGACGCTGTTCGCCGCGGCGCCGGAGCCGGGGCGGCCCTTCGCCTTCGCCTTCGGGCTGCCCGAGGCGTTCTGGCCCGCGCCGACGTCGCGCATGCGCTCCTTGATGCGGGCGGCCTTGCCGCGGAGGCTGCGGAGGTAGTAGAGCTTGGCGCGGCGGACGCGCCCCTCGCGGACGCGCTCCACCTTCGCGATCTTCGGCGAGGCGAACGGGAAGATCCGCTCGACGCCGACGCCGTTGGAGACCTTCCGCACGGTGAACGTCTTCGACGCGCCCGAGCCCCTGATCGCGATCACGACGCCCTCGTAGCGCTGCACGCGCTCCTTGTTGCCCTCGATGACGCGGACGTGGACGCTGACGGTGTCGCCGGGCTGGAAGGGGGGGAAGTCGTCGCGGAGCTGCGTCGCCTCCACGAGCTTCATCAGGTCGGTAGCCATGGGAGTTGTCGTCGCTGGAGTCGGTGGTGGGAGGCCGCAGCACGCGGCGTACACGCGTAGCCGCCCAAGGTACGGACGGCCGCCGAGGGCGTGGAAGCCCGCCGGCTATCTAGAGGATTCTTCGCGAGAGGCCCCCTCCTCCGGCCCCGGAGCCGGCGCGAGGAGGTCGGGCCGGCGGGCGCGCGTCTTCGCCAGGCGCGCCTCCTCGCGCCACGCGAGCACGGCGTCGTGGTCGCCGGAGCGGAGGACGGCCGGCACCTCCATGCCGCGGAAGACGGGCGGGCGCGTGTAGGCCGGCGCGTCGAGGAGGCCGTCCTGGAACGAGTCGGAGAGCGCGCTGCCGGCGTCGCCGAGGACGCCGGGGACGAGGCGGGCCACGGCGTCTATCAGCACGAGCGCCGGGAGCTCGCCGCCGGAGAGCACGTAGTCGCCGATGGAGACCTCGCGCGTGACGAGGGCGTCGCGGACGCGCTGGTCGATGCCCTTGTAGTGGCCGGCGATGAGGAGGAGGTTCTCCTTGAGAGAGAGCGCGTTGGCCATCGGCTGGTCGAGCACCTCGCCGTCGGGCGTGAGGTAGACGACCTCGTCGTAGGGCCGCCCGAGCGCCGCCGCCAGCGCCTCGACGCAGGCGAACAACGGCTCCGGCCGGAGCACCATCCCGCCGCCGCCGCCGTAGGGCGCGTCGTCGATCTGGCGGTAGCGCCCGAGCCCCCACGCCCGGAGGTCGTGGACGTGCACCTCCACGAGCCCCTTCTCCTGCGCCCGCCGCAGGATCGAGTGCTCCAGCGGGCTCCGGACCAGCTCCGGCAGCGCGGTGACGAGGTCGATACGCATGGTAGATGGCAGATGGATGATGGATGATGGTTCCCGTGCCCCCATCTGCCATCATCCATCGTCAATCATCCATCGA
>DATGQT010000023.1:0-21052 GCA_035304085.1 Rubricoccaceae bacterium
TCACGCCGCAGCCGGGGGGAAGAGCGTGAGGATGCGCGCGTGCTGCGGCTGCGCTTCGACGGCGCTCATCGCCTCCTCGTGAGCCGACGCCGCCTCGGCCGCCTGCCGCTCGGCCTGCGCCTCGGCGCGGGCGCGCGCGGCGGCGAGCCGGACGAGGTCGCGGCGGACGCGGCGGGCGCGGCGGCGCGCGGCGCGGTGGAGGACCGAGTTGAGCTGGAGCCGGAGCCCTTCGAGCCGGCGCGGGCCGAACCCCTCCAGCGCCGCGAGGCGGCCGTCCTGCACCGCCTTCTCCAGCTCCGTCAGCGTCGTCACCCCCAGCTCGCGGACGATCCGGCCGGCCAGCGCCTCGCCGATGCCGGGGACGCTGGCGATCAGGCCGACGGGGTCGGCGACCTCGCGGAGGCGGTCGTGGAGGCCGGCGCGGCCGTCCTCGATGTACTGCGCGAGGTGGGTGGCGAGGCTGACGCCGATGCCGGGCAGGTCCATCAGCGCCTTCCGGCCGCCCGCGCCGTAGAGGAGCGCGACGGGCTCGTCGTGCTCCCGGAGCATCGCCGCGGCCTGGAGGTAGGCCTGGATGCGGTAGGGGTTGGGCTCGCCGAGGCGGGTCAGCAGCGCGCCCATCTCCTCGAGCACGCCCGCCAGCTCCTCGTTCGTCGGTCCGATCAGCGCCTGCGTCGTCATCGCCGTCTCCGTCTGGTGAAGTGAGCCAAGCTAATGGGAGACGGTGACGGCGTTATGGCACAGCGAATCGGCCGTAGGAGCGCCGGTTTTCGAGGACCACGAACGAGGGACCGCGTAGGGCCGTCCTCGCTATCCGTCCGTCGTCCGTGGTCCGTGGTCTGTCGTCCCCACCAGCCGCGCGATCTGCGGTGCGAACAGCCCCTGCCAGGTCGCGGGCGGCGGGGCGGCGAAGGCGAGGGGGACGCGGCGGACGGGGTGCTCGAAGGCGAGGCGGTAGGCGTGGAGGGCGAGGTTGCGGCCGTCCAGCTCCTCCTTCGCGCCGTAGCGGAGGTCGCCGAGGATGGGCGCGCCGAGGGCGGCGAGCTGCACACGCACCTGGTGCGCCCGCCCCGTCAGCAGTTCGACCTCGACGAGCGAGCGCCGCCCCTCGACGGCCAGCGCCTTCCAGCGCAGCACGGCCTCCTTCGCACCGGGCGTACCCGCCGCCACCGCACGCACGTGGCCCTTCGCCTTGACGAGCCAGTCGGTCCGCTCCCCCTCCCCCGTCAGCCGGCCCTCGACCACGGCGAGGTAGCGCTTCTCGACCCGCCGCTCCCTGAACGCCTGCGTGAGCCGCGCCGCCGCCTTGCTCGTCCGCGCGAGCACCATCACCCCGCTCACGGGCCGGTCGAGGCGGTGGACGAGGCCGAGGAACACGTCGCCCGGCCTGTCGAAGCGCGACTTGAGGTACGCCTTGCCGAGCGAGAGGAGGTCGGGGTCGCCCGTCCGGTCCGCCTGCGCGAGCAGCCCCACCGGCTTGACGACGACGAGGAGGTGGTTGTCGAGGTAGAGAACGTCGAACGACGAGGGGCGAACGGCTCCTCCGTCCTCCATCCCGCGCTCGTCCCTCGTCATTCGTAGCTCGCCGCTCGTACCTCGCCCTTCTCCTCGACCGGCTTGCCGAGGAAGCGCTCGCCGAGGAGGAGCACGGCGGCGCCGAGGAGCATCGAGGCCCACCACGGGAAGCCGAACCCCGTCGGCACCGTGCCGAGAAGGATGGCGACGGCGCCGACGAGGAGGGCGTACGGGAGCTGGGTGCGGACGTGCTCGACGTGGTCGCACCCGGACGCCATCGAGGAGAGGATCGTCGTGTCCGAGATCGGCGAGCAGTGGTCGCCCCAGACGGCCCCGGCCAGCACGCACGAGACGGCCGAGTAGAGGAGGTAGTAGTGCGCCGGGTCGGCGATGCCGTTGGCCTGCATGACGCCCCACGTCAGCGGGACGACCAGCGGCATCAGGATCCCCATCGTGCCCCAGCTCGTCCCCGTCGCGAACGCGGTGAGGGAGGCGAGCACGAAGATGAGGGCTGGCACGAGTCCGGGCGCGAGCGCCTCGGAGAGCGCGCTCGCGAGGTAGGCGCCGGTATGGAGGAGGTCGGTCGTGGCCGAGAGCGCCCAGGCCAGCAGCAGGATGATCATCGCCAGCAGCATCGACCGCATCCCGGCGTACCACGCGTCCATCGTCTCGTCGAGCGTGAGGATGCGCTGGCCGACGGAGAGGGCGGCGGCCACGAGCACGCCCGCCAGCGACGCCCACATCAGCGCCTTGTACGAGTCGGCGCTGCCGACGACCTCGCGGACGGTGTCGCCCTCGCCCGTGACCCACAGGCCGACGAGCACGCCGACGACGAGGACGAGGACGGGGAGGATCGCGTTGACGGCGCGGCGCGGCTTGTCTTCGGGCGGCGCGAACTCGGCCCCCTCCGAGGCCGCCGCGTCCACCTTCGCCCCCTCGCCCAGGACGGCGCCCGTCGTGCGCGCGCGGTGCTCGGCCCTGTACATCGGCCCGAACTCGCGGTCGGTGAACGCGATGACGAACACGAAGAACAGCGCGAGGATGGGGTAGAACCGGTACAGGATGGACTCGAGGAAGACGCCGTAGCCGTCGAGGTTCAGGGACGGGATGCCGGCGAGGGCCTCGTTGATGAGGCCGACCTCGAAGCCGATCCACGTCGTCACGAGCGCGAGCGAGGCGACGGGCGCGCTCGTCGAGTCGACGATGTAGGCGAGCTTCTCGCGCGAGATCCGGAGGCGGTCCGTCACCGGCCGCATCGTCGGCCCGATGATGAGGGAGTTGGCGTAGTCGTCGAAGAAGATGACGAGGCCGAGGACGGCGGCCGAGAGCTGCCCGCGCCGGGGCGTGCTCGCCCAGCGGACGATGTGGTTGACGATGCCCTGGGTGCCGCCGTTCTTCTGGATGATCCCCACCATCCCCCCGATCATGAACGTGAACAGGATGATGGCGGCGTGGCTCTCGTCGGCCAGCGCGTTCAGGATGTAGACCTGGAAGGCGGCGAAGAAGCCCTCCCCGATCCCGGCCGGCGACAGCCCGGCGATGAGGACCGCGCCGACGAGGACGCCGAGGAACAGGGCCGGGATCACCTGGCGGAACGCGAGCGCCACGAGGATGGCGATGAGCGGCGGGAGGATGGAGACCCACCCCGGCAGCGTCCGCGTCTCGGCCCGCCCGATGACGGCGCCGCCGCGGACGGCCTCGACCACCGTCGTCCCGCGCCCGGGGGCGACGACGCCCGAGGCGACGAGCGCCCCCTCCTCGCCGACTTCGAGCGGGAACTGCCGCTCGCCCACGCGCACCTGCACGGCGCCGGCGGCCGTCGTGTCCAGCCCCCTCACGGTCACGGCGAAGGGGACGCCGGTGAGGGCGAGCGCCGGCCCCTCGACCGTGACCGAGTCCGGCACCTCGGGGAGCGCCGCGAGGCTGTCGCGCACGAGCGACGGGGCGCCCGCCGCGAGGGAGTCGGCCGCCGCACCGGCCGCCGTGTCGGCCGGAGCCTGAGCGCGGGCGGCCGGGACGAGCAGCCCGACCAGGAGCGTGAGCGCGGCGAGGCGCAGGAGCGTGTGCACGGCGGTTCCTCCAGAATAATCCGATGATCCGATGGCCCGATCCTCCGATGACCCGATCCCCCTCATCCCGTCCCGAAGATGCGGTCGCCGGCGTCGCCGAGGCCGGGACGGATGAAGGCGTTCTCGTCGAGCTCGCGGTCGAGGGCAGCGGCGACGACGGGGACGTCCGGGTGGAGGGCCTCCAGGCGGCGGACGCCCTCGGGCGCGGCGACGAGGCAGACGAACGTGAGGTCGCGCGCGCCGCGGCGCTTGAGGTGGCTCAGCGCCGCCGCCGCGCTCCCGCCCGTGGCCAGCATGGGGTCCACGACGAACACGCTCGCGTCGCCGAGTCCCGGCGGGACGCTGGCGTAGTAGTCCACGGGCCGGTGGGTGCGCTCGTCGCGGTACATCCCGAGGTGGCCCACGCGCGCCTCCGGGACGTGGCGGACGAACCCGTCGACGAGCCCGAGCCCGGCCCGCAGCACCGGCACCACGACGACCTCCTTCGCCAGGCGGTACCCCTCCACCGGCTCCAGCGGCGTCTCGACGGGTACGGCCTCGACGGGCAGCGCCCGGAGCGCCTCGTACGCGAGGATGGCGGCGACGTCGGAGAGGGTCTGGCGGAAGCGGCCGTGCGGCGTCGTGCGGTCGCGGAGGACGGTGAGGTCGCGCCGGAGGATGGGGTGGTCTACGACGGTGAGGGCCATCGGCGCGGCGCCTGCGGCTAGAAGAAGAACGCGGCGCCCCAGAGCAGCAGCGCCGAGGCCACCGTGGCGGCGGCCGGGCGGACGACGCGGGCGTAGCGGGGGCTGCCGCGGCGGACGGCCGCGAGGCGCAGCGCGTTGAGCGCGGCGAAGGCGGCCAGGAGGACGGCCAGCCCGAGGCCGGCGGCGCGGTCGAGCCCGCCGGCGGGCCACGCGGCGGCGGCGAACGCCCACGCCGCGCACGCTGAGGCGCCCGCGGCCATCGCGTGGTTGACGGCGCCCTTGAGGCGGTCGAGGGCCGTCGGGGCGAGCGCCTGCGTCGTCTGTCGCGTCATCGTCGGGGTGATCGGTAGGCTCGGGTGATCCGTTCGGGTCCGGGGTATCGCCCGGGGCGGAGCCGGATCAAGGCTGGGGCTCCTTCTGCCGCGCCGCCTTCGCCGCGCGCTCGCGCTCGACGGCGCGCTTGTGGTCCTCGGCGTTCTGGATCCACGGCTTCCGCTCGAAGTAGCTCCTCGTCATCTCGGCCACCTTCCCCGAAAGCAGGATGAGCGCGAGGAGGTTGGGCAGGATGACGAGGCCGAGGAAGACGTCGCCGAGCGTCCACACGGCCGCCAGCGGGACGACGGCGCCGAAGAAGTGCATCCCGACGTAGACCATCTTGTACGGGAGGACGGCCTTCGACCCGAAGAGGTAGTAGGCACAGCGGTCGCCGTAGTAGCTCCACGAAATCGCCGTCGAGACGGCGAACAGCAGCACGCTGACGAGGACGATGAGGTCGGCCCACTCGCCGGGCATCCCCGTCCGGAACGCGAGCGCCGTCAGCGGCGCGCCGCTCTCGACGGCCGGCCCGTGGAGCACGGTGTACTGCGTGCCGTCGGCGGCGACGGCGATGGGGAGGGCCTCGACGGCCTCCGTCCCGGGGTCGTCGTAGCCCCGGACGATCCGCCCCGTGAACGGCTGCGTCATCGCGGCGTCGACGAAGAGCTGCTCGACGGCCACCTCGTGCCAGGCCAGCCGCGGTGCGCCGGCCGCCGCCACCTGCCGGCCGCCCTCGACGACGATCTCGGCGGGCGCCTCGACCGCCTGGAAGCCGCCGTCCTCCGTCTGCGCGACGAAGGAGAGGTCGCCGCCCGAGAGGCTGATCGCCGTCGGCGTGGTGTCGCTCCAGACGCCGGTGACGATGATGACGAGCGCGGTGAGCGAGCAGATGACGATGGTGTCGATGAACGGCTCGAGCAGCGCGACGACGCCCTCCGAGACGGGCTCGTCGGTCTTGGCGGCGGCGTGGGCGATGGGGGCGCTCCCCTGCCCGGCCTCGTTCGAGAACAGCCCGCGCCGGACGCCCCACATCATCGTGACCAGGAACACGCCCATCCCGGTGCCGGCCACGCCCGCCGTGGGGTTGAACGCCTCGCGGAAGATGAGGGCGAACGAGGGGATGATCTGGTCGACGTTGAGGAGGAGGATGAACAGCGCCGCCGTGACGTAGATGGCCGCCATCAGCGGGGCCAGCACGGCCGTCACCTTCCCGATCCGCGTGATGCCGCCGAGGATCACCATCGCCACGACGGCGGCCGTGACGAGGCCGGTGATCCACGGGGCGACGCCGTAGCTGGCCGCGACGGTGTCGGCGACGGTGTTGGCCTGGATGGCGTTGCCGGTGAGGAAGGCCGTCGTGCCCAGGAGCACGGCGAACAGGATGGCGAGCGGCTTCCCGATGGCGCCGAGGCCCCGCTCGATGTAGTACATCGGCCCGCCGGCCACCGTCCCCTCCCACTTCTTCGCGTCGAGGTCGGGCCGCTCGACCGTCCGGTAGTGCTGGGCGAGCGTGACCTCGGTGTACTTCGTGGCCATGCCGAGGAAGGCCGTCACCCACATCCAGAACAGCGCGCCGGGCCCGCCCCAGTGGATCGCGATGGCGACGCCAGCGATGTTGCCGATGCCGACCGTCGCCGAGAGCGCCGTCGTGAGGGCCTGGAAGTGCGAGACGTCGCCGGGCTCGTTGGGGTCGTCGTACTTCCCCGTCGTGACGGCGAAGCCGTGGCCGAGGTGGCGGAGCTGCACGAACCCCAGCCGGAGCGTGAGGAAGATGCCGGTCCCGATCAGCGCGATGACGACGAAGGGGAGGATCTCGCCCCCGAAGGGGATGCCGGAGTTCCAGACGAGGTCGTTGAGCTGGTTGACGATCCTCTCGAACGTTTCCATGGGCGCGGTCGGGGCAGGGGGCGGGTGGCAAACGACGGCCGAATATAGAGCCGGGACCACGATGCGCGCCGGGCACAAAGCGCCTCTGCTTCACGGCCGACGACGTGGAGGCGGCCGGAGGGTTGCTCCTGCGGGGCTCCGCTGGCGCGGGAGCCTCGGATGAGCCCGGAGTCGCAGGGAAGCAGGCCGGCGGTCTGGCCCGGCGTTCGGCCCGACGGCCCACTCGAACGACGCGGGCGGCGGCATAGGCACCCTGCGCATCCCTTTCGCCTCGTGCGCAGGGCGTGCGCTGCCCCGGCCCGCGCCATCTCAGCAAAACCCGCATTCTCGTGTATCCAGTGGTCACGGGCTTGTCGGGGCGAGCCTCTACGGGGCGAACTTCGCCCTGGCATTGCCTTTGGTAAGCCCTTGGAAGCGACGGGCTTTCTCCGCTCGCCGGCCCCGCCCCCTACTCCCCACCTCCATGCGCCACGCCTACGCGAGCCTCGTCCTAGCCCTCCTCCTTTCCGCGTCGCCCGCCACCGCGCAGGAGTGGACCACGCAGAGCCCCGTCCCTACCGACCTCGACGTTCGGGGGGTCGGCGTTCCTACCCCTACCCGCGTCTTCATCGCCACCGAAGACGACTCGTTCGACGACGGCGGGGCGCTCTGGGAATCGACCGACGGCGGCGTGACGTGGGTGCAGCGCGACGTGCCCGTCGGCGGGTTCGACCCCCTCAACGGGACGTTCTTCCTCGACGACCAGCTCGGGTGGGTCTACGGGAACGAGAACTACCGGACGACCGACGGCGGCACCACCTGGGAGGAGATCCCCTTCCTCGGCTCCACCTACTTCATGGCGTTCTACACGCCCGCCTTCGGCGTCGCCACCGGCAACTTCGACCGCCAGGTCAGCCGCGACGGAGGGCTCTCGTGGGCGGCGTCGCCGAACGAGATGTTCCGGTTCGACTTCGCCGACGACCAGACCGGCCTCGGCGTCTCGGCCACCGGCATCTACCGGACGGCCGACGGCGGCGCCACCTTCACGCTCGTGCAGGCGGGGAACGCCACCGCCGTCGCCCTCCTCACCTCCGACCTAGCCATCGGCATCGTCGACGGCGCCTTCGTGCGCTCCACCGACGGCGGGCAGACGTGGGCGACGGGCCCCTCCACCGACGGCTGCACGCGCCTCGTGGCCGTCAGCGAAACCGTCGTCCTCGCCTCGCCCGCCACCGGCGGCTTCGGCGGCGACGGCCGCCTCCTCCGCTCCGCCGACGGCGGCCAGACGTGGGCCGACCTCGGGGAGGTGATCCCGGAGGGGATCTGGGACTTCGCCGTGCCCGACCCCGAGACCGTCGTCGCCGCCGACGTGCTGGGCAACATGTTCCACTCCCCCGACGCCGGGCTCACGTGGGCGCAGGTGTTCACCTCGCCCGGCCCGCGCCCGAGCTTCCTCAGCAGCGCCCGCCCCACCTTCGCCGACCCCTTCACCGGCTACTTCGGCTACGGCGGCGGCTTCGTCATCAAGAGCACCGACGGCGGCGCCTCCTGGACCCAGATCAGCAGCGGCTACGGCGCTTCCCTCAACGCCGTCGCCCGGTTCGCTGACGGCCGCCTCCTCGCCGTCGGCGACGGCGGCACGCTCCTCACGAACACCGGCGCCCAGGGCGCCCCCTGGATCGTCCACCCCGCCTTCACGTTCCAGAACCTCGTGGGCGTGGACGTCGTGGGGCCCGACGCGGTCGTGGTGGTGGACACCGAGGGCCGCGTCTACCGCAGCGCCGACGGCGGCGCGACGTGGACGGCCGGCGCCGCCGCGCCGCCGAGCCTCGACGCCGAGGACCTCGACTTCTCCACCCTCCTCGACGGCTGGGTGGCCGGCTCCGGCTTCTCCGACGGCGCCGTCTTCCACACCACCGACGGCGGCGACTCCTGGACGGCCGTGCCCGACTTCGGCGGCGCCTACGTGTCCGTGGACTTCGAGGGCCAGAACGGCTGGGCCCTCAACGTCACCGGGCGCTTCTACCGCACCACCGACGGTGGCGCCACCTGGACCATGGGCGAGTTGCCCGACCAGTGGGGCCAGATCCTGGACATGGACTTCGCCGACGCGAACGTCGGCTACGCCGTCGGCTGGTACGGTTTCGCCGCGCGCAGCGACGACGGCGGCGTGACGTGGGAGGCGCTCCCCGTCCCCGTCACCGAAGACGACCAGCTCACCGACGTCCACCTCCTCGGCCCGGACGAGCTGTGGGTCAGCACCCGCAGCGACTTCGCGCTCTACTCCGCCACCGGCGGCCAGAACTGGGCCCGCCTCGAGATCGGCTCCGGCGGCTTCGGCAACTTCGAGGCCGTCACCGCCGCGACCGACGAGGCGTGGGTCGTGGGCTACCAGGGCTACATCGAGCACTTCCAGGGCACGCCGCCCCCGCCGCTCAACCGCCCGCCCGAGGCCTCGTTCACCTTCGAGGCCGACGGGCTCACCATCGCCTTCACCGACACCAGCACCGACCCCGACGGCTCCGTCGTCGCCTGGGCGTGGGACTTCGACGACGGCGAGACCTCGACCGAGCAGCACCCGACGCACACCTACGCCGAGGAGGGCACCTACGTCGTCCGCCTCACCGTCACCGACGACGACGGCGACACCGGCGTGGCCGGCGCCGTCGTCGTCGCCCAGCCCGGCCCCGGCGGCACCTTCGGCGACTTCACCGAGGTCACCCCCAACGAGCTCTACTTCGTCACACCCCAGGACGAGGACTTCTGGGTCGCCGCCACCGCCCCGGCCGACTACGACGGCGACGGCGACCTCGACGTGGCCGTGCTCGGCTTCTACGTCGTCTACAACGAGAGCGTCGACTACATGCTCCTCCTCTTCCGCAACGACGGCGAGGCCGCCCCGGACGAGTGGGACTTCACCTACGTCGAGGTCCCCCTCGGCGACCTCACCACCGGCGCCTCCGACCTCGCCTGGGGCGACTTCGACAACGACGGCGACCAGGACCTCGCCGTCGGCACCGACGGCGAGACGGTGCTCTACCGCAACGGCGGCGGCACCCTCGTCCCGACCGGCACCGCGCTGCCGGGCTACTACGAGGACAACGACCAGGCCGACTTCGACCTCCGCTCCATCACCTGGGCCGACTACGACAACGACGGCGACCTCGACCTCCTCCTCCCGTCGGTCTTCGACTTCGACGACTTCAGCTACCGCACGGCGCTCATGCGCAACGACGGCGCCGACGGCGCCGGCGGCTGGACGTTCACCGAGGCCGACCCCGCGTTCGCGCCTACGGCCCACGCCCAGAGCGCCTGGGCCGACTACGACGGCGACGAGGACCTCGACCTCCTCCTCGTCCACGTGGCCCCCCTGACCGACGACGGCTTCATCCGCCGCTACCGCAACGACGGCGGCGGCGTCTTCGTGGGCGAGGACATCCTCGGCGCCCTCACCGTCGAGCACGGCGAGGCCCAGTGGGGCGACTACGACGGCGACGGCGACCTCGACGTCCTCGTAGCCGGCCACATCAAGGAGACCGACGGCTCCTTCAACAACGTCCTCCGCATCTACCGCAACGACGACGAGACCTACACCCCGTTCGAGGTCATCGAATGCCCCTCCTGCGAGGGCTGGTTCGACCTCAACGCCGCCACCTGGGCCGACTACGACAACGACGGCGACGTGGACATCCTCCTCGCGGGCACGTACAACAGCGGCTCCCAGATCGAGGGCCGCGCGAAGATCTACGACAACGACGGCGGCGTCTTCACCGACTCCGGCAACGAGCTCCCGGCCCCGCGCTCGATGGGCGACCGCGGCGGCACCTTCTCCTGGCTCGACCTCGACGGCGAGGGCGACCTCGACTACTTCATCGCCGGGTCCTACTTCGTGCCCGGCGGCGGCGGTCTCGTCGAGGCGCAGATGCACGCCTACCGCAACGACGCCGCCGGCGAGAACGCCCCGCCCACGGCGCCCTCCGGCCTGTCGGCCACCGTCGAGGGCGACGGCGACGTCCGCCTCTCCTGGAACCCGGCGACGGACGACTCCACCCCCGCCGGCGCGCTGACCTACGACCTCGAGCTCTACCGCGACGGCGCCCCCGTCGAGCCCCCGCGCCGGCGCCCCGAGCCCGGCAGCGTGAGCGCCGTGACGGACTGGGCGCTGACGGGGCTGCCCGACGGCGCCTACACCTGGACCGTCCGCGCCGTGGACAGCGCCTACAACGGCGGCCCCCTCGCCGAGGGCGCCTTCACCGTCGGCGCCCCGCTCGCCTACGACCTCGAAGCCAAGAACACGTCGTCGCTCGTCATCGCCCCCGGCGGGGAGGTCCGCTTCGAGTACGCCGTCACCAACCACACGGGCGCCCCCGTGACGGGCGACCTCTACTTCGTCGCGGAGCGCGGGGGGAGCACGGTGGCCCGGGGGCTCGTCCGTTCCGGGACGATGCCGGCGGGCCAGACCATCACCGGGCGCTACACCCAGCGGGTGCCGGCGGCCGCCCCGGGAGGCCCGTACACCTACCGGATCGTGATCGGCCGCTTCCCGGGGATGTCGGTCGATGAAGAGGTGTTCGAGCTCACGGTCGCAACCAGGGCGCCGCGTGAGCCGGACGCCGCGCGGGCGGCGCACGCGAGGGAAGCTGCCGAAGCGGGCGCGGAGGCCACGTGGCCCGTCGTGGGCGCCTCCCCGTGGGTGGTGGTCGCGGCGCGCGAAGGGGAGCCGGCGGCGGAGACCGAGACGAGCGCGCCGGCGCTCGCGAGCACCTCGCTGCCGGAGGAGGCGGCGCTGTCGGCGGTCTACCCGAACCCGTTCCGGGCGGCGGCCACCGTCCGCTTCGCGCTCCCCGAGCAGGCCGAGGTGGACCTGGCGGTCTACGACCTGCTGGGGCGCCTCGTCGCCCGTCTCGCCCAGGGCCCCCAGCCGGCCGGCTACCACGAGGTCCGCTGGGAAGCCGCCGGGCTCGCGAGCGGGACCTACCTCGTGCGGTTCTCGACGGGCACCTACACGACGACCCGGCGCGTCCTCTTGCTGAGGTAAGCGCTATCTCCGCCTCAGCTGTGGCGGGCGGCGCGGCGCGATGCCTCGCCCGCCGCCCTTACAGCGCCTTCTCGAACCGGAGGCGGTAGTCCTTGTAGGCGGCGTTGTAGCCGGCGGCTGTGACGGCGAACCCCTCGGCCAGCCCGAGCACGGTCATCCCCGCGTGCTTGTTGGGGAACGTGTCGAAGGCGAAGCGGCGGTAGCCGAGGCGGCGCGCCTCGTCCATCATCCGGTAGAGCAGCGCCCGCGCGACGCCGCGCCGGCGGTACCCTTCGAGCACGCCGCCCTTGGCGCTGTAGAAGGTGGTGCGGTCCTCGGCGTAGCCCGCCTTGTAGCCCACCCGCCGGCCGTCCAGCCACGCCAGGAGGAAGACGAGGTCGGCGCGGTCGAGCCGGAAGATCACGCGGCGCTCGCCGAAGATGGCCTCGTTCAGCGCCTGCACCTCGGCGTAGCGCGCCATCGGCACCCGCTCGATGCGGAGGCCGGGCGGGCCGGGCGGCGCGACGGCGGGGTCGAGTTCGATCTGCATGGGCGGGGGCGCGCAGGAACGTGGGCGGGCAGGAACGTACGAACGTGGGAAGGAAGCGGCGTCATCCCTCACGCTCATACGCTCCCACGCTCGTACGCTCCTACGCTCGTACGCTCCTACGCTCCCGGAGGAAGCGCCGGGGGCGCAATCTCCTCCACGAGCGCCCACGGCTCCAGCAGCCGCTCGGGCACGGCCTGCAGGAACCGGCTCGGCTCCGTGAAGAACTCCCCGGCCGCCCTCCTGTGCTGCACCACCGGGTACGAGACGAACAGCGCGTTCTCGGCCCGCGTGAGCGCCACGTAGAGCAGCCGCACCTCCTCGTCGAGCTCCTCCGCCCGCCGGAGGCTGTACTGGCTCGGCAGCACGCCGTCGAGCGCCTCGATGAGGAAGACGGTGTCGAACTCGAGCCCCTTGGCCGAGTGGATGGTCGAGAGGACCAGCGGGGCCTCGTCCTTCATGCCGGGCTCGACCGCCTCCGTCGTCAGGTCGAGGGGGTCGAGGGCGAGGGCTTCGAGGAGGGCCGGCCGGCTCCGGTAGCGCGCGGCGACGGCGGCGAACCCGTCGAGGTCGGCCTCGCGCTGGGGGTAGTCCTCGCTGTAGACCCGCTCGAAGAGCGGCCGGTAGTAGGCGATGAGCCGCTCGACCTGGGCCGCGAGCGGCTCCTCCCCCTCCCGCAGCGCTGTCAGCAGCGCACCCAGCCGCCGCAGCCCCTCGACGTAGCGGTCCGACGCGAACGGCACCTCCAGCGCCCACGGGTCCTCTACGCGCCGGACCCATTCGAGGAGCTGCTGGGCCGTCTTGGGGCCGAGGCCTTCGAGGAGCTTGAGGACGCGGTTCCAGGCCGGCGCGTCGCCGGGGTTCTCGGCCACGCGGAGGTGGGCGACGAGGTCCTTGACGTGGGCGGCCTCCGTAAGCTTGAGGCCGCCGTACTTCACGAACGGGATGCGGCGGCGCGTCAGCTCCGTCTCGAGGTCGTACGAGCACCAGCCGGCGCGGAAGAGGACGGCCATCCGCCCGAGCGGCACCCCCTGCTCGCGCCGATCCAGGACGACCTGGCACACGAACCGGCTCTGCCAGCTCTCGTCGGGCGCCTGCACGAGCGCGGGGAGGTCGCCCCCGGCGCGCTCGGTGAACAGCGTCTTGTCGTACCGCGCCGAGGCGCGCTGGAGGACGTGGTTGGCGAGGTCGAGGATGGGCTGCGTCGAGCGGTAGTTCCGCTCCAGCTTGTAGACGCGCGTGCCGGGGAAGGAGTCGGGGAAGCGGAGGATGTGGCCGACGTCGGCGCCGCGGAAGCGGTAGATGCTCTGGGCGTCGTCGCCGACGGCCATCACGTTGCCGTGCACGCTCGCGAGCGCCTCGACGAGGCGGGCCTGGAGGCGGTTGACGTCCTGGTACTCGTCCACGAGGACGTGCCGGGACGCGCCGGCCACCTGCCGCCGCACGTCGTCGTGGCGGAGGAAGAGCTCGAGCGGGCGGGCGAGGAGGTCGTCGTAGTCCATCAGCCCGTTGGCCCGCTTGAAGGCGTCGTAGGCGTCGCGGAGGGCTTCGAGGGCGTCGAGGTGGACGAGGAACTGGGGCCAGCCCTCCTCCAGCACCTCGGCCAGCCCGAGGTCGCGGTTGAGCGCGGCGGAGAAGAGGGCGTGGAGGGTGGCCTTGCGCGGGAAGCGCCTCTCGGAGCGGTGCAGCCCGGCCTCGGTGCGGAGGACGTCGAGCACGTCGGCGGCGTCGGAGGCGTCGAGGACGGAGAACCGGCGGTCGAACCCGAGGCGGTCGGCGTAGCGGCGGAGGACCTGGAGACCGAAGGCGTGGAAGGTGCCGCCGCGGACGCGCTCGCAGCGGCCGTCGAGGAGCGACGCGGCGCGCGTGAGCATGGCCTTCGCCGCCCGCCGCGTGAACGTCAGCAGCACGATCCCCTCCGGCGGCACTCCGCACTCGACGAGGTAGGCCACACGGTAGACGAGCGTCCGCGTCTTCCCCGTCCCGGCACCGGCCACGACGAGCGCCGGGCCGTCGGGCGCGGTGACGGCGGCGAGCTGCTGGGGGTTGAGCGCCCCGGCGTAGTCGAGCGCGAGCCCTTCGAGGGGGGGCGCGTCGGCGGGATCGCGGCGGAGGACGAAGCGGCGGGCCACCTCGGATCGGGAACGTGGGAGCGCGAGTGCGCGGGAAGGTACGCGGCCCGCTCCTACGCGCCCTCGTCCTCGTCCCGCCCCGCCGGCTCGCCGCCGTGCTCGTAGCCCTCGAAGGCCTGCAACAGCTCGCCGAGCGTCTCGGCGGCCGTCTCGAAGAGCGCCTTCGCCCGTGGGTCCTCCACCGTCTTGAGGTCGTTGCGGAGGCGGGCGGCGAGGGCGCGGAGGCCGCCCCTGACCTTGGTGACGGACGCGAGGTCGCGGGCCTCGGTGACGGAGAGGTCGGGGAGGTCGGGCATGGGTCTGGGATCGATTTTTTCGTGACCGGAGGAAGCAGCGTTTGAGGGGACGGGAAGAGGCCGGAGGGGTTCCGCGGCGCGTTGCGCCCCACGGGGCGGAGGTCTATATTCGACGGCGAGTCCCCCCGGCCGGCCAGCGCGTTCGCCGTCGCGTACGACCCCCGTCCCGTGCCCCGGCCCGGCGTCCCCCGGCGCAGCAGCAGCATCCCATGGGCAAGGTCATCGCGGTCGCCAATCAGAAGGGTGGGGTCGGCAAGACCACCACGGCGGTGAACCTCGCCGCGTCGCTGGCCGCGACGGAGCACCCCACGCTGCTGCTCGACACGGACCCCCAGGCCAACGGCACCTCCGGCCTCGGCATCGAGACGCGCACGGTGGCGACGAGCATCTACGAGGTGCTCACCGGGGGCGTCCCCGTCGAGGACGCCGTGCTGCAGACGGAGATGCCGTTCCTCGACCTCGTCCCGAGCCACATCAACCTCGTCGGCGCCGAGATCGAGATGATCGACGTGCTCGAGCGGGAGCAGGTGATGAAGAAGGCGCTGGCGCGGACGCGCCGGGCCTACGACTTCGTCGTGGTCGACTGCCCGCCGAGCCTGGGGCTCCTCACGCTCAACGCGCTCACGGCGGCCGACTCCGTCATCATCCCGGTGCAGGCGGAGTACTTCGCGCTGGAGGGGCTCGGCCAGCTCCTCAACACGATCAAGATCGTCCGGCAGCACCTCAACCCCGAGCTCGAGGTGGAGGGCGTGCTGCTGACGATGTTCGACCCGCGGCTGCGGCTGGCGGCGCAGGTGGCCGCCGAGGTCCGCCGCTACTTCGGCGACAAGGTGTTCGAGGCGGTGATCCAGCGGAACGTCCGGGTGGCCGAGGCGCCGTCGTTCGGGAAGCCCGTCCTCCTCTACGACGCCATCAGCGCCGGGTCGAAGAACTACATGGCGCTCGCGCGCGAGATCATCCGCAACAACCAGCGCTACCTCCACGCCTACGAGGCCGAGGCCGCGGACCCCGCCGTCGGGGAGGCCGGCCCCGCCCACGGCGCGCCGCCCGCCGCCTCGGCGCCCTCGGGCGACGGCCTCCACCACGCCGTCGCGCCGAGCCCGCCCGTCCCGCCCACGCCACCCCACGATCCCACGGCGACGGAGCCTCGCCCCGACGGGGAGCGCGTCCGCGACGAAACCATCGAGCCCGCCCGCCCGCCCGAGCCGGCGCCCGCGCCGCCCCGCCTCGCCCCGCCGGCCCCGAGCGCGCCCCTCCCGCCCGACGGCCCCAGCAACGGCGCCACGGCCCCGGCCGACCCCGCCGGCCGCATCCGCCTCGCCTCCCGCGCCACCGGCCCCCTCCCCGACGACGAGGCGGCCGACGAGGCGCCCGACGGCGCGCCGAACCGGTTCTCCGACCCCCCGCCCCTACTGAGCCCCCTCCCGCGCCGCGCGCCGCCCGACGCCCCATGAGCAAGAAAGCCGCCCTCGGCAAGGGCCTCAGCGCCCTCCTGCCCCAGATGCCCCCGCACGAGCCCTCCCACGAGGGGGGCGAGGTCGCCGGCGAGGCGCCGCGCTCGCGCCTCTACAACTTCGAGGACCGCCTCCGCCTCGCCGGCCGCGTCGCCGAGGTCGAGGTCGACGCCATCCGGCCCAACCCCTACCAGCCGCGGAAGGACTTCGGCGAGGAAGCGCTCGACGAGCTCGCCGCGTCCATCCGCCAGCTCGGCATCATCCAGCCGCTGACGGTGCGCGCCCTCGGCAACGGGCGGTTCGAGCTGATCTCGGGCGAGCGCCGCCTCCGCGCCGCCCGCCGCGCCGGCCTCCGCAAGATCCCCGCCTTCATCCGCGAGGCCGACACCGAGACGATGCTCGAGATGGCCATCGTCGAGAACGTCCAGCGCGAGGACCTCAACCCCGTCGAGATCGCCCTCGGCTACCAGCGGCTCATCGAGGAGGTCGGGCTGACGCAGGAGGAGGTGGCCGACAAGGTGGGGAAGAACCGGACGACGGTGACGAACGCGCTCCGGCTCCTCCGGCTGCCCCCACGCATCCAGGCCTCCCTGCGCGACGGCTCGATCTCGGCCGGCCACGCCCGCGCCCTCGTCTCCGTCGAGGAGGAGGAGGCCCAGCTCCACCTCCACCGCCAGATCCTCGACAAGGGGCTCTCGGTGCGCGACGTCGAGCGGCTCGTGCGCGAGCGGAAGGACCGGCCCGCGCGCGCCGAGCGCGCCGCGGCGGAGGCGAAGGCGTCGGCCAACGGCGCCCTCACGCCGCGCGACCGGCTGGAGATCGAGGCGCTGGAGGCGCGGCTGCGCGAGCACCTCGGCACTCGCGTCGAGATCCGCCACCGCGGCGACGGCGGCGGCACCATCGAGGTGTCGTACTTCTCGCTCGAGGACCTGGAGCGCGTCGTCGAGCTGATGGCGGGGTACTGAGAAAGCCCATGCGGATCGGCTGCTCCGCTGCGGCCGTCGTGCTGGCTGCGTGCCTCCTCGGCCCGGCCGCGGCGCAGGAGGCCGACTCCCTCCGCCTCGTGACCCCCACGGCCGCCGACTCGGCGGCGCTCCCGTCGCCGGGCGGGGCGCTGTGGCGGGCGCTCGTCGCGCCGGGCTGGGGACAGGTCTACGTCGGCCAGCCCGTCAAGGCGCCGTTCGTCGTCGGCGCCCTCGTCGGCGCGGGGGGGCTGGCGGTCTACCTCGACGGTCGCTACCGCCTCTACCGCCGCGCCGCGCTCTACGCCGGCTGCCAGGAGGTGCCAGGCCGGCCGGAGTGCGAGGGCGCCGAGGCGTTCGAGGCCGACTGGCAGGCCACGGGCGCACGCACGTTCTCGGCCACGCGCCAGGTCCGCGACGACTTCCGCCGCAACCGCGACCTCGCCGTGCTCGGCACCGCCGCCGTCTACCTCCTCCAGGTGCTCGACGCCTACGTCGCCGCCCACCTCGCCGGCTTCGACGTGAGCGAGGACCTCTCGGTCCACGTCGTCCCCACGGCCGACGGCCCGGCGGCGCTGCTGGTGGTGCGGCTTTGATGCCTGTTGCGTGTCAGGACACTGGATACGCAACACGCATCACGCAACACGTCTCCTCGCCATCGCCTGCTGCACGGGCGCGGGGACGAACGACGACGTGTCGCCCCCCCACCGGTGGATCTCGCGGACGATGCTCGCGGCGAGGAACGTGTGCGCCTCGCTCGGCATGAGGAAGACCGTCTGCACCTCCGGCGCGAGGCGGCGGTTGGCGAGCGCCATGCGGAACTCGTAGTCGAAGTCACTCACCTGACGGAGGCCGCGGATGAGGGCGACGGCGCCGCGCGCCCGCGCGTGGTCCACGAGCAGCCCCTCGAACGACGTGACGACCACGCGCTCGTGCCCCTCGACCTCGGCCACGCTCGCCTCGATCAGGCGCACGCGCTCCTCGAGCGAGAAGAGCGTCTGCTTCGCCACGTTCACCGCCACCGTCACCTCCACGCGGTCGAAGATCGTCAGCGCCCGCTCCAGCACGTCGAGGTGGCCGAGCGTGATGGGGTCGAAGGTGCCGGGGTAGAGAGCGAGCTTCATCGGGGGATCAGGGGATCGGGCCATCGGGAGATCGGACCATCGGGCTCAATCATCCGATGATCCGATCATCTGATGGAAAATAGAGACCACGGTGCGGCCGTAGGGGCGGGTGACGACGAGGGCGGGGTGGGCGGCGAAGTCGTGGCGGGCGTCGTGTTCGAGGGCGAAGAGGCCGCCGGGGGCGAGGTGCGGGCGCGCGAGGTCGGGGAGGTCCGGGAGCGCGTCGAGGTCGTAGGGCGGGTCGGCGAAGGCGAGGTCGAAGCGCTCGGCCGGCGGGCGCCGGAGAAAGGCGACGGCGTCGGCGCGGAGGAAGGCGCAGGCGGCCGCGACGCCGAGGTCGGCGGCGTTCTGGCGGGCGAGGCGGAGCGTCGGCGCGTGGGCCTCGACGAAGACGACGCGGGCGGCGCCGCGGCTGAGGGCCTCGAGCCCGAGCGCGCCCGTCCCGGCGAAGAGGTCGAGCACGCGGGCGCCCTCGAGCGGGCGGCGGGCGGCTAGGAGGTTGAAGAGCGCCTCGCGCACGCGGTCCGTCGTCGGGCGCGTCTCGCGCCCTTTCGGCGCACGCAGCGCCCGCCCCCGGAGCCGCCCGCCGATGATGCGCATGGGGAGATGGAGTCTGGGATTGGAAGTCTGGAGTCAGCGGCCGAACTTCAAACTTCCAACTCCAAACATCAAACTTCAAACACCCACCCCTCAGCGCAGTGCCGCGCCGACGCAGGGGACGTAGGCCGCGAGGACGGCAGGCGTGGCGCCGGGGGGCGTGCGGCCGTAGACGGCGAGGGGGTCGAGGAGGACGGGCGGGGCGTCGAGGAGCTCGGCGAGGAGGTCGTAGCGCCCGGGGTCCGCGTCCTCGCCGTAGAGGAAGAACCGCCCCACCTCGGCCGGCGCGAGGCCGAGCCGCTCGAGGAAGGCGGCGGCGAAGTAGGCCGCGTCCTCGGGCGCGCCGCTGGCGCCGTGGTGGCCGTGCACCCACTGCCCGTCGCGGACGACGGCGAGCTCGACGTGGCCGGGGTAGGCGCCGAGTGCGAGCGCGACGTCCCGGCCGGGTGTCGCCTCGGGCGGGCGCTGCGCGTCGAGGGCGGCGACGACGGCGGCGGCGGCCTGCGTGCTGTCGACGAGGTCGTAGGTCCCGGCGCCGAGCGCGCGGGCCAGCAGGGTGAGGCGGGCGTGGACGGGCTCGGGCACGTGGAGGACGTGGTGCCAGCGGTACGGCTCGGCGCGGCCCTCCACCTCCAGCGTCTCGGTGCGGACGGGGACGGCGCGGATGCGGACGGGCTGCGTCGTGCTGACGTCGGCGAGGAGGGCGGCCTCCTGGCGGAGCTGCTCGTAGCGCTGCGGCGCGCCGAGCGTCTCGGGGAGCGGCGTGAAGAAGCCCGGCAGCGCGGGGGGGTGCACCGGCATCAGGAGCGAGCGCACCGGCGCCCCGCGGAAGACCTCGCGGAGCGCCCGCGTGACGGTCTCGAGGTGGCTCGGCCCGGCGAGGCCGAGGATGGCCTCGTCCACGGCGAAGTCGAAGTCGCAGGT
The DNA here is from genome assembly GCA_035304085.1 of Rubricoccaceae bacterium. GTDB lineage: Bacteria > Bacteroidota > Rhodothermia > Rhodothermales > Rubricoccaceae > DATGQT01. The sequence continues at coordinate 19,505 of DATGQT010000023.1, forward strand.
GCCGAGGCGGCGGAGGGTCTGGCGGCGGCCGGCGCGCTCGACCTCGGCGTAGCGGAGGGCGTGGCCCGACGGGGCCACGGCGGCCAGCGTCACGGGCGCCGGGGCGGCGGGGGCATCGGGGGGACCATCCATGAGCGGGGCCGGCGCCGCCGCCTCACTCCCAGGAGGCGGCGTTCCGGCGGGCCGGGTCGGGCTCGCGGGCGCCGATGTAGTCCTCCGGCACGTCCGGGTCCTGGAGGTAGTAGATCTCTACGCCCGTCGAGTCGTTGCGGACGACGTCGTAGATGAACGGGGTGCCGGTGCGCGGGGAGAACGGGAGGGAGTCCGGGTTGAACGAGGCGCCCGGAGGGAGGGGGAAGACCTCGCTGAGGTCCTCGGTCTGGAAGACGGAGTCCGTCTTGACGAAGGTGACGAGGGTGTCGAGGGAGCGGGGGTAGCGCTCGGTCTGGTCCCGGTACTCGATGAGCGCCGTGCGGATGTGGTCCATCCGGGCCCGCGTCATCGTCGTCGCGCGCTGCTCCCGCTGGTACGCCTCCCACGGCTCGGTGATGGTCCTGTAGAGGTACCACGCGCCGACGACGATGACGACGGCGAGGACGATCTGGATGCCGAGGCGCATCGCGTTGTTGCCTTGTGCGGCCATGGGGTGACGGGTCCGGCGGGGCGGGGTGAGGGTGGCGCCCGAAGGGCGGGGGTGAGGGTGGCGCCCGAAGGGCGGGGGCGCGCACGGGAGGAAGGGCGGCTAGTATAGCCGCGCGCTCGAAGTTAATGCAAGGCAGCGCGGCACGGCCGCCCGCCGTGCCCCCGAGACCCCCGCCGGCGTCGGAAGTTGCTCGCCGTCGTGCAGTGGTCAGGGGGCAGGGGGCAGGGGGCAGAAGTCAGGAGACAGGGGTCACAGGTCAAAGGTCACAGGTCAGAAGTCGGGGGACAGGGGAACTTCTCCGTCGCTCCCGATCGGCCCTTCGCCCTTCGCCCTTCGCCCTTCGCCCTTCGCCCTTCGCCCTTCGCCCTTCGACCTTCGACCTTCGACCTTCGACCTTCGACCTTCCGCAACCCGCCCCAGTCTCGCCCGTAAGGGGTCGCTGCACGCGATCTCCCACGCCCATGTCGATCCTCCTCGCCGCCACGCTCCTCGGCCTCGTCAAGGCCGTGCTCGTCGCGCTCCTGGCCGTGCTCAACGCGGCGCTCGCCGCCCTCGCCACGGTCGCCATCTGGAAGACGTACCTCGCCGTGGGGGTGAAGGTGGCCCTCGTCGCGCTCGTCTTCGTCCCCGTCGTCGGCGTCGTCCTCTACCTCCTCTTCGCGCGCAAGACGGTCCGCGACGCGCAGGCGTAGCCCTCCCCCACCGAACCCGACCTGCCCATGTGCTCCCCCCATAGGCTCAACCTCGGCGTCCTCACCGCCCTCCTCGTCGGCGTGCTCGTCGCCCTCGGCGGCTGCGCCGGCGGCAACTTCGGCGAGCTCGTCACGGGCCGCAACCTCGGCTGCTGCGGCCTGATCATCGTGATCCTCGACGTCTACGCCTTCATCCAGATCGCCGGCAGCCGC